>JBDKGB010000145.1:0-2760 GCA_039798485.1 Bacteroidota bacterium
GTTGTGCCCCATTGATGTCCATCAAAACGGATGTGAAGGCTGGTGACATACAGGTTGCTCGAATGCTATTCACAGCAGAAAACCAACTTGTTCTGATCCGAAATGCTTCATCTGAATTTGATATTGCCGTTGTTCAATTGGCTGAAAATCATTTCAAGGCTTTTGAGATGCAGTGCTCACACCAAGCCAACCCACTTGTTGCCACACGAACAGGATTTTTTTGCAATGCGCACGGCAGCTCTTTCACTTTAGATGGTCAAGTTAAAAATCCACCAGCAACGGCAAACCTTCGCGAATATTCATGTCGAATCGATGCTGATTCCGTGATCGTTACGCTGTAGGCTCTTCCAAGTCCTGCATGTCCAATTTTCTCAGTTTGGGTGCCATCCTCGCCGTAGTGGCTACAACCAACACCGTCATGATTCCACCAAACACAATCGCCCTTCGAATGCCCATAAAATCGGCTGTTGCACCAGATTCAAACGCCCCAATTTCATTGGATGAGCCAATAAAAATACCATTCACTGCAGATACTCTCCCGCGCATGCTGTCGGGTGTGGAAAGCTGCAAAATGGTGTGACGAATCACCACACTCACATTGTCAAAGGCACCTGTCAACAGCAAACAGAAAAATGCGGCCCAAAACGTTTCACTCAAGCCAAAAAGAACGGTTGCTGCACCAAACGCAGCCACCGAAATAAAGAGTGATCGACCTGCTTTTTTTCCAACTGGACGATACGCAATGATCAATGCCATGATCGTTGCACCTATGGCTGGAGCGGCACGAAGGAATCCAAGTTCGACCGAACCCATGTGTAAAATTTTATCTGAAAACGCAGGCAATAAGGCTACTGCTCCACCAAAGAGCACAGCAAACAAATCCAAGGAAAGCGCTCCAAGAATCAATTGATTGCTAAACACAAAATGAATTCCCGCACGGATACTTTCATACATGGTCTCGCTTTGTTTTTTGGCTTCCACAGGTCGATTGGTGATGAACAAAAACGCTACAAAGGAGAGCACGATGAAAAACAAGTCAATGAGGTAGGCTGTGGAATACCCCAATGCAATTAAAAGTCCCGCAAATGCTGGCCCAACAACGGCAGCGATGTGCCAGACGGAGCTATTCCAAGTGGCCGCATTTCCATAGGCCTTACGTGGAACAATTTGCGCAAGAATAGACGGAAAAGCAGCAGACAAAAAACCTCGAATCACACCGACCAGACATACGGCAACATAGATGGGAATTGTTCCAAACCGATCATAAACAACACCGGCGTACATCGACATGAAAAGTAATCCTGTGGTCATGAGTACAAACAAGCCCGTAAACAGCAAAATGATTTTTTTGCGGTTGAATGTGTCGGCCACATGTCCTGAAAAAAGTGAGGTAATGATAAAAGGAATCGCTTCGGCAAGACCAATTAATCCGAGTGCCATTACATCGTGCGTCCATTCGTACACTTGCCAGCCAACAATCACATTTTGCATTTGAATGCCAATCGTGAGAAAGAATTTATTGGCCAAGAAGTACTTAAATTCGCGGTAGCGCAAGGCCAAAAATGGATCGTGATCGGTTGTTTGATTCGAGCGTGAAGTCATTTGTGGCGGTAATCGTTAACAGGTTATTTTTTTGGGTTGATGCCTCTGCAAAAATACGCAATCGAGCGTGGATTCCGCTGAATGTTTGGCTGTGGCGATATTTCATTGTAATTTAGGGTGCTTTTGGTAAAAAAAAATAAACGCACATGTACGGACTGGTAAATAAGGCAATCAAAGACTTGGTAATTACGAACCATGGTGAAGAAATCTGGAAAGAGATTTGTCACCGTGCAGATTTTTACGACGAAGATTTTGTGGGCATGAATCCCTACCCTGATGCATTGACCTATTCGTTGGTCCGCCACGCTTCGGAAATCCTAAAAGCCGACGCAGCGGACATACTTGAGGCCTTTGGCGAATATTGGATTTTATACACAGCTGATGAAGGCTATGGTGATTTGATGTCCTTGACTGGAAACACCTTTGTGGAATTTTTGGACAACCTCGACATGTTGCATTACCGCATCAACAACCTGATGCCAGGATTGATGCCGCCACAATTCTCAACACGCAATGAAACCGAAAATTCCGTTGAACTTGAATACCGCTCTCATCGTGAAGGTATGGTTCCAATGATTTTTGGACTCATCAAGGGCTTGGCAAAACGATTCAATCTTTCCGTAACGATCAAACAAATACACGAACGCGAGAACACTGAGGATTGTCATGTGTTCCACATTACTTGGGAAGCAATCGCATGATACCGCCTGTAATACCAATTCATGATGCTGAACGCGTCGCAGCACTGAAAAGTTATCATCTTCTGGATACACTTTCTGAAGTTGAATTCGACGAACTTACAGAACTTGCTGCGCAGATTTGTGGAACGCCAATCGCCGCGGTAACACTGATTGATGAGCACCGTCAATGGTTTAAATCAAAACATGGGTTTACAGTTGAAGAAACTCCTAGAGATGTTTCTTTCTGTGCTCATGCCATCAACACACCATTGGAAACTATGATTGTTTCCAATGCGCATGAAGACGATCGGTTTTCTGACAACCCCTTTGTGACCGGGGAAGCCAATTTTGTGTTTTACGCCGGCGTGCCGATTGTCGACGAAGACAACTTCGCCCTTGGAACACTGTGTGTCATCGACAATACCCCACGAGAATTGACCGAGGGGCAACTCAAATCATTAAAAACCATAGCAAAGAA
>JBDKGB010000146.1:0-7483 GCA_039798485.1 Bacteroidota bacterium
CAAAAGTCTTGATTGGAGTTTGATGTTACCCGCAACAACCATTGGATTGCTCAGCACAGCCGTTTTGAACTTGAACAACATGCGCGATCGGGTGAACGATGCGGCATCTGGAAAACGCACCTTGGTTGTTTTGATGGGAGGTGATTTTGCTAAATTCTACCACACTCTTCTGATCATTATCGCATTGGGACTGCACCTCTACTTCGTGAGTGAATTGCACCATGACATGGCGTTCCTTGGGCTCCTGCCTGGTGTTGTGTTAATCATCCATGTTCGAAAAGTCATGCAAACCAAGAATCCTAAAGATTTTGACCCCGAATTGAAGAAGGTGGCACTCTCTACATTTGCGTTGGCCTTGCTTACAGCGATTGGATTGGTAGTTTAGAATTTGATCCCTGCGGGAATTTGGAATTTGATGCTGCGCAATTCGGAATTTGACGCTTTGCGATTTATGCGATTTAACAAATGTAATCAATTGGGATATTCTTACCTTTATTTGCTCTTTGTAGCTCGTCATTCTCAATTTTTCATTCTTAATTTTTAATTCTTAACTCTTAATTCACAAATGAGAACTTCTCTCCAACACTACCCGCTTCACTTCAAGGTTCCAGCTGGAACGAGTCGCGGCGTGATGACGGAAAAACAAAGTTGGTTTGTGCGCATTTCGGATGGCACAAAAGAAGGAATTGGCGAAATAAGTGTTATTGAAGGGCTATCCCCTGAATATGTTTCATTGGAGGAATTTGAGCAGACAATCCATCATTTCTTGTCACAATTGGAACATGGTTGGAACGAAGATCTACGCCACGCTTTACAGCCCTATCCTTCGATCTTGTTTGGTATCGAATCGGCAATCTTGGATTTGAAGCATGGCGGACATCGCATCTATTTTGCCAATGCCTTTGCCCGCGGAGAGCAAAAAATTCCCATCAACGGATTGATTTGGATGGGCGATGAACAATCGATGCTTGCTCAAATCGAAGAGAAATTGGCTTCGGGATTCACCACCATCAAAATGAAAATTGGTGCCATCGGGATTGAAACGGAACTGGCCTTACTTAAAGGAATTCGAAATCGTTATTCAGCAGGCGAAATTACCTTACGGGTCGATGCAAATGGTGCTTTTGATGAAAACAGTGCCAAGGAAATTCTTGAAAAATTGGCGGCATTGGACATTCATTCAATTGAACAGCCGATTCTAGCAGGACAACATGCTGCCATGACGCGCTTGTGTAGGAATACACCCATACCGATTGCGCTGGACGAAGAATTGATTGGGATTACCGATAGAAATGAAAAAATTCACGTGTTGGAGCACATTCGACCGCAGTACATTATCCTAAAGCCGAGTTTACACGGTGGTATTTCAGGAACGCAAGAATGGATTCAATTGGCGCAGGAACGACACATTCAGTGGTGGATGACCTCAGCCTTAGAATCAAACGTTGGACTGGAGGTGATTTGTCAACTTGCAGGAGAATATGACAATGGGCTACCCCAAGGTTTGGGGACAGGTTCACTATACACGAACAATGTTGACTCTACCTTGATGGTAGAAAAAGGAATGATTTATCGCAAATTGAGTTGAGTATCTCCAAACAAGACACCCAACTCTATTCCAATTCATTAATATCGGTCACGCTTTCCGAACCACGTTTTCTTCCCTTTTTTCTTTGCGGAATCTACTTTTTGTTCAGCTGTTGGCTTCGGTGATTTTTTCTCACTTGGCTTGTTGCGAGGTGGTCGAACAGTGCGTTCTTTCTTGATGATTTCAAACACTTCCATTGGATATGGATGTCCCTCAATGACAGGAATCGTTTGATGGATCAACTTTTCGATGTCCTTCAAATACGCCTTCTCTTCGTAATCACAAAATGAAATTGCATTTCCTAGGTTACCAGCGCGCCCAGTTCGTCCGATACGGTGAACATACGTTTCTGGAATATTCGGCAATTCGTAATTGATGACCAACTCCATCAACTCCACATCAATTCCTCGTGCGGCGATGTCCGTCGCTACCAACACGCGGATTGAACGGTCCTTGAAGTTATTCAATGCCCGTTGACGGTGGTTTTGCGATTTGTTACCATGGATGGCATCCGACTTAATTCCGTTTTTCACAAGATATTTCGCCACACGGTCTGCACCATGTTTTGTGCGGGTAAATACCAATACCGATTCTGCAGATTGTTCATTCAAGACATCAAAAAGCAAATTCGGCTTGTTGTTCTTGTCCACAAAATAAAGCGACTGACCAATAATTTCTGCTGTTGTAGAAACCGGTGTCACTTCAACTTTGATTGGATCACGCAAAATAGACGCTGCCAATTTCATGATTTCTGGTGCCATCGTTGCCGAGAAGAACAAGTTCTGTCGGTTGTCTGGCAATGCACGGATCACTTTATTGACATCGTGAATGAATCCCATATCAAGCATGCGGTCCGCTTCATCGAGTACAAAGATTTCCAAGTCTTTCAAGGAAATGTATCCTTGCATCATCAAGTCGAGCAAACGACCTGGCGTAGCCACAAGTATGTCCACTCCTTGTTGAAGTTGATTGACCTGTGGGTTTTGATTTACACCGCCAAAAATGACTGTGCTTCGTAATTTCATGTGACGTCCATACGCACGCAAGCTTTCCCCGATTTGAATCGCAAGTTCGCGTGTTGGCGTCAAGATCAATGATTTGATTTTTCGTTTACCCGTTTGTTCACCATGCGCACCAATCAACTGTAGGATTGGAATGGAGAATGCGGCTGTTTTTCCTGTTCCCGTCTGCGCACAGCCGAGTAAATCATTTCCGTTCAGCACTTTCGGTATCGCTTGTTCCTGAATGGGTGTAGGTGTTGTGTAGCCCTCTTCCTCAATTGCCTTGAGAATGGGCTGAATGATGTTTAATTCGTTAAAATTCATGTATAATTTTTGTCAGAAAATAATTTTGGTTGACAAAAGGAGATTCTGAAATGAGGTGCAAAGGTAAGTACAAATGAGGGCCTCTCGACATAAGACCGATTATTTCCTTGATTTCACGCTTTCATTGACCCCATTAAAAACAAAAAAGGGCCTACCGAAGTAGACCCTTTTCAGACGGATGAATTATTTATTTAATCACTTTCATGGTCATCATTCCTTTAGAAGAATTGATTACCACGAAATATGTTCCAGACAAAACAGCTTCTGTGTTCATTGACATAGAAACCGCTTGTTCCAAATTCGCTGTTTTTACGATACGTCCTGCCATGTCAATCAAGGCAACAGTTCCGTTTAATTCTTGACCAAAAGAAACGTTCAATGTGTTTCCGAATGGATTAACAACCACCAATCCTGCAGTGTTCATTTCAATGATGCCAGCCGAACCGAAGAGCACTTGATCGTTGATGACAATCGTATTCACACCATTTTGTTTCTGTGGACAGAACAAGATCAATGTTGCACCGTAAATTCCTCCATTGATTGGATTTATAATTCCATAACCCACAGTGTATTGCGCGATCACCGTTCCACCATTCCCCCATACAGTCCATACTGCAGAGATTGAATCGGCACTTGTCGTGTAGAAGTTTGTAATGGCTGCTGAATCTGCATCGGCATACGTAAATCCGCAATCATTGATGATCGTTGTGTTCAATGAATCCGCGATTGTTCCGTTCGGGAAGCTGTTGTTTGTAAACACAAGCACTGAATCGATTGGCGCTGAAGCATCAGTTACTGTTGCATCGCTGCAGCTTACACAACCGTTCACATCTGTAACGCAAACCGTGTAAGTCCCTGTACACAAACCTGTAAGAATGGGGCCAGTTGTAACGGCATTCGACCATGTATACGTATAAGGTGCTGAACCACCAACTGCTGTAACAGTTATTGTTCCGTCACACAAAAATGAATTTGTCGCATCTGTTGAAGTCGATGTAGTTACAAAGTTTGCACACGGATTAAATGTACCTGAACCGATGGTAAAGGTCAACGTCATATTTCCATTGGCCGTTGTAAATGTTACTGAGTAGTTACCCGCGCACAAACCAGAAATTGAATTTCCGCCTTGTTGAAGCACAACCCCCGTTCCCATCCAAACTTCATTCGTCGCAACTAATGAAGAATCTATCATTGCAGTACCATCGCAAGCCGCTGGACCAGAAGTATTTTGAGTAATGATTGCATTCTGAGCGAATGCCAAAACGGTCATAAATATAAATGACAGCGAGAATAGAATTTTTTTCATGTGTTTGGTTTTAGTTTGGCTTAGACGCACAAAATTGTCTTTGCGTTGCGAATGTACTATCTTTTTTTTATTTCTCATCAGTAACGCGCTGTAATCCGACACGTTTTCGTGGAGCATCAATTTCCAAGATGCGCACTTCGACATGTTCGTGCAAGGAAATAAATTTTGACGGTTGATCTACATAGGTGCTTGCCAAGTTTGACTTATGAATCAGTCCGTTTTCTTTGATCCCAATGTTCACAAAAGCGCCAAAATCAGTCACATTCGTCACAATTCCTGGGAGCACCATCCCCACTTTCAAATCATCAATCGTGCGAATACGCGCATCAAATTCCAATACTTTGGCCTTCTTTCGTGGATCGCGTCCCGGTTTTTTCAATTCTTTGATGATGTCCTCGAAGGTGTACTGATCGATTTCAGGAAAGTCAGCGCGCGCAATGGATTTCAAGAGCTCATCATTCCCATTCAGCTCCTTTAAATCTACTTTCAGTTTCTTGGCAATTTTATTCACCAAAGGATACGTTTCGGGGTGCAATGAAGAATTGTCCAACGGATTTTCCCCATCCCGAACACGCAAAAAACCAGCAGCCTGTTCAAAAGCCTTATCTCCCAAGCGCTTCACTTTTTTCAGTTCTGAGCGCGAGGTAAATCCACCAATTTCAGAGCGGTGCGCCACAATACTTTCGGCCAAAGCTGGGCCCAGTCCTGAAACATAGCCCAACAAATACGGCGATGCAGTATTCAAATCTACCCCAACGGTATTCACGCACGAAACGACCACATCGTCCAAGGCATGTTTCAAAGCGGCTTGATCCACCTCGTGCTGGTACTGTCCAACACCCACCGATTTCGGATCAATTTTCACCAATTCCGCCAATGGATCCATCAAGCGACGGCCAATCGAAACCGATCCACGAACAGTCACATCGTAATCAGGAAACTCTTTTCGTGCAATGGAACTGGCCGAATAAATGGAAGCTCCATCTTCGCGTACCGAATAGACCTCCAAGTCTCTGTCAAAGCGAATCCGTTTGATAAATGCCTCTGTTTCTCTTCCCGCAGTTCCGTCACCGATGGCAATGACTTCGATTTTGTAGGCTTGCACCAATTGCGCAATTTTTGCTTGTGCCTGGGAGGATTCATTCTGAGGCGCATGCGGATAAATGGTCACGTTTGTCAACAAATCCCCCGATTCATTCAAACAGACAACTTTACAACCCGTTCGAAATCCGGGATCAATCGCCAACACACGTTTTGAACCTACAGGTGCAGCCAACAACAATTGACGGAGGTTCGACGAAAAAACTTTAATCGCCTCCAAATCTGCCTTCGACTTGTATTCGTTCATCAATTCATTTTCCAAGGAAGGACACATCAAGCGCTTGTAAGCCTCCTTGCATGTCGCGGCAACAACAGACGAACAGGCATCATTCCCCCGAACAAAAAACCGCTCTAGTTGCTCAATTGCTTCTTCGGATGTAGGTTGTGCTTTTAACGATAAAAATCCTTCACGTTCCGCCCTGATCAAGGCCAAGTAACGGTGAGAGGCACATTTATACAATGGTTCAGAAAAATCAAAGTAATCGCGGTATTTCGCTCCCTCCTCTTCTTTTCCCTTCACCATTTTCGATTGCAATACCGCCCTACGGGCAAATAGCTGACGCACACGTGCTCGAGCTGGCGCACTTTCGTTGATCCATTCGGCTATGATATCCATCGCGCCTTGAATCGCCGAAGCTTCATCCTCCACATCCCCTTTTACAAAGCGCTCTGCCATTTGCTCGGGATCACCACCACGCTGAGACATGATCATCTTAGCCAAGGGCTCCAATCCCAACTTCTTGGCTTTATCCCCACGCGTTTGCTTACGCTGCTTGTAAGGCAAATACATGTCTTCCAATTCGATGGTATCGAAACATCCTTCCACCTTCGCTTTCAGCTCCGGGGTTAATTTCCCTTGTTCATCAATTGAGGAAAGAATCGTTTTTTGACGTGCAAGTAGATCATCGTGTTTTTTTGCCAAATCACGAACCGCAGCAATCTCCACCTCATCCAAAGCGCCAGTCATCTCCTTGCGGTAGCGGGCAATGAATGGCACCGTCGCACCAGAATCTAGCAGTTGGAGGGTATTGTCGACAGACCGCTTATTGAGGCTACTATGATTGAGAATGAAGGTGCTTTTTTCCATGAATGTTGTGTCTTTATGAACGTAAAATGGTGCAGTCTACGGCGAGTTTGCCTATCTTGTCCGACAAATTTAGCGTTTCATGAAGAATTATCTCATCGCCATTTGCGCTCTTTTCTTGATTTCTTTCACCGTTCAACAAGTGCTTGAACAAGGAAAAGCCAGCTATTACTCATCCGCATTTGAAGGCAGAAGGACCTCCTCGGGTGAAGTTTTTCGTCAGGATAGCCTCACCGCAGCGCACAAAACACTTCCCTTTGGCACACGGGTCGTGGTAAAGAATTTAAGTAACGACTCTAGTGTTATTGTTAAAATAAATGACCGAATGAGTAAAAGTTCCCCGCGCATCATTGACCTTTCGCTCAAGGCAGCAAAAAAGCTTAATTTTGTGCGACAAGGTATCACCACAGTAACCATTGAAAAAATTGAAATCCAATGAAAAAAACGATTATAGCATTCGCAACCCTAACGGCAATCATTTCCTCTTGCGCACCAAAAGTTGTTGTAGAACAAGAAGTTACTCCAGTAAAGGAACAGACAGAAACAAAACCTGAAGTAAAATATCTAGAAGGGAAAACACTTTTTGATAACAACTGTGGCAAATGCCATGACCTTCCGCATCCATCGCAATACAGCAAAGCCCAATGGGCAAAAATTGTTCCTCCTATGGCCAAAGAAGCGAAGCTTGATGCCTCCCAAGAAAACCAAATCCTGCTGTATGTGCAGTATGGCGCGATGAATTGATTTATGAAACGTTTTGACTTTCTCCGCATTCTTGGAGGGGCTTCCGTAATTACCTCATTTGGTATGATTGATACATTAATTCGATCGTTCACTGAAACGGACTCGACCATGCCCGTGCTCTTTGTCGGACATGGTTCACCCATGAATGGCATTGAAGACAACGATTTTTCGCGCTACTGGAAAAAATTGGCCGGTGAAATTGAAAAACCAAAAGCCGTTTTGTGCATCTCGGCACACTGGCTTACGAATGGAACATTTGTCACCGCGATGGACAAACCACAGACCATTCATGACTTTGGTGGATTTCCAAAAGAACTTTTTGCAGTGGAATATCC
>JBDKGB010000147.1:0-34059 GCA_039798485.1 Bacteroidota bacterium
GAGGTACCAATCCGCATGGGTATTTTTGCCTTTTTTGCCAGTGAAGCAATCTCTTTGACCGGAAAAACATGGACAATGGCATCCGCATTCAATTCAGCCAAACGTGCAACCTTAGCGGCACTTGGCAAGGCTTCAATTTCCTGCCAGTCCACGAATTCATCAACTGCTGAATAACTGTCAACAACTGGTTTGGTATATGCTTTTCCGAGAAAAATAAGGGTACATGTTGGAAACTGCGATTTCAACCACGCACACATCGGTAAGGTGAGGATTACGTCCCCAATACTATCAGTTCGCGAAATGATGATTCGTTGTATGTCAAGCGGCGTTTTCACGGTTCAATCTCCTTAGTTCTTTATACTTCACGACATTCGATGCAGCAGATATCGTAGCAATCTTCCAACCCATGGCACCATCCAAGACACCCAATTTAATGACATACATTGCGAAAAATCGTCCTGCAGCGCTTAAATAAGGTTTTAACAGACTCGCTTTTTTTCCTTGTTCATGCATCTTTCGAGCAGTCAGTAACGAGTATTTGTCAGCGCGTTGACGGTGTTCCACAAAGTTGTAGTACGAATAATGCTCCAAATGTCCTTTCAACTGTTCAACATCCATTTCACGGTCAAAGGCCAATTCTTCATGCACAAACTCACCCACCCATCTTGTTCCTATACGGGGAAATAGACGGACTTTAACATCGGGATACCAGCCAGAATGACGGATCCATTTCCCACAATAATTTGTCAAGCGATTTAAGCTGTAAATTTTCTTCTGTGGATTGGTTTTTATCCGTAAAATTTCATGTTTCAGTTCTTCATCAAGCGATTCATCTGCATCGATGGAAAGGATGTACTCACATGTCGTTTGCTCGTTGACATAATTCTTCGAGGCGGAATAGCCCATCCACTCTTTGACAAGAACTTTTGCGCCAAGTGCACTTGCTATTTCTACAGTGCGGTCTGTCGAATGTGCATCAAGTACCACGATCTCATCCACAACTGGCAACAAGGATTGAATACATCGAGCGATGTTTCGTTCTTCATTGAGCGTAATGATGGTGGCGCTGATTCTCATTAGTCCAGCACTACACTTTTCAGGATCGCTTGAATTTCACGCAGAGGATGTGTCCAACTGGTTGTTGAAGGTGCGTCTACATAGCCGCTCACACACATCATTTTCTTTTTGTTGGGATGCACAAAGTGGAAGGACCAAAATGCACCTCCAGTGCTGTGCACCGGTCTTCCCGTAAACACAAACATTCCGCGCATTTCATATCCTTTTAAGGTGCCTTTCATGTTGCTCATGGTATTTCCTTCAGGATAGACCATTTTTGCATATTGCGTCCCCATGTAAAGTCCCTCTGTTTCGTGCGGTACATTGTACTTCAACATCGTATCGCGTGCCTTCAGTAGATTTTCCAAAATGAATTGACTTGAGTCACTGAAATCGTATTGGTAAATCATCAATCCCGAATATACCGTTCCCTCATCTTGTGTTCCGGTGCCCACAAATTCAATTGGGCGAGAGGCACTTGGAAATTCAATGCGGTAAAAATTCGCGCGTTTGGTGACAATTTTTGCTCCATCCGGAAGGGCCAATTTCAATCCAAAGTTCTTTTTGATTTCCTTGTCCACATTCACATTTTCTTCGCTGCTAAAGTTTCGAAGAATGCGTTTCCACTCCATCTGATCAAATTCGGCATGCACGGCATCTAAACCTTCGGCACAAACAGACAGCACTTGATTGTAATCTTTCCCGATGATGTCAATCACAATTTGACCATGCGCCCAAACGTTCATGCGTTTTTCGATACGGGCTTTTTCCCCTTTAAATTCAGGGTCGATGGTAATAAAAAGTGTGTTTCTAAATCGTTTCACACCTTGATCGAAAAGCTCTGGAGTTTTGTGTACCAGTTCAAAGGTCGCTACGTCTGGAAAATACGGCATGATCCAACGCGTCAAACCTGTATCGAGGTAATTTTTAATCTGGGAATCCCAAATGCCCTTATCACACACCACAAGAACTTCTCCGATATTACCTGTTACAGTGAGTCCCTGTGAGGAAAAGCGCTTCGTACTCAGCTCACAGCCAAGGGTTAAAAGCAGGGAAAAAGAAGCGAAGAGCAGTATCAGTCGTGTTTTCATGGTCTAATTTTTTTTGCGGCGCACCTGCAATTATCGGGCAAATTTATTTCACTCGAAGACGCTGACCGACCGTCAGTTTATTGATATTCACACCTGGGTTCAATTTGGACAATTGAGCCTGAGACAATCCGTGGCGTTGGGCAATTTTGGAGAAGGTATCTCCAGACTTTACATTGTAATATTTCTTGACTGGTGCTGGAGGTGTTTGCTGTTGGGTTTGTGTTTGAGTTGTCCCTCCCGCACCTGTAAGCAGCTGAAGGCGCTGACCCACATAAATGTTGGTAGTTTTCAACGCATTCCACTCCATGATTTTCTCAATGGTTACGCCATACTTTGTTGCGATGGAGTTCATCGTTTCACCTGCACTCACTTTGTGGTAAATGTAATTTGCCACAGGGCTTGGTGGTGTTGTGCCCCCAGCCAAGGTGTCGGAGGAATCTGCTGGTGTTGGATTTACAATGATCGGTTGAATGATCACTGGCGCATGCAGTGCTTTTTCTAATGCGTATAAACTATCTTCCATACTTACCAAGAGACCAATTTTTTCAAGTGGTCCAGTAATGCACTGGTTGGGTTGAGTATGTGGAATATAGGTTGTTTTATATACGGGGTTTAGCGCTTTAATGTCTTCTTGGTCCCAGTTGACCAACTTCGAAATTGTAGCCATGTGTACCCCTTGAGAAAGGCACATAGTATCCAACTGTGCGTTGTGCACTTTGGCTACTACAGGAATGATGTTGTGTTCAGCATGGTAGTTCAACAAATAAGCTGCTGCAATAAAGTTCGGTACATATCCTTGCGTTTCACTTGGCAGGTATGGACGCACATCCCAATAGGTCGTTTTGTTACCACTTCGACGAATGGCTTTGTTCACGTTTCCTGGACCTGCATTGTAAGCCGCAAGCACTAAATTCCAGTCCCCATAAATGCCATACAATTGTCGAAAATAGCGACACGCAGCATCGGTTGACGCCACCGGGTCCATGCGTTCGTCGATGTATGAATTCTCTTTCAAGCCGAAGTACAAGCCGGTCTTGTACATAAACTGCCACAAACCAAGGGCTCCAGCGCGAGACTTGACCTGCGGACGCAAGCCACTTTCAATGACAGCAAGGTATTTCAGTTCAATCGGCAAACCGTATTCGGCCAACTTCTCTTCGAAGAGGTCAAAGTAAAGCGCCGACCTTCCCAACACCACTTTCGCAAATCCACGGCGATTTGCCGCAAAAAAGCGAATCGTCGATAAGGTAATTGAATTGCAATCCAGATGAAACGGGCTCATTTCATTCATCTTTTCCAAACGCTCACAATACACCTCATCCGAAAAGGAAGGCACTGTTCCAGGCTCATAGTTGAGCACTTGCATGATGGAATCGTAATTTTTTTGACCGACATACTCGACATAAAACAAGCGAAGGCTTTGTTCTACAGTATTGATGAAGGCGTCTGTATTTAGGGAATCAGAAGGACGCACCAAGTGGGCTGGGCGTTGAGCAAAGGCACTAACTGTAGCACCGAGCACGATTATGATTCCTAACAGCAGCTTTTTCATCCGGCAAATTGAGTCAAGTAAGCTGAAAATTCGAGCAGTTCCTTTTCCGCAAAATGTGTTGCCATCACTTGCACGCCATAGGGCATTCCGTCGCTATGAGTTCCGAAAGGAATGGAAATAGCGGGGTTACCGGTAAGGTTTGCGTGAACCGTAAAAATATCTTGCAAATACATTTGGATTGGATCTTTCACGGCGTTCAATTCAAACGCTGTAGCCGGTGTTGTTGGCATCAAAACCAAATCGTAGGATTGGAAAATTTCGTTCGTTTTATCGCGCAACACACGACGAACCTTTTGTCCTTTTGTGTAGTAGGCGTCGTAATACCCATGCGACAACACGAATGTCCCCGTCATGATGCGGCGTTTCACTTCAGGACCAAATCCTTCCGTTCTTGATTTCTTATACGTTGCTTCAACCCCTTGAGCTACAGCACTGCGGTGACCAAAGTGCACACCATCAAAGCGCGACAAATTGGAGGAGGCTTCTGCCGTTGTCAAGACATAATAGGTCGGCACCATGTAGTCCAGGTAAGGAAATGACACCTCCTCAACCTCATGACCTTCCGCCTTTAATGTTTGAATTAATCCGCGAACACTTGCTTCGATCTCCTTGTCCATGCCTTCCATTTCAAGGGTTTCCTTGATGACGGCTATGCGTTTCTTCGCAGGTGCTGTAAGCTGAGTATAATCCTCAACAGGTCTTGAGGACACGGTTGAATCAAACTCATCTTTTCCAGACATGATTTCAAGGAGCAGCGCAGCATCCTCCACTGTTGTGGTGATTGGACCGATTTGATCGAACGATGACGCATAGGCAATAAGTCCATGGCGGCTGATTCGCCCGTAACTCGGTTTCAAACCTACTGTTCCTGTAAATGACGCGGGCTGACGAATCGACCCACCAGTATCACTTCCAAGTGCGGCGGTACAAAGTCCAGCAGCTACTGCGGCGGCAGAACCACCCGAGGAACCACCAGGAACTTTTGAAGTATTGATTGGATTTCTTACGGGGCCATAGGCCGAATTTTCATTCGAGCTTCCCATGGCAAATTCGTCGCAGTTTAAGCGACCAATAATGATTGCGTCCTCATCAAGAAGTCGTTGAACGGCCGTTCCCGTGAAGAGCGATTCAAAACCGTGAAGAATTTTGGATGAGGCACTGACTTTATGTCCTTTGTAACAAAGGTTGTCTTTCAGGCCTATGATCATTCCTGCCAGACGACCTTGCGTTCCAGCAGCAATTTTCTGATCAACAAGACGGGCTTGTTCGCGAGCCGATTCTTCGAACACCTCTAAAAAAGCATTCAACTCCGCATGTGCGTGGATTCGGGAGATGCTTGTTTCGACAAGGTCAAAAACAGATACACCCGAAGCAAGCGCAGACTTTACTTCAGCGAACGAATTGTACATAAGCGTGATTAGTTATTCTTTTCTTCGGTCTTTTTCTCCTCTTCAGGATTGGTTTTAGAAGCATCTTTAAACTCCTTTACCCCTTGACCTAAACCTTTCATCAGTTCAGGAATTTTTTTACCTCCAAAAAGTAATAGTGCTACTGCAAGGATTGCAATAACCTGCCACGGACCGAATACACCCAGTATCATCATAATCTTTTTTTGTGTGTCAAAGGTAGAGAAAAGCCCCCATTTCTGTTCGCCTATTCTGCCTAAATCTGTTAATTAATATAAACGTGTGCTTGAGCGCTTAGAGCTTTCTTGCAACTTCAACTTCTTCGAATGCTTCGATGATATCTCCCATCTTAATGTCGTTGAACTTATCAATGTTCAAACCACACTCATAGTTGTTCTTCACCTCTCTCACGTCATCTTTAAATCGCTTCAAAGAACCTAATGTTCCTGTGTGAATGACGATGCCATCGCGAATAACACGGATTTTCGATGAACGTTTGATGATTCCATCAAGCACATAACATCCAGCAATTGTTCCAACGCGTGTAATGTCGAATGTTTCGCGCACCTCCGCAGAACCGATGATCTTCTCTTCGATGTCTGGTGAAAGCATTCCTTCCATTGCCGACTTGATTTCTTCGATCGCTTTGTAGATGACAGAGTACAAACGGATATCGATTTGCTCGTTCTCCGCCAATTTGCGTGCTGCCAAAGAAGGACGCACTTGGAAACCAATGATGATGGCATCGGATGCTGACGCCAAGTTGACATCGGCTTCTGAGATCGCACCCACACCTTTGTGTACAATGTTGATTTGAATCTCTTCGGTAGAAAGTCGCAACAATGAATCTGAAAGGGCTTCGATTGAACCATCCACGTCACCTTTTACGATGATGTTCAATTCCTTAAAGTCACCAATCGCCAAACGACGACCAATTTCATCCAAGGTAATGTGTTTCGTTGTCCGCAGACCTTGTTCGCGGTAAAGCTGCTCGCGTTTCGATGCAATTGACTTCGCCTCGCGCTCATCATCCATCACGTGGAATTTATCCCCGGCGCTCGGTGCACCGTTAATTCCAAGTACAGAGATTGGTTGAGAAGGACCTGCTACTTTAAGGATGTGTCCGTGCTCATCGTGCATGGCACGTACGCGTCCGTAGTTGCGGCCTACAAGGATGACATCACCAATTTTCATGGTTCCAGCTTCCACCAACATGTTCGTCACAAATCCTTTTCCTTTGTCCAATGACGATTCGATCACTGTACCAACGGCATTTTTATTTGGATTCGCGCGCAAGTTCAACATTTCAGCTTCGAGCAATACTTTATCGAGCAAGGCGTCGATGTTCAAGTTTTGTTTCGCAGAAATTTCTTGGCACTGGTATTTACCTCCCCAATCTTCCACAAGGATATTCATTTGTGAAAGTTGTTCTCTGATGCGCTCAGGATTTGCACCTGGTTTATCAATTTTATTGATCGCAAAGATCATTGGTACTCCTGCTGCTTGCGCGTGGGAGATTGCTTCCTTCGTCTGTGGCATCACGTCATCATCCGCTGCAACGATGATAATCGCCACATCGGTAACTTGCGCACCACGCGCACGCATCGCTGTAAAGGCCTCGTGACCAGGTGTATCGAGGAAGGTCATCTTACGACCATCTTTCAAAGTCACCGAGTACGCACCAATGTGCTGTGTGATTCCTCCTGCTTCACCCTCCGTCACATTCGCATTACGAATTTTATCAAGCAAGGATGTTTTACCGTGGTCAACGTGACCCATCACCGTGATGATTGGTGGACGTGCTTCCAATTCTTCCTCGCTGTCTTCTTGTACTGGAATGGATTCCTGTACTTCAGCACTTACGAAGTTTGTTTCGTAGCCAAATTCGTCGGCCACAATTTGAATTGTTTCGGCATCAAGTCGTTGGTTGATCGACGCGAAAATCCCAAGGGACATACACACCGAGATGACTTGAGTTGGTTGAACGCTCATCATGGAGGCCAACTCCGATACCGTCACGAACTCAGTCAACTTCAGGACTTTTTCATCCATTTCAGCTGCCATCTGTTCTTCTTGACGGCGTTGTGCTACGTTATCACGTTTCGCACGTCTATTTTTTGATGCTTTCGACTTCCCTCCTTGAGTAGAGAGGCGTGCCAACGTATCTTTGATCTCTTTTTGGATATCGCGTTCCGTAATTTCCGGCTTATCGAATTTCCCTCCTGGTTTTTTGGCACCAGGTTTTTGCTGACCACCACCAGTATTGGCAGTGTTTCCAGTCCCTGCACTCGGTGTTTCCACCTTTTTAATGCGCTTACGTTTCTTGCGTGCATCAGCTGAATCATCGTGTGGTTTTGACGAAGTCTTTGGCTTCTCCACAGGCAATTCAATTCGTCCAAGCACTGTAGGTCCTGTAAGTACCTTGCGCTCTGCGCGAATCGTTTCAATTTCTTTCGGAGCTTCCTTTTGTTCTGGCTCAGGAGCGACAACAGGCTTCACCTCCGCTTTTGGCACAACAACAGGTTCTTTTTTCGGTTCCTGCTTCGGTTTATTCAGTTGATCCAAGTCGATTTTTCCAACAACTTGAACTTTAACTTCCGATTCCGCATGCACTTTCATCGTTTCAGGTTGCGACGCTGCTGGTTTTTCAGGCACTACCTCAGGTGTAGGTTCTGGCTTCGGTGCTTCCACAGAGGCAACAGGCTCAGGAGCAACTTCAACTTTTGGTGCTTCAACCGGCGCTGGAGCCACAATAGGTTCTTCCTTCGCTGGCGCAGCTTCCTCAGCTGGTCGCGAATCGCGAATCGAAATTGTTTCGCGCTTTTCTCTGCGCAGACCTGAACCCTTGGATTGTTCTTTCAACGTTTGATCATCCGCAAACTCTTTTTGCAGAATTTCATAATGCTCCGATTCCAATTTGGTGTTCGGATTGTTCTCGATCTTTACGCCTTTGGATTCTAGGAATTCAACAAGCGTGGTGACCCCAACATTGAGTTCACCAGCTGCTTTTCCTAATCTTATTGGTTTTCCTGCCATAGTATTGTATGCGTAATCAATTCGTTAATTTGGGAGAATTTATTCAAATTCAGCCCGTAATATTCTGAAGACTTCTTGAATTGTTTCCTCTTCAAGGTCAGTGCGTTGCACCAAGTCATCAATGCCGATTTCCAAGACAGACTTCGCTGTATCGCAACCGATTGCTTTCAATTCATCAATAATCCAGCTATCGATTTCATCGCCAAATTCTTCTAAGTCGACATCCTCAACATCAACTTCACCATCGCGGTACACATCCAATTCATAGCCGGACAATCTACCTGCCAACTTGATGTTGTTTCCACCTTTACCAATCGCCAAAGACACCTGATCTGGCTTCAAGAACACTTTCGCACGCTTGTCTTCTTCATTGATTTCTATCGATGTAATTTTTGCTGGTGACAATGAACGTTGGATCAACAACTGCGCATTGTTGGTGAAGTTGATGACATCAATGTTTTCGTTTCTCAACTCACGAACAATTCCATGGATACGTGAACCTTTCATTCCGACACATGCTCCAACTGGATCCACGCGATCGTCATACGACTCAACGGCTACTTTCGCGCGCTCTCCTGGCTCACGAACGATGCGCTTAATGGTAATCAAACCATCAAACACCTCCGGCACCTCCAATTCGAAGAGGCGCTCCAAGAATTCTGGCGCCGTGCGAGAAAGGATAATCACCGGCGAACTATTGCGCATGTCCACTTTCGCGACAACTGCACGAACCGCTTCACCTTTCTTGAAGTAGTCTGAAGGAATTTGTTCAGATTTTGGAAGGATAAGCTCGTTGCCCTCGTCGTCCAACACCATGATTTCTTTCTTCCACACTTGGTAAACCTCACCTGTGATGATTTCACCCACACGCTCCTTGTATTTCTTGTACAAATGGTCTTTTTCAAGTTCCATGATGCGAGAAATCAAGTTTTGGCGCAATGAAAGAATGTTTCGGCGACCGAAGTCAGCGAATTTAAATTCTTCCGTTACCTCCTCACCGATTTCAAAATCAGGTTCAATCTTGATGGCATCTGAATACGCAATCTCCGTGTTTGGATCTTCCACCTCACCGTCATCAACGATTTCTTTGTTCAAGAATATTTGCACATCTCCCTTATCGATGTTTACGATGATGTCAATGTGCTCGTCCGTATTGAATTTCTTTTTTAACATCGCGCGGAAAACGTCTTCCAACACGTGCTGCATCGTTTGTTTGTCGATGCTTTTCAATTCTTTGAATTCCGAGAACGATTCAACTAATTCAAGGCTGTTCATGTTCGCTGTTTATTTAAATGTAATGATAATTTTCGCTTCTTTTATTTCACTAAACAGGTGATTGGATCGCTCCACCACCAATTCTTTTTTCTTTTTTCCTTCAATCTTTTCTTTTCGTTCTTGCTCGAGGACAATTCCGTTTTCAGAACACTCCACAAGCTTTCCCTCCATTTTTGTTCCGTTGACCAACACAAGTTTAAGGTCACGTCCAACATTTTTCTCGTACTGGGCCAAAACACGCAATGGTTTGTCTAGACCAGCAGACGACACGTGCAATTCAAAATCTTGCTCCTCACGGTCAAGGTTGTGCTCAATGTTGCGCGAAACGGACATGCAGTCCTCAACGCTTACACTTCCCATCGTCTTGTCGATTTCCAAATGAATGACATTGGATGCCGACACCGTTAGCTCAACGATATACAATCCATTCCCCAAGTGCGCCATGCGCTCCTCCGCCAATTCTTGTATTTTTTTCTTTGCAATCATAGTTGACAAAAAGAGGGGACTTTCGTCCCCTCGTTCTTCATGTTGTCTTCAAATGTGGCACAAATATACAACGATAATTCTGAAATCCAACATTTTCAACGAATTTCATGCGAAACACGCTTCTTTTTTCTGAAATTTGTCAAAAAAGTGATGCTCGTAGAAATCGAAAATAAGATTGTCTCAACGCAAATTTTTGAAGAGAAATTTGTGTGTGATCTGAATGCGTGTAAAGGTGCGTGTTGTGTGCAAGGTGATGCTGGAGCGCCCTTAACTTTCGAAGAGGTTGACATTCTTGAAGACATCTATGAGGACGTTAAACCCTACATGCGCCCAGAAGGCATCGCGGTGGTCGAGGAATCAGGAGTATTCTATTTGGACCGGGACAATGAGCCTGTCACCTCACTCGTGAATGGTGAGGAATGTGTATTCGTTTATTTTGATGCTACGGGAACTGCGAAGTGTGCGGTGGAACAAGCACACGCAGAAGGAAAAGTTTCCTTCCTAAAACCGATATCGTGTCACCTCTACCCCATTCGTGTAAAAAAGTTTGACGATACCGTTGCGCTCAACTACAACGAATGGTCCGTTTGTGCCCCTGCATGTGCCTGTGGTGAAGCACTGAATGTTCCTGTATATCGCTTTCTGAAAGCGCCAATCGTTCGCGCCTTTGGCGAAACGTTTTACAAGGAACTTGAGATCGTAGATGAAGAATTGAAAAAAGAGGAAAATCGATAACAAGGCTTCCAATCACAACTCAACTTCAGAAAATCAGTCAACTTCACGTACATTTGGGCAAAGTGTCATTGATTCATTCAATAGCCATGAGAAAATTTATTTGGTCATCAATTGCTACCATTTTTATGTCTTTTCACGTTTGTGCCCAAATCGTGATTGACAGTTCGATATGGTCCGGCTATACCATACCTTTTCATGACACTACATTGAGCTCTATCTCTTCAACTGCGTCCTGCTTGTCAAGTAACTTTCCTGTTGACTTAAATGGCGATTCAAGTGCTGATGTTGAATTTTCTGTCACGTGTTCTATGGGAGGATTTGCCAGCTCATTCGGCATTAAAGTAAAATCATTTGGTGATTTTAAGCTTCACAGTGATACAAATTATATTGAACATTTTCAGTACATCGCTCCTGGTGGAATTGCCACCGATACCAGCCGAACATGTTCTATTGTGCGCAAGTATATTTTGGGAGATGTTGTTCAGGGTGGAGAAGCAACACTTTCTACTGAACTTCCAATCTACAGTTATTCGCACGGAAATTTCCCAAGTTGCACCTATACCAACATACAACCCGTGCTTTCGGACACCTTTTACATCGCCGTGGAATCTGCGACACTCGATGTGTATTGTTTTAAACTGGCCAACCCCATCCCAACGAAACTTGAACTTTTTTCCATCCGAAGCAGTGTATCACCATTGAAGGATGTCCTCATTTTCCCAAATCCATCTGCAGATCGGCTCTATTTTAATAAAGCATACACCGAAGTTGAGATCTACAACAACTTCGGTGCATTGGTTATGACGCAGGCAGCTGTTTTTGAATCCATGGATGTTTCGCGTCTTTCCAATGGCACCTATTGGGTTTCGGTAAACGACAATGGGGCGGTAATGAAGACTAAGTTTGTGAAGTTAACTCCTTGAAATTTGACACTAGTATTCACGCAAAAGGCCCAGAATTTCTTCTGAGCCTTTTTTATGATTTTGTCAATCTAGAACCAGCTGTTGGGCGATTCTATCCAGAACACATTTGACTTCGTCGGATTTAGCCCCGCCTATAACCTGCTAGCGCAGCTTCTAGTCAATGCCCATCTGACTTCGTCGGATTTCCGTTGTGTAGTCCCATGATTTATCTTGGGACCGGCTTGGGCCGCTTCTACCCAGAACACATTTGGCTTCACCGGATTTAGCCCCGCCTATAACCTGCTAGCGCAGCTTCTAGTCAATGCCCATCTGACTTCGTCGGATTTCTGTTCTGTAGTCCCATGATTTATCTTGGGACCGGCTGGAGGCCGCTTCTATCCAGAACACATTTGGCTTCACCGGATTTAGCCCCGCCTATAACCTGCTAGCGCAGCTTCTAGTCAATGCCCATCTGACTTCGTCGGATTTCCGTTCTGTCTAGAACCGGCTGGAGGCCGCTTCTATCCAGAACACATCTCACAGGCATCTGGATTGTCTAGTGAGCATGCAATGGCTGCTTGCTGTTCTTCAATTGACATTGCTGTTGGAACTTCTTCCACTTTCTTGTCAATCGTAAACTTGATCGCATCCGTTGCTGCTTTTGTACGTAGGTAGTACATTCCTGTTTTCAATCCTTTCTCCCATCCGTAGAAGTGCATGGATGTCAACTTACCGAAGTTTGCGTTTTCCATGAAAATATTCAACGACTGTGATTGGCAAATGTATGCGCCACGGTCAGCTGCTTGGTCGATGATTGCTTTTTGAGAAATCTCCCATGCGGTTTTGTACAATTCCTTCAAGCGTTGTGGAATCTCATTGATGTTCTGAATGGATCCATTCGCTTGCATGATCATTTGACGCATGTCCTTGTTCCACAACCCTTCACGTACCAAGTCTTTCAATAAATGTTTGTTCACAATGATGAACTCACCAGAAAGTACACGGCGTGTGTAGATGTTTGACGTATATGGCTCAAAACATTCGTTGTTTCCAAGGATTTGTGCTGTTGAAGCTGTTGGCATTGGAGCAAGCAACAAAGAGTTGCGAACACCATGCTTTTGTACCTCTTCTTTCAACACATCCCACTCCCAACGTGCAGTTGGCGTAACTCCCCACATGTCAAATTGGAAAATTCCTTTTGACACTGGTGACCCTTTGAATGTTTCGTATGGACCATCAACCTTCGCCAAATCTTTTGATGCTGTCATTGACGCATAGTAAATCGTTTCGAAGATCTCTCTGTTCAACGCACGAGCCTCTTCAGACTCAAACGGGAAGCCCATCATGATGAAGGCATCTGCCAATCCTTGAACACCCAATCCTATTGGACGGTGACGAAGGTTAGAGTTGCGCGCTTCCTCAATTGGATAGAAGTTCTCGTCGATGATTCTATTGAGGTTCAAGGTTGCTTGGTAGGTTACCTCAAACAATTTGTCGTGATCAAACTTCCCATCTTCAGTGACATATTTAGGCAATGCCAAAGAAGCCAAGTTACATACAGCAACCTCATCTGGCGCAGTATATTCGATGATTTCAGTACACAAGTTAGACGACTTGATGGTACCAAGGTTTTGCTGGTTCGACTTCGCGTTCGCAGCATCTTTGTACAACATGTACGGTGTTCCTGTTTCGATTTGAGATTCAAGAATCTTAAACCAAAGGTCTTGTGCTTTGATCGTCTTACGACCTTTTCCAGCTGCTTCGTAGCTCAAATACAACTTCTCAAACGCTGCGCTGTGTGAATCGGATAAACCTGGACATTCGTGCGGACACATCAAGGTCCAATCCGCATTGTCTTTCACACGCTGCATGAACAAATCTGGAATCCAAAGTGCATAGAACAAATCACGTGCACGTGCCTCTTCTTTTCCGTGGTTCTTTTTCAAGTCCAAGAAATCGAATACATCCGCATGCCATGGCTCCATGTAAATGGCAAACGAACCTTTGCGTTTTCCTCCACCTTGATCTACATAACGTGCTGTATCGTTGAACACGCGCAACATCGGTACAATACCATTTGATGTTCCGTTTGTTCCTTTGATGTATGACCCTGTAGCACGAATGTCGTGAATAGCCAAACCGATACCTCCTGCAGACTGTGAAATTTGTGCACACGACTTCAAGGTGTCGTAAATCCCACCGATGCTGTCTTCTTTCATGGTCAACAAGAAGCAAGACGACATTTGTGGTTTTGGAGTACCTGAATTGAACAAGGTAGGCGTTGCGTGTGTGAACCAACCTTCAGACATCAAGTTGTAGGTCTTGATTGCCGATGTCACATCTGCTTTGTGGATCCCAATAGCCACACGCATCAACATTTGTTGTGGACGCTCAGCGATGATTCCCTCCAACTTCATCAAATAAGAACGCGTCAATGTTTTGAATCCAAAGTAGTCGTAGCGGAAGTCGCGGTCATAAATGATGCTTGAATCCAACAACTCTTTGTTGTCCATGATAATTTGGTACACATCGTCAGCCACCAAAGCTGCTTTTTGTCCTGTTTTCGGGTCGATGTAGGAGTACATGTCCTCGATCACATCGGAGAAGGTTTTCTTCGTTTCCTTGTGCAGGTTCGACACGGCAATGCGCGACGCAAGCAATGCGTAATCCGGGTGGTCGATTGTTTTCGCCGCAGCCACTTCAGCCGCAAGGTTGTCAAGATCTGTTGTTGACACACCATCATAGATGCCTTCGATTACCTTCATCGCAACCGCTTCTGGAGACACCAACGGATCGAGTCCGTAGCACATTTTCACGATACGCGCAGTGATTTTATCGAATTTTACGGCTTCTTTTCTGCCGTCTCTTTTGACTACATACATGGTCGTTCAGTTATTAAAGTAGGTACTATTTTATTTCTTAAAAGTCTTCGTCCAAGCTAAAGGACTGGTTTTCTTTTCCTGCGAGAACACCCGCTTTTTGGTATTCACCAACGCGTTTCTCGAAGAAGTTTGTTTTTCCTTGAATGGAAATCATATCCATAAAGTCAAACGGGTTGCTCACATTGTACACCTTCTCGTTGCCCAACTCCACCAACAAACGGTCTGCAACAAATTCGATGTATTGTGCCATCAAGTCACTGTTCATCCCGATCAATCTCACTGGCAAGGCATCTGTGATGAATTCCTTTTCAATGGTTACCGCATCCATGATGATTTCCTTCACCTGGTCTTTCGAAAGCTTGTTCACCAAGTGTTTTGTGTACAACAAACAAGCAAAGTCACAATGCAACCCTTCATCACGGGAGATCAACTCATTGGAGAATGACAAGCCCGGCATTAATCCACGCTTCTTCAACCAATAAATCGAACAGAAAGAGCCAGAGAAGAAAATTCCTTCAACGGCAGCAAATGCTACTATTCTTTCAGCAAATGATCCTTTGTCAATCCAACGCAAAGCCCATTCAGCCTTTTTGCGCACACAGTCCAAGGTGTCAATGGCATTGAACAAATGCGTTTTCTCTGCTGAATCTTTGATGTAGGTGTCAATCAACAACGAATACGTTTCAGAATGAATGTTTTCAATGGCTACCTGAAAACCATAAAAGAACTTCGCTTCCGTGTATTGCACTTCTGACAAGAAATGTTCTGCAAGGTTCTCGTTTACGATACCATCTGACGCAGCAAAAAACGCAAGAATGTGCTTAATGAAATGACGCTCGTCATCACTCAACTTGTTCTCCCAGTCCACCAAATCTGGTGAAAGGTCAATCTCTTCCGCAGTCCAAAAACTCGCTTGGGCCTTTTTGTAGAACTTCCAAATGTCATCGTGCTGAATTGGGAACAACACAAAGCGGTTGTTATTTGATTCTAATATTGGTTCGTTCTGTGCCATATTTCTAGTCCTATTTTTATGCGAATATTGTACTTTTCAAGGAAAGTTCCTTGTTGGTCATTTTCAATAAAATTGGTTGTTTCCCTGTGTTTAGAAAACGATCCGCCGTGGGGTCAATTGTTCTTTTCTTTAGGGCTTACAAAAGTTGCTAAAATTCCTCCCATCAACAAGCTAAAGAAATGAACAAAGTGTCGCGGTTTTCAACACCCCATTACTGAATCCCTTTAGTACTAAACGATAGGGCGATTATCAACAACATCTTGAAAGATATTCACACAAAAAAATGTGCGATTGTCAATAAATTGTTTCATCCCTACGCCACACTCAATCACACGGAAGTTTTGCAATACTTTCATAAAATTACGGCAGTCTCGAAGCGATATCAAGAAGGAAATTTTGTTATTTTACACACTCAATTGTTTATACGATACCACTCGCCAATGATAACAAAGAATAGAGGCATATTTAAACTAAATGTGTCGGATTTATTTCACGTAAAAGACCGTCTTTTCCATTTAATTTTTCCGGAAAAATGTTGCGTATGTGCCGCCGAATTGGCACCCTCAGATGTGCACCTTTGTCCGTTCTGCACACTCGATCTAGAGTACACCCATTTTGAAAAATATTCGGACCCTAATGCCATAGAAAAATTATTCTGGGGCAGAGTCCCCATTCAACAAGCCTATGCCCACCTATTTTATCGAAAAGGCGGAAGCACACAGCACATTCTGCACGAATTGAAATACGCTCACAACGCACAGATTGGTCTCGAGTTTGGAAAGCAATTAGGCCTTACACTGCGCGAACAGGAGAAATGGCTGGATCTTGATTTGTTGGTCCCTGTTCCCATTCACCCTAAAAAAGAATTTTCGCGAGGATACAATCAAAGCACGCTCATTGCACAAGGAATCTCTGCATCTATGGGAATTCCTGTGCATTCACTCGGTCTGAAAAAAGTGAAACATACGGCAAGTCAAACGCGAAAGGGGCGCTTCTTGCGCTGGGACAATGTATCGAAGAACTTTTCAATCAACACGGAAACCAATTTTCAAGGAAAACACATCGCATTCGTGGACGATGTCATCACGACGGGTGCGACTTTAGAATCCCTGATGCGCACGGTATTGGATAAATATCCTGATATTCGTATCAGCGTTATCAGTCTCGCATTTGCTGCATGAAAAAACAACACATTCTCATTATTGGAGGCGGATTGGCCGGAATTTGTCTCGCCATTCAGTGCATGGATGCTGGTCATTCGGTGACGCTGATTGACAAAGGAACCAACCGCAGCTCTATCGTTGCCGCAGGGATGATTAACCCCTTGGTTTTTCGGCGAATGACAAAATCCTGGCGGGTAGATGAGTTTATTCCCTATTCGGAAGCATTTTACCGTGCCTTGGAAAAGCGAACTGAAACATCATTTTTTCACCCCATTGTTATTCGCCGTTGCATCGCCTCAGAGCAAGAAGCTGACTATTGGAAAAAACGCGCGACTGATCCATCCTTTAGTGAGTACATTCAGCCGATTGATGAAGAGGACGCCAAGATTCTTTCCGAACAACGACCATTTGGCAGCGCACGTGTAAACCATTCGGCGTATGTTGCTGCTGAACAGTTTATGACCGCTTGTAAGGATTTACTCAAGGAAAACTCGAGGTACATTGACGCATCTTTTGACTTCAAACAATTTGAACCAACGACATGTACGTATTTAGGTCAAGCTTATGATCACGCTATTTTTTGTGAAGGTTCCGAGTCTTGCAAAAATCCATATTTCGAAAAGCTGCCTGTCGAAGCCACAAAAGGAGAAATATTGACCATTAGAGCGCAATCCCTACCCCAGAATGAATCTTTAAATCGAAAATGTTTTTGCCTGCCGATTGAAGCAAATACCTTTCGTATAGGCGCGACCTACGTGTGGCATACAGACAATGTCATTCCGACAGCAGAAGGAAAGTCTTTGCTGTTGGAGAATTTACGTTTCCTGACAGATGAAAATGTAGAGGTGATAGAGCATTGTGCTGGCGTTCGACCAACAACTCCGGATCGACGACCCATTATGGGGACACATCCAAGTTATCCTAAGGTGCATATATTCAATGGCTTGGGCGCAAAGGGCTACATGATGGCGCCTTTGTTGGCCGAAGAACTGCTGGAGTACATTGTCCATGGAAAGGCCTTGGATCGCGAAGTAGACTTGAAACGGTTTTTATAAATAGACATAAGACTCGTCCGCTTTTGCGGACTATAAGACAAAAGACAAGAGACGTCAAGATTTTAAGACTTCAAGATATTAAGACTTGTTTTTTCTTCGAAACTCAAGGATTTAAACGTGACATTCGTAATTCGTAATTCGTAATTCGTAATTCGTAATTCGTAATTCGTGATTCGTGATTCGTGATTCGTAACTAATAACTCGTAACTCGTAACTAATAACTCGTAACTACCCCCCCCCTCTCGAAGCGTAATCATTCGGCGACATGCCCACAATTTTTTTGAAGGATGTAAAGAAGGGATTGTACGAAGCGTATCCCACTTCGGTAGCAAGAGATTCGAGGGTATTGTGTTTCAGGAATCCTAAACTGATCAGGTGCTTCGCGTCTTCAATGCGTTTTATGGTTTTGTATTCAGTAAAGGTCAATTTACAGTGGTACTTAAAGAGGTAGATGATGTGGGTATATGGCACTTCCATTTCGTTGGCCAATTCTTTAATGGTAATGTGGTGGTTGCGGAAATAGCGTTTCTCATTGACAAATTCCTCAACATCTTGGATCAATTCCAGAATCGATTCATCCAATTTTTCCTTTAAGCGCTCATCCAATGGACCCGTCACCTCTTTCACATCCAAATTCCAAAACTCGTCGTTTTTAAATTCTTCCGACTTCGGTTTAGGCGGCAATCGTTTGTTTAAACGCGGAATGCCAAGGAGAATTTCAGGGGATACCAACAGTTTGATGAAAACCACAAGCTGCAAGGTTACTCCTGGAATACCAAGTTTGATGTGTGACAGCATTTCTCCCTTTGAAAAGCTGACGACATTGAACACTAAAACTTTTAAGGTACCCACTAGGAAAACGACAAATAGAAATATGGACCAATTGCGAATGGTCAGGTAGTGCTGTTCGTGCACTTTCTGCGGATTTCGCCAAATTTTGGTGCCAACAACCTGAAACGTCCAAAACAAATAGACAACAATGAATACAGAGGTAATGGTAAAGTTGATGACGAGAATGTATCCTTCCTTTTGCATGCCAAAGACATTGATCAGCCAGTAATACACAAAGAACAGGACAGGCAAAATGAAATGAAACAAGTTTTTTGGGTTGAACTTCCGCTCATCGCTTGCCAATGTCTTGAAATAGAGGTAAAAAAGAACGAAAGATACAATCACAATGCCCTTGTACGGCGGTGCAATGTCATCGGCAATATGCTGAATGTTTAAGGTGTAGGTTCCATAAAGCAGGGCTCGAGACAATCCGAGGAGCAGTGCCAAGAGCAGGTAGATGTTGACGTATTTGTTGGAGCGGATTGAAAACGACAAGAGACCGATGGTCAACAAACCAAAACTAGAAACAATGATAAAAAAGATGCTTTCCAGTAAATACCAGTTCATTCAGTAGCCTTTTCAGTGTTTCAAAATTAAACAATATGTATCGATTTCAATCATGATTTTAGTTATTTTCTTTTTAACAATAAGCATCACAGTTTTTCTTTCAAATGATCACCACCTAGTAAACATAATTCACATTAACAGTAAATATGTGGTCCGAACAAAGGGGCTGCTTCGGTGGACCCTTTTTTGTGTGAAACATATGTTCAAAATGGAACTTAATTTCCCAAATTGGGACTTTTCCATTTTATATAAAATCTTAAATGCCTGATATTGTGTGTGTTATTTTTAATTAATCCCCGTGGCACTATCGTTGACAAAGGAATAGCACAATGTAAAATTTGTTTCAGACCAAATTTATTTAACGTACTTATGAAAAATTTAAACTTAGGAACTCACATTCCGAAAACACCCAATTTATTGTTCACCTGTTTACTGGTTGCAGCAACAATTTTAAGTTCAACCCTCCATGCACAAACGACTCTATGTGTTGGTGGAACCTCTCAAATCACCTATTCCGGAGGTGGCGGATCCTGGGTATCAGGAAATACAGCTGTAGCAACTGTAAATTCAACCGGTTTGGTTACGGCTGTTGGAGCGGGAAGTACTACGGTAAACTATCAAACTTCTAGCTCGACAAATACGTCCTTGTATTGGGATTTCGAAAGCGGCTCCTCTAACCCCTCAGGCGGAGTATTCAGTTTTACGCCAACAACTACTTCCAATTCTTCTTTATTGTCAGGTTTTTTCACACAAACAGGAAGTGGTACTTATGAAAACTTTTCATGGGCCCCTGGATCTCCAGGTTGGGTTCCTGTTCAAAGACAAAACCCTTCACAATTTTCATACATTCAATTTACAACAAACGGTTCAACAACAGTTTCGTCCGTAACATTTACCAAGTACCACAACAATAACTCATGTTGTGCGGGATCTTCGTATCAAATGAAACTTCAAATTTCCGTTTCTAATGGAACTTGGACAGATGTTGGTTCTGCCATCACATGCGCTTCAGGAGGCAGTGGCTCTGGCCACACCGTAACCATCAACTCAAGTGTTCCAGCTGGCACACACAAAATACGATGGATACGAGTATCAGGCTCAAATGGAGGAGATTATTTTGCCGTAAACAATGTTACTCTCAGTTGTTCGTCATCTTCCACATCTGTTTTAAATACCAACACGATCAACGTGAACACTGCTCCTGCTCAACCAAGCACAATTACAAGCCCATCAACAATTTGTCTTAATTCTGCGGTTACTTACAGCGTGACCAATGTCGCAGGAGTAACCTATACATGGTCTTACTCAGGCACAGGAACAATCACGGGTACTGGGAATAGTATTTCATTGAACGCAAGTACAAATGGAACCCTTACTGTAACTCCATCCAACTCTTGTGGAAATGGTACACCAAGAACGTTTGCCGTATCAATTACAGCACTGAACGCAGGTGCTCACAACAGTGATGCCCTAAACATCTGTGATGGTGGAAATCCAGCAAACCTCACTTTTACAACTGCCGTTTCTGGTGGAGTTGGGACTTATACTTATCAATGGCAACTGAATGGTGCAGCTATTTCTGGAAGTACTGCCAACTCGTACGATCCTCCGGCACTAACTCCTGGCACCTACTCCTACAATTGCAAAATCACTGACGCTTGCGGAACGGTGGCTTACACAACGCCAAAAGTCATCACGGTGACTGCAGATCCAGATGCGCCTACTGCTGTAAAATCTCCTTCGTCAGCCGGCGTATGTGTCGGAACAACATTAACCCTTGCCACACCGGCTTATGGAATAAACGGTGGTCAAGCCTGTGGTTTTGAATATGCTTATTCAACAGACAATGGGACGTCTTGGTCTGCAACTTCTTCGACAGTTCCATCTTTCGCTGCAACAGGAACTGTGAATAAAATTCGTGTGCGTGTTATCGGTGGGTGTGCAAATGGTTGTAATTCAAGCGCTTGGACAGAATACTCTTGGAACGTTGGTATTCAATCACTTTCAACTGCTCCAGTAACTGGTGACATCATTTGGAGGGGAGTCACTAACACCAATTGGAATACCGCTTCAAACTGGTATGTTTTCAATGGTTCGATCTATGCTGTTGCTACGGCTGTTCCTAACAACACAAACAATATCATCATCCCAGCAAACCAAACGTGCGTACTTGCACAGCCAAGTGTACTTTCTGCAACGACCAATGCGGCGAAGAATGTGACCATCGAATCAGGGGCTACATTGACACTCGCTGGTGGTACGCTCAACGTAGCTGGTAACTGGACCAATAATGGAACATTCACGGGAAGTACTGGTACCGTTTCATTCATTGGAACAGGGTCTGCAACGCTTGGTGGAACGTCGTCTACATCTTTTGCAAATCTTTCTATGGATAAAAACGGAAGTGTTTCTCTTGCTGTTCCTGTAACCGTAAGCGCTTCACTTGCCCTCAACAACGGAATCATTGAACTTGGTGCCAATAACTTGACTTTAGGTGCTGCAACGGTAACGGGTGGTTCTGCCACAAGCTACGTGAAAACAGCTTCTACAGGTACATTGAGCCGTATCGGTTCTTCAACTGCTACAACATTCCCTGTCGGAAATAGCGCCTACAATCCTGCTGAGTTGACCAACAACGGTACAAGTGACGTGTTCTCTGTGCGTGTTATTGACAATGTCACTGCAAACGGAACTGGCGTTGGTGCTACATCTTCACTTGCGACAGTAAAGCGTACATGGATGATCTCTGAAGCAACAACAGGAGGGTCAAACGCTAGCGTTCGCCTCTACTGGAATGGTGCAGGTGAAGAAATCAATGGTTTCGCAGCAGCCTCTGCATATGTGGCACACTACTCGACTGTCGCTTCTATGTGGGAAAACATGGGCGGTAGCGTTGGTGCAGACTATGTGCAATCTACTGATGCCATTACCAACTTCTCTCCATTTACCATCTCTTCTACAAACACCTTTGCACCACTACCGGTTGAACTCCTTTCGTTCGATGCGCAGTGTGCAGATCAAGATGTCATCGTTCGTTGGACAACAGCAACTGAGCACAACAGCTTGAACTTTGCCGTTCAGCGTTCAGAAGACGGAACAACTTGGGCAGATGTGCAAACGGTTGCGGCAGCTGGAAACAGCAATACTGTACTTGACTATGCCATCCAAGACTTGGGTGCTGCTCGTGAGGTGAAGTACTACCGTTTGATTCAAACAGATCAAGATGGAGTACAAAAAATCTACGGGCCAATCCAAACGAACTGTGGTTCAAATGCCTTGAGCTTCTTGACATTCCCGAACCCTAGTACAGAAGAATTTACCATCCTCTTCGGTTCAACGGACATCCAGGGCGATGTGACCTTGACCGTGAGTGATGCAACAGGAAAAGTGGTGCGTAGCGCAGCAATGTTCATCGAAAAAGGAACAGCATCTATGCTCATGCCATCACTTGACTTGTCACCTGGAGTGTATCAACTTCAGCTCAACGGTGACCATTTCCAATCGGCTATCATCAAACATAGTATACGTTAATACACAAAGTCTGAACACTTAGGGTCTGCTTCGGCAGACCCTTTTTAATTTTTACTAGCCAAAATTTAATCCCTTAGACTTTATCCAGAGAGCATATTCGTTAGGCGATTTTCCTTCTTGTTTTTTGAACGCCATAAAGAAAGGATTGTACGAAGAAAAGCCAACTTCAATGGCCAAAGACTCCAATGTATTTGTGGCTAGAAAACCGGACTCTATCAAATTTTTTGCATCCTCAATTTTAATACGATTTTTGTACTCAATGAATGTCAAATGACAATGGTATTTGAACACATAAATCACATGACTTACAGGCACATCGAGTTCGTTGGCCACATCTTGAATGGAGATTTTCTGATTTCTGAAATAATGTTTGATTTTTCCTAGGTGTTCAATTTCTTCAATCAGGTTTAAAACGTTCGGGTTAACTTTTTGCTGGAGCTTCAGGTCCTGTTGATTCATGATTTCACTCGTTTCGATTTTCCAATGCGAATTGAGGTTAAGGCTTTCGATCGGATGTGAGTGATGAACCTCATTCAGTTTTGGAAGTCCGAACAAAATTGCCGGAGACACCAATATTTTCCCAAAAACAATCAACCATAAAGTGGCGTGCACGATGATGAAGGTATTGCCATTCAACGCTGTCGCCGAAACCATTTCCAAAACGAGGGAAACGATGAGACGAACGGTAAGAATCACACTCAGCGTAAACAGAAAAACAGTCCAATTCTTCATTAAACTAAAATGTGCGAGGTCAATATCAACGGACTTCAACCACAGCTCCTTATTAAGGATGAGAAAAGATTTTGTCAAATAAAAGATGGCAAAGATCAATCCGGATGCAAAACTAATGACACGAATTTTATCGATGGAAACCCACTCAAATGTCAAACAACAAAAATTGAAAACAAAGAGCGCAAAAGGAAAAATCAAATGTTGAAGATCCCGGTAGTTGAATTTGGCGTAATCATACACCAATGATTTATGATACAAATAAAATAGGGGGATAGTCACTAAAAAAATGGACCGATAAGCTGGGCTGAAGTCGCCAGAAATGTGCTGTATGCCGAGATCAAAAGTACCTCTAAGCAGTAACCTAAAGCATGCTGTAAAAAAAATGACAAGCAAAAATGAATTGACAAATTTGTTGGAAGAAAGTGAGAAAACCATGATTGAAATCGTCACAATTCCTATCAACCCCACCGCAACAATATACCCCTGTTCAAGAATAATCCAATTCATACTTCAATATTAAGTGTAATCTCATTTTATCATTTAATCTTCAGCTTATTTATTTGTTACTAAAACCCTAAAAAAGCTTACTGAAATAAAGAAAAGACTGAGGTTAACGAAAATTAATCCAGCTTTCTATTTTAGTTTTGAGCCTAGAATTTTTATGTGTGATGTTTAGTTGCATGTGCTAAATTCAAAAAGCTAAAGTTTGTTCAGACCAAATTTACTACACAATGAAAACAAATGTACAACGCACAATCGTGCTTTGGGGCAAAGCCCTCCCATCCAAAAACTTTTTATTAGAGAAAAGCAAGCAATTTTTAACGAAAGGAACGTTTCGAATATTCATGCTTTTCGGATTGATGAGTTCATTCCACCATACTGTTTACGCACAATCCGGCAGTGCTGCTGACCCATTCACTTCCCTAGGAATGGCACAAAATATCACTACAGAAGGTGTGTATTACTTTAACCTTACGGGTACTACATTTAGTACATATGTTAAAACGGGAGGTTGGGTGCAGGTGGCTATTGATTTTGGCGGGTCATTAGGAGGCGCTTTGCCACAAACAAACTCTTTAACTCTTTCATCAAGGGGAATTCTGTCGACAGCAGCGTTGCTCCAATTAGGCACTGCGAATAAAGCAAGAATTTATGTGAGCAATGGGCAATTGGACGTTCAGAATACGAATGCAACCATTCTTTCTAGAATTGTGAATAACCAAGCCCTTCATAAAGGAGGTAATGATAATGGAATTAACACGTGGACCGGAACCAACACCACTGGGGCTTCCTTTTCTGCCGGTGGCTGTAATGCCACCACGAACAATGGTTTGCATCAACGAATAATACACACAGCGTGCAACACCTCTGGCGTCCATTGGATTCCTATAGACAACATGCGACAAGTTAAAAACAGCTCTGGAGAAATTTCCTCTACAAACTATTTTCAATTGTTGGTTCAAGCACCAATGGTTGCCGTGGTTTCTGGACCGGTAATAAATACTCAACCAGCAAGTTCGACGCAATCTCTTTGTTTCAACACAAGTGCTACTGCCTTAACTGTCAGTGCTACAGGTACAGCAACCTTAACTTATCAGTGGTATAAAAACTCGACGTCCTCAAATACTGGCGGAACGCTCATTAGTGGTGCCAATAGTTCAAGTTACACGCCACTCACCAACATTGTTGGAACCGCTTATTATTATGTAATAGTTACCAACTCTATTTCATCTGCGACGAGCAGTGTTTCTGGGGCGATAACCACCTTTTCTACAGCAACAGCGTCAAATGCTGGCTCGGATCAAACAGGTGTAAGCACTTGTGGTTTGACAACGGTGCCTCTAGCTGCCAATACCCCAGTTACTGGATCGGGCGCATGGAGTATTGTTTCTGGATCGGGCGGAACAATCGCGTCCAGCACCAATCCTACATCAAATTTCACAGGAACTTCGGGAAGCTCTTATACACTTCGCTGGACAATTTCCAATGGAGCGTGTGTCTCAACAGATGACGTTCTTATCACATTAAATCCAAACCCTACCCCATCCATAACACAAACGGGTTGTAATTCCCCCATTACATTATCGGCAACAACCCCTGGAAATGCTATAGAATTCGGGGCATCCAACAACTCCAAATACGTATCCGTACCAGGTTCCTTAAACGCTGCATTTTCCACGAATCGTATAACACTAGAGGGGTGGTTCAATCAAAGTACATCAACTGTAGGTTCTCCGATGCTCATTGGAGAAGCTTTTAATGGAGACGGAAAGGTAACCTTCGCCATATATCTTGTCGGACAAACAATCACGGCAGGGTTTTACAATGGCTCTTGGGTTCAAGCATCAAGCGTGGCTACTTTGACGTTGAACACTTGGACGCATATTGCAGTAACATACGATCAATCAAGCATCAAACTTTATATCAATGGGGTATTGAATGCTTCATTTGCAACTGCTTTAGCGATTCCAACGGGCACAGAAGTTTGGTATTTAGGAAAACGATGGGATGGAACAACAGAGACTTTCAGTGGAAAAATGGATGAAGTGCGCATTTGGAATGTGGCACGCACTCAAGCTGAAATTCAAGCATCCATGAATTCGACAGTTCCTACAAATACAACCGGATTAAAAGCATATTATAAATTTGACGAGTCCACGGGTGCCACGGCATCCGATGCCACCGGCAATGGTTATACCGGCACCCTTATCAATTCTCCGACTTGGCAAGTGCCATCTACATCTGTTGTTGGCGGCGCAACAATGGCGAGCTATGCCTGGTCTCCGGATGGACAAACGACAAGTTCAATTTCTGTAACGTCAAGCGGAACCTACTCAGTAACAACCACAAATTCTATTGGTTGTGCCTCAAATCCAGTATCTGTGAACGTCACTGTGGGACCTACGGCTGGAAATCTCAGCGGAAATCAGTCCATCTGCGTTTCAGGCACAAGTACTTTTATCAGCGATGGAAGCCCTGGAGGTACATGGTCGTCAAGCTCTACAGCGATTGCTACAGTAAATTCATCAACAGGTTTAATCACTGGAGTATCTGCCGGTACGGCAACCATTACCTACACCATTGCAGCTGCAGGTGGATGCTCAAGTGTTTCTGCCACTCGAACGATTACGGTTTCGAGTTCTCCAACGATCACCTTGCAACCATCTACGAGTGTTCAAAACGTTTGTCAGAATGGAACAACCACAACCCTAACCATTACAGCAACAGGCGGCGGATTGACGTATCAGTGGTACGCCAATTCCATTAATTCAAACACCGGGGGAACCCCAATTGTTGGGGCAACACTTGCTACCTTCACCCCATCTTCGACTGTTACCGGCACCACATATTACTACTGCATTGTTTCAGGAAATTGCAATCCATCAGCAACAAGTACCGTTTCTGGTGCGGTAACTATTTTATCGGCACCCACCGTGTCAAATGCTGGCTCGGATCAAACAGGTGCAACAACCTGTGGATTAACTTCTATCCCATTAGCGGGTAACACACCAAGCGTTGGCACTGGATCGTGGAGCATTGTTAGCGGCACCGGGGGTTCAATCACAACAGCATCTAATCCGATTTCCAATTTTTCAGGGGTGGCTGGAAATACGTACACCCTGCGCTGGACCATTACGAATGGTTCATGCACATCTACGGATGATGTGGTGATTACGTTCAACCAATTGCCTTCTTCAGCTACGCTGACTGTAAGTTCACTCAATGCCGAACTACTTGTCGTTGCCGGTGGAGGAGGTGCAGGTTCGGGCCGCGGCGGCGGCGGCGGCGGTGGTGGCTATATTTCTGTACCATCATATACAATCAGCAGCGGTTCAACAGCCATAACTGTTGGTGCTGGGGGCGCGAAAGGGGTGTCAGGATCTAATCCTGGAATCCACGCTTTAAGTGGAGGAAATTCATCGTTCGGTTCTGCATACGTGGCTATCGGTGGAGGTGGTGGCGGTAGCTACGAAGGCCCCGCTCAAAATGGATACAACGGCGGGTCTGGTGGTGCTGGTTCAACCCAAGCTAGCGGCACCGGACTAGGTGGAAATGGTACTGCTGGTCAAGGGAATATAGGAGGAAACTCTACAAACTCTTGCGGTGGTGGAGAAGTTGCTGGCGGCGGCGGTGGTGGCGCTGGCGCAGCCGGACAAAATGCCTGGTCAAGTGGTTGTTCACGACCATATAATCCAGGAGCCGGAGGTAATGGCCTGCAAAACAGCATTAGCGGAACTGCCGTATGGTATTCCGGTGGTGGTGGTGGTGGTGGACTCGCTGTATCCTCAAATTTGTCTGGAAACAATGGATTAGGTGGTGGACAAGCCAACTATGGTGGTGGAGGACAATGTAAACTAGTGTCCGGTAACTTCTCACCAGAAAATGGAGGGCCGGGAATTGTTATCATAAAATATGCAGGAACGCCGGTAGCTACAGGTGGAACAATCACTCAAATAGGCGGGTATACTATCCACACCTTTACTTCCTCAGGTACCTTTACAATAAATGGAAGTTCTACTGGAGCAGTTGTTCCAAATCAATCTAGATGTGGAACTGGAACTGTTACCTTCACAAGTACCATTGGTGCTGGTTTAACTTTGGATTGGTATGATGATGCCACTGGCGGAAATTTACTTTCTTCAGGTACGGCTTCATATACAACTCCCGTAATTTCTTCTACAACAACATACTATGTTGCAGTACGCAACTTAAGCACGAACTGTGTGTCTGCCTCACGATTAGCGGTAACTGCCACAATTACTGGTAGTTCCACAATTTCTGCCAATCAGTCAATTTGTTCGGGAAGTACTCCTGCCAACATCGTTTTGAATACAGCAGCGGGAACAATTCAGTGGCAATCGTCAAATGACAACACTACGTTCATCACTATAAGTGGTCAAACGAACTCAACCCTCAGTGGCGCAGCAATAGGTGCATTGACCGCAACCAAATATGTAAGAGCAATCGTTACAAATGGTGTTTGTATCGCAAACTCTCCTGTACACATCATTACTATGAATTACCCTACTACGAGTACAACACTTGTTTCAGGCAATGTTGTTTGGGGAGGGGCAACAAGCACAAATTGGAACACCGCTTCCAACTGGTACAACTTCGATGGAACAAACTACACTGTCGCAAGTGCAGTGCCTACAGATGCTGTTGATGTGATCATCCCATCAAACCAAACGTGTGTGCTCGCACAACCAAGCATGCTTTCTACAACTACCAATGCGGCCAAGAATGTAACCATCGAATCAGGGGCTACATTGACACTCGCTGGTGGTACACTCAGCGTAGCAGGGGATTGGACCAATAACGGAACATTCACTGGAAGCACTGGTACAGTAGCGTTCAATGGATCTGGCGCTGCAACGCTTGGAGGAACATCTTCTACAACATTCGCGAACCTTTCTATGGATAAATCTGGTTCTGTAGCCCTTTCAACCCCTGTAACCGTAAGCGCTTCACTTTCACTCAACAATGGAATCATTGACCTCGGAACAAACAACCTATCGCTAGGTGCTGCAACGGTAACTGGTGGTTCTGCCACAAGCTATGTGAAAACAGCTTCTACGGGAACTGTATCTAGAAATGTTGCTTCAACGGCTACAACCTTCCCTGTCGGAAACAGCGCGTACAATCCTGCCGAGTTGACCAACAATGGTACAAGCGATGTGTTCTCTGTGCGTGTTATTGACAATGTCACTACAAACGGAACAGCCGTAGGAACGACAACGTCTCTTGCTGTGGTAAACCGCACGTGGATGATCTCTGAAGCAGCTGCGGGTGGATCAAACGCAAGTGTTCGCCTCTACTGGAATGGTGCTGGTGAAGAAGTGAATGGCTTCTCTGCTGCTGCAGCTTATGTCGCACACTACTCTACTGCAGCTTCAATGTGGGAAAACATGGGCGGTAGCGCGGGTGCTGGCTATGTACAATCTACCGATGCCATCACCAACTTCTCACCATTTACCATCTCGTCTGCAAACAACTTTTCGCCGCTACCGGTCGAACTCCTTTCGTTCGATGCGCAATGTGCAGATCAAGATGTCATCATTCGTTGGACAACAGCATCTGAGCACAACAGCTTGAACTTTATCGTTCAGCGTTCAGAAGACGGAACAACTTGGGCAGATGTGCAAACGGTTGCGGCAGCTGGAAACAGCAATACTGTACTTGACTATGCGATCCAAGATTTGGGTGCTGCTCGTGAGGTGAAGTACTACCGTTTGATTCAAACAGATCAAGATGGGGTACAAAAAATCTACGGGCCAATCCAAACAAACTGTGGTTCAGATGCCTTGAGCTTCTTGACATTCCCGAACCCAAGTACAGAAGAATTTACCATCCTCTTCGGTTCAACGGACATCCAGGGTGATGTGACCTTGACCGTGAGTGATGCAACAGGGAAAGTGGTGCGCAACGCTGCGTTTTTCATCGAAAAAGCAACATCGTCTATGCTCGTACCATCACTTGACTTGGCTCCTGGAGTGTATCAACTTCAACTCACGGGTGATAATTTCCAATCGGCTATCATCAAGCATAGTTTACGTTAATAGTAAGTATGTGGTCTAAACAAAGGGTCTGCTTCGGTGGGCCCTTTTTTTTGAAAGAACGCTCAGGGCGATTCCCAAATCACACTTCTTTTAACAACTAGATCTCTCAAAATGACGCTCGAAAACTAAGTTTTTTCGCAAATCGCACTTCTTTGCCCAATGATTTTCCAAAAAAAACAACAGGTGCTTGCCACAGTTCAAATATTTCGTTTTCAGTGGGTTTTATGAATGTTTTAGTTTTTATTATTTTGATTTTGGTAAGCGATATGAATTAATTGTTAAGCTTTTTTGTGTGTTACAGAAATATGTTTTATGTTTGACAAAAATGGGATTACACGAAAAGGCACAAATCTGTACATGTTGCTTTTTGAAAAGAATATCTGACATAAGTTACATTCGTAAATATGTTGGTCTGAACGGAAAAGGGGATGCAAACGAGCATTCCCTTTTTCACTTTTAATGGCGCTTTAATCTGACAACCCACAATTGGCGGTTAAGTTTATTCCAAATAATGCCATCATCAGAGTAACTGTTGATTTTAAATCCCGTGTCTCTAATCAATTCTACATGAATCGAGTAAACAACATTGATTTAATACGAAACACAAAATGTTTAATGTACACCTCATTCACGGGCAATACGTTGCGCGTTAATTTGCACCATTGATTTTAGGTTTAAATTTAAACAATGTATTATGCATTATTCGGCTTTATCTAACTCCCACCAGTTGGCGATTAGATTGTCCAACAAGAAGTTGTCATCCCTGTTGAGTTTGGGAAGTATGCTTAAAAAAATCACATTCAGCTTAGCCACTCTGTTTTTAATCCATTCGTACAGTGCTTTTGGGCAAGTATCATTTTCTGGAACAACCTACACAGAAAACTTCCAAACAATGACAACCGCTGGAGCAGCATCGAACGTTACAGTTTCTGTGATGACTCCGATCTCTGGGCTAACGGGGGGGTCTGCTGCTTTAAACAGCTGGTATGTTTACGGTTCTGGATGGACGGGTTCATTAGCTAAATGGAATACCACAAATGGATCATCAAGCACAGGGTCGTTTTTTGGGTTGTTTGATAGCCAAGCAACCCCAAATAGAGCCGTTGGTTCTCAAGGTTCAAGCTCAGCGGCCGGTTTTTTTGGTGTCGTATTAAAAAACACCTCGGGAGCAACGCTCAATAGTATCACAATTTCATACGACGCCGTAATCAACCGGAATCCTGCAACCACGGTAAACTCTTTTCCAATGAGTTATAGAGTTTCCAGCACAAACGTGGTAACGACCTCGTCAACAGCAGATGGAACATTTAATGACGCCGCCGGTACTTGGACAAGTGGAACAGGTTTTACTACACCAGCAGCAGGTGCTGGTACTGGGTCGCCAGGTACACAAGCAGCTATTTCACCGATATTCAATATCGGATCTACAATTACGCAGACACTCACTGGATTAAACTGGGGGAACAATCAATACTTATACATTCGCTGGAAAGAAACAGACGAAGCAGGAAGTGATGCGACAGCAGGTGTAGATAATTTCTCTGTGTCCGTTCCTCTATCCATTACTTATGATAGCCAAGGAGGAAGTAGCATCACCAATGGATCGACTACCATAGGCGGTAGCATTTCAACCTCACCAGGGACACCAACGCGCGCAGGTTACACTTTCAACGGCTGGTTTTCAGCACCTACTGGTGGATCGGCAATTACTTTTCCATATACACACGGTCAGACAGCAAACTTTACCCTCTACGCACAATGGACAGCAAACAATTTATCCGTTACCTACGATAGTCAAGGAGGCAGCGCAATTTCGAGTGGTTCAACGACTACGGGGGGTAACATTTCCGCATCTCCCGGCACACCTACAAAAACGGGATACACGTTCAATGGGTGGTTCACAGCTGCAAGTGGAGGTTCGGCTATTACGTTTCCATATACACACGGTCAAACAGCAAACTTTACCTTGTATGCGCAATGGACAGCAAATACCTTGACCGTAAGCTACGATAGTCAAGGTGGAAGCGCCATTTCGAATGGATCTACAACAACAGGCGGAACAGTTTCAAACCCTGGAAATCCCATCCAAGCTGGATACACATTTAATGGTTGGTTTTTAGCATCCTCTGGAGGAACGGCCATTTCGTTTCCATACACACACAATCAAACTGCCAATTTCATATTGTTCGCACAGTGGACGGCGGCATCAACACCCACATTGGATGCAAGTGTGTTATCACAATCACTTTCAACTACCTATGGTACAGCCTCAACAGGTGTTGGCTTTACGGCGAGTGGTTCCAATTTAACGGCAGCGATTGCAGCAAATGCACAAAGTGGTTATGAAGTGTCAACTGACAACGCAAACTACAGCTCAACTGTTTCCGTTTCTAGTGGTGCAACGGTATATGTTCGTTTTTCAACAACACAAGCCGCTGGAACTTATAATGGTGCAACAGCAGTCGTTCTTTCTAGCACGGGTGCAACAAATGCAAACATTTCAACATCAAGCACGGGCAACATCGTTTCTACAAAATCGATTACAATTTCTGGTATTTCCATTTCAGATAAAGTGTACGACGGAAATACAACGGCAACAATAATCGGAACTGCAGCGTATTCTGGATTGGTCAATGGAGAATCATTCTCCGTAACTGGAACGCCAAGTGCCGTATTCAATGATAAAAACGTAGGAACCGGTAAACCAGTGACGGTGAGTGGCTACACAGCACCAAGTGCTAATTATACCCTTAACCAACCAACAGGATTGCAGGCGAACATTACAGCGGCTACCCTAACCGTGACAAGTGCTGCAGTGACATCAAAACCTTACGATGGAACAACAAGCGCTACAGTTACCGGAACGCTTACAGGTGTCATTTCTGGTGATGTAGTCACATTGACTGGATCAGGAACATTTGCTTCAGCGAATGTCGGAACAGGAATTTCGGTGACTTCAACGTCAACTTTGGGCGGCGCTGATGCAGGAAATTATACCCTAACACAACCTACAGGATTGACGGGAGACATCACGCAAGGAACGCAAACGATTACCTTCAATGCGCTGACACCCGCAACCTTGTCAACAGCTGATTTTTCACCTGGAGCTACTGCTTCGTCAGGATTAACTGTAAGCTATACCAGTTCAAATCCCTGCGTAGCGACGATAGTTGGAGGAAACATTCACATTGTTGGGGTTGGTTCAACGGTAATCACGGCGTCACAAAGTGGAGGAGGTTCTTATGCCGCAGCAAGTTCTGTAAATCAAACATTAATAGTAATGAACCCGACGTCAACGCTGACAGCGGGTGATATTGCCATTATCGCCTACAACACAAGCGGCGCACCTGATAATTTTGCCATCTTGTTTAATGTAGATGTTGCTCAAGGAACAACTTTCTACATCAATGACAACGAATTGGCGACATCATCGTCCACAAGTTTTACAGATTTGGCTGAACTTGAGGCTTCATTTACAGTTAAATCAGGACAAACAATTCCTGCAGGTACGGTCATTGTTCTCCCATGGGGGGCCGCTGCAGTTTCGGCTACGCAATACGATTGGTCAAGCACATCAGGTGCTGGTTTAGGAGCCAACAATGATGAGCTCTACATTTATACGGCTAGCTCTATTACCGCCACTTCGCCAACTGCATTTATCTATTATGCAAAAATTGGATCATCAACGAGTGCTGTTCCTTCGTCATTGAGTTTGGGAACAACGGCAATTGCACCAAGTGGAAATTCATTACGATATGCAACAACAGGCGCTACCTATTCCGGAACGAAAGCGACATTGCTGGCTGCCATTGGAAATACTGCCACCAACTGGAACGCGACAGGAGCTACGACATTCGCAGCATCGGATTGGACGTTCTCTGTCACGCCATCTCCGATAATCAGTACTACGGGCACCTTGGCTGCTGTGAATACAACCTATGGAACAGCGTCTACTCCGTCAACAAGTTTCACCCTAACCGCAAGCAATTTAATCTATGATTTAACATTGACTGCACCAAGTGGATATGAAATTTCGACTGGAGCAACATACAGTACGACCCTGACTATTTCACCAAATTCTTGTGGAGCGATTTCATCTACAACAATTTATGTTCGCTTGGCGGCGACAACACCTGTTGGAACGTACTCCGGAAACATCGTGTTGACAAGCACTGGGGCGACTTCGG
>JBDKGB010000148.1:0-8419 GCA_039798485.1 Bacteroidota bacterium
ATCCAGAACCCAGCTATTTTTTTCCTGGATATTTGTAACAGTTACTTTTTGCTCTCAAGCTTATTTTTCAACATTAATTTTAACGTTTGTTGAATAATTGCCTGTTCGTTGTAAACGTCAGCTGCATCTTTGAATAAATAATTCATGATGATTGTTTCATGAAGAATCATTTGAACTACGGCCGCGACTGGAAATATGGTCCAACCATATGGAGAATTCGTCAAGGCCATGAAATAGAAAATGGACACGGGAATTAACGCAACGCAAAGTGAGCAGCAAAAAATCACAGCACTAGTATGCATGTTTTTCAACACCTTGGTAAGAAAAAGAACAACTCTCAATTCTTTCACACTGTCGTTTTTGTAGGTTTCAAGTGTATCCATTTCAATTTCTGTATTCATAGCGATTCATTTTAAATTCCAAATTTATTACCGAACATTGCCCCATAGGCACCCGGCAATTCATCATTACCATCCACCAATTCCGCAATTTTCGCATAGGCATCCACAACGCCATTGAACTCCTTGAGGTATGGAAGGATGTTGAACCCATGTATTTCCATGAAACCTCTCATAAATTCAGTTTCCTTCGTAAAATCAGTTTCAAACTTTGGCGTACCATTTCTATGCAGTGCGCGATAGGTTGAATACAAATCATCCAAGTCTAAGTGAACTTCCAATTGCCACTCAAAGATTCGTTTACCCGTAATTTTAGAGTTCAAAAAGACTATTGCACGAAAACTACCCAATTCATCCTCGTCTTGATACCAACTCGACAATTCACGATCGAGTTCAAATTTGTCGGAGTTCAGGACAAGATCGGTGATGTTTAAAATTTGATCATTCTTTAATTGCATAGTTAGAGTTATTTACAAAAGTGAAAAAGAAAAAAGTGGTGGCCATTTTGACAAATATATAGGGCGAAAATCCAAAAGTCAAATTTATGGGCTCATGGAAACCATTTTTAAAAAATTGTTGTCAAATCCACCCCAAAACCATCCCTCAAAAACCAACTAAAAACATCGTTTTTCATCCTAGAAAAATGCAATTTTTGAAAATGCGGTTTTTGCCGATTTTGATGAAAAATGGTGGTTTTTGAGAAACACTAAAATCGCTCTAACCAGCGTGACAGCTGGATTACACGATCTAGGTCCTCGAGGAAGGGATTCGTGTATATTTCTCGCATTTCCAGTCTGAATTACAAACACAGCTTTTAGTCAATCATGTACTCCTTTGCAACCTTGCAGAAATTTCCTCGCCACTTCCGTTGTGCAGATATTTGTCAAAAAAGGAACAATTGGCCAGTTAAATTTTACCGGTGAAATAGTATTCCTTTTACAAACAACCAATTAGTAATTTATAAAAACAGTTATCATGAAAAACAAAAAAACAATTTACCATTTTATCGTAGATCAAAGTGGATCAATGGCGGGAAGTGAAGCACAAACCATTGAAGGATTCAATTCACAATTGAAGACCTTGCAAAAATTGAAAAGTGAATTCCCTGAAAACGAATATGTGGTATCGGTGACCTATTTTGAAGATGAAGTCATGGACATCATCCAATTTCAACCTGTAGACAACATCGCACTTTTAAGCAAAGAAAACTACAAGCCTGGAGGCCTCACAGCGCTTTTGGACGGTATGGGAAGGTCCATCAATGCTGTTAGAGAAAAGTACGGTCGTGATCTAGAAAACGATGAGGCATCGGCTGTCATTGTTGTTCTAACCGACGGAGGTGAGAATGCCTCAAAATTCTATACACGACCATTGATTGCTGAGATGATTAAAGAATTGGATGCAACAGGAAAATGGACATTTAGTTTTCTAGGAGCGGATTTCGATGCAGTCCGTGCGTCCCAAGATTTAAATATCCGTCAAGAAAACATCATGTCATTTAACAAAGCGAATTATTCAGAGATGATGGCCGACATGTCGGATTCAATCATTGAGTACGAGCGCAGTAAAAGTAGTGGAAACATGAAGAAAGACCTTTTTGATATTTTTGAGAAGAAGGACCGCAGAGATGAAGGAAATATTTTCTAAATCGCGAGATATTTGTAACAAAAAAGGCTGTCCATTGCGGGCAGCCTTTCTTCTTATAGGTCCTCTTTCAAAATCTATATGAACAATCGTTTTGTTCTTCCATCTTGATCTCTTAAGAAATAGAATCCCGGCTCAACATCAACTTGAAAAGTAGTTTCTCCTTGCTGTACGTGACGGGTTTGAATAACTTCTCCAGAAAGTGAAATCAATTCTAGTGTTGTTCCATAGTCAATGGAGATGAAAATCATATTTTCTTTGGCCCAAACCTTCCAATCTCCTTCAAGATTTTCGACGATTCCCAGTGGTCCCAAATCGATTTTAGTGATGTAGGAAAGAATCGTTTGACATGAATCATCATACAGAGCATAATTCACCAAGCCTCGTGTGATGTCGTCATAACCATCGTATATCAAATCTTCCACTGTTGCTGAATCACTGGAACAAAAACAATTTAAATTCACTTGAAAATTCTTGTCTGTTAAATTTTCCAAGTTGTAAACCGTATTGTTGCATAGGATGTTGTTTTCGATAAACGTAGAACCAGGATTGTATCCCCTCACTTGAATACCGACCGTGTTGTTGGTAATCTCATTGTTGTTTACGTTCGTGTTGTCACCTATTTTCAACGCCACACCATTATTCACAAAGACAGAATTTTCAACGATCGAAGAACCGGAATCATCTAAACCGACATTGTTCCCTTCAAAATAACACCCATTGATTTGCATGCTATTCGTTTCTGCAAAAGCGAAATCATTGTTCAAAAAGGTACAGCCTTGAACGGTACCAGGTGAACCTATGATGTTATTCGTATTCCCAGAAAAAAGGCAATTTGTGATATTGATGGCATTGGACCACGTGAAGGAACAGAAATTATTGATAAACTGACAATCCAGCGCCGTAAGACTTCCGTATGAAATTTGTGCAGCTTGTCCTACTCCATTATTTCGAAATATGCAATTTTCATAAACCATATCCGCATTCATCTGTAACGCATAGTTGTTGCTGATGAACTTTGAATTTCGAAAAGTATAGATAATTCCTGGCTCAGAAATATCGTTGTGCACGCCATACCAAGAATTGCGCAATTCAATTGCATCAAGTTGGACCGTTCCACCTTGACTTCCTTTAATTCGAATGCCCATCCAGTTGTAAAATCCGGCTGTTGTGTCCGAACTGGTAAACAAAATTGGATTGGCATCTGTACCAACTGCGATTAAACTTCCACGTACTTCAAGGTACTGAAAATTACCTGTATTGAATGTGTTGTCTGCGGTAAAAACCACCTCCACACCTGGCTCAACCGTTAAGGTTTTTCCTGGAAAAACAACAATCGAACCTGTAACAAGATAAGGACTTCCTGATGCCGCCCATGTGGTGTTTTGATAGATTCCACCTGACACAAGGGTTTGACTAAATGCACACTGAAGGGCAAAAATAAACCCTACCACTATATGTATTTTCATAAAATGCTTTTTATCGTGAAACAGCAAATTACTTCATTTTGTTCGTGGAAAAAATCTATAAAATAGGAATCTAGCCTTATTTTATTTTATGACGTCATTTCTATTTTAGTTTTTCATCCAAAACGAAATGAACCATTGTTAAATTCAATAAGTGCTCATTACAAGCACAGCACTATCTGCCAGCTTATTTCTTCGCATTAAAGTCTTTGCAAAATCATCCACTTCAGATCCTAACAATGGTTCAATGATGTCATTGGCTTGGGCATGTCGACCGAGATAGCGGTAAAATTCAGCGATCATTAATCGCTCTGGAGGGGTTGCAGCGTCTGAACAAAGTGAGATCAATCGCTCTAAATTTTCAACATATTCGGGGATTTTGCGCAAGGTACTTACGTCTTTTTCATCCGAACGAAAGGGATCATGAAATTCCCATAGCATCCGCACCCGTAAAAAATGTTCTTCCGATTCTGTTCTATAAACTTTGTCTTTAAATGCATTGGTATAGTCCGAAACTGAAAGAAAACTAGACGCAAAGATTTGCTCATTCTCATGTCCCGTTAGGATATATTTGGTGTGATTATCCAACCAAAAGATTTTCGCACAACGCTTGCATGTCGTGATGGCTGAAAACTCAGGTAAGTGCGGATAAATGGTTTTTGCGTCACTATACAAAACAGCGCCAAAGGTATTTCCTGAAGCTAAGGATCCACGTGAATGAATCGCTCCACAATCGTCGCATTTAAAGTGAACATCAGCTGCAAGAATCATAGGGCATCAAATGTTTTATTGTTGTGTTTCTGTTTGCGTGTGTACAATTTTGCAGAAGGCTCCGCACGCTGCATAAAGCGTCCATCGAAATAGCCTTGTTCCTTCTGAATGTTTCTATCTGCACCAAGCTTTAATCGGTGCAAGGCTGCTTTACTTGACAACTTCTTTTTCATGATTCAACTGTTTTAATTGCCAATCGTAGGCGAACTGACTTATGATAATGACAACTTCTATGAAGAAATACTGCATAAAGGATATGTGCACGATAAAATGATCAACCACCGTCCAAGCGATCAACGATAAAACTACGGAGATCATAAATTTCAAAAGTGCATGGATGTGTTTCGTCATAGACTGGTGTTTTGTATAAAGGTTGGCGGAAGGAATACGCGCCAAAGAGTCAATTTTAACAGTACGAGGATGATAATTGGAAAATTCGAGCATAGAACATGGAGCATGGAACATAGATTGGTTCCTTTTTCCATCTGCCGAAGGCAATCTATGTTGCATCAGCGAAGCGATCTATGCTCCATCAGCGAAGCGGTCTATGCTCCATTATCCCTTTTCTGCTTTTCCCGCATCTTCCGTTTGTACTCATCCAGCAAGGCACTTTCGCGAAAAATCAGGTCATCCAACTGACAGGAGCCCCTGCAGGTACAGGTGTTGTTGTCGCATTGATCGCTTAAAAATTCAATGACACCATGTGTATTGTAGACGTAAAGCGGTGGATCGTAGTTAGGTTCCTTTTCTATTGGAATTCTCTTAGTTGATTCAGTTCTTGGTGCAACAACATTGAGTCTTTTGAACCATTGAAAAAGGAACTTCAAAAGTGGTTTTAAACGAACATTCAAAATGAATCTGTTTTAATGAAACATTAACAGCATCAAGTCGAGGGGATTCGTATTGTTTTAGGCGAACCTCACATCGTTTATCCACCGTGCCTCATCAGGTCGGTTGGCATTCGCCGGAGCGAAAATCTTGATGACTAAATCAATAACGCGTGGACTATAAAAATATTACACCCGTAGCTCAAAGTCGAAGTCGTTATACCGAAAGGGGAGCTATCTATAGCTAAACTAGTGCGATGAAATAAACCCACAGATCACTGCAATTGTGAATTCTAGTGTGCAATGCAACAACAGATTTTTGATAAAATGAAACGATGTTACTTTTTCATTGTGTGGTCATTCCTCACCCAATTGAAATCAATTTGTCAGTGTATTCACTTAAACTCTTAATCATGAAAACTCTTTTTGCTGCCCTAACCATCGCCTTCTTCCATCAAAGTGCGATCGGTCAAATTCGTTATTCTGGTGAAACAAAGGATGGACTCCTCCATGGCTTTGGTTGTATGTACAATGAAAAGGACAATTACCTCTACTCTGGTTCCTTTGAGAATGGAAAAAAATCAGGGATTGGAACACTTACATTTTCAAATGGAGTTGCCGTAAATGGCCAATTTGAAAATGATGAATTTGTTGGCCCGATCCCGATTGAGTTTCCTTTCCACCTCGTAGACATTGACTATAAGATGGAGGAAGATGTCGAATTCACATCTTTCAGCATTGACATCGAATTGATGGAAGACATTTCTCAGGATCATTACTTGTATATTGCACCTTTTGGGTTGGGCAATTTAAATGAGACCAGCTTTTACGGTGGATTTCAGACGCATTGTGGAGGCTTTAAAAACACCGACCACATTGAGCGTCCAACCAAATTCAAGGACCTCGGACGTGCACTTATTTTTTCCAGATGGGGAGATCGAAATCCACTCATCATGAGACCTGTAAAAGATGGTGTTTGTGAAAGTGGGGATTATGAAGGGGATTTTCTCAGCGTGCGCAATCAGTTTGAATGGAAAAAAGGAAAGTACAAAATGACACTTTACAAAACCGATCAAACGATCATGCTCAACGACACACTTCATACATTTGTTGGTATGAAAATTACAGCGTTAAATACCCAAGAAACGTTTGAAGCTGGTTTACTTGCTTTCCCAGGGACAAAGCTCATTTTAGATCAAAACTTGGCCATTTTCGCGGAGCTTTATGATGGATCTACCAACCATAAAGACCTTCCGAAAATCACCATCCATTTTAGCAACTTCGAAGTCAATGGCAATCGATTTGTCCCAAAAAATGTATGGGCGATTTACGACATCAGTCAACCCATATTGACCACAGCTCAATTTAGGGATGAAACTATCACGATTGAAGTTGGTGCAACCTTTAATTCGTATTTATTTTTCACCAAAAATGGTTATTTGATGGAAGCGCTAAACCCATAATCTTGGATATTTGATAGGCGAAATAGTGAACCATAGTATAATTTTAAATAGGCGCACTATTTTTCAATTTTCGTCTATCTTTGTTTCGTTCATACCACTCCTCGATCAATGAATATCCCTTTGGATTTTAACCCTTTAATCGAGTGCACATGCGTGACTTACATCCGGATTTCACCTTTCTTTTTATGGATTATGAGACCTTCAATGCCACTCCTCGTGGAGGAAGGCCGTCACAATTCGCAGCGATTCGAACAGATGCCAATTTGAACATCATTCCTGATCGGGCAGTGAACATCTTTTGTGAACAGAGCCCAGACAATATTCCTTCGCCAGTTGCTGCAGTACTTACTGGAATTACCCCTCAAAAAATCAAACGGATCAAAAACGGGTTGGAATTCCCTCCAAAAGGAAACATGGATACCACAATCGAAGTACTCAATGAATACCTATTTACACGGAAAATTCTAGCTGAGATGTCTGTGCCACATACATGCACGCTGGGGTACAACAGCATTCGTTTTGACGACGAATATACGCGGAACCTTGCCTATCGAAATTTATTTGATCCTTATGAACGTGAGTATAAAAATCACAACTCGCGTTTTGATGTCTACCACCTGGTTTTGGCCACCTATGTGTTGCGTCCGCATCTTTTGACTTTTCCGAATGCCAGAAACCGCGAAACCGGTGAACAAGAGTTAAATTCAATCACTGGAATGCCATTGCCCAGTTTTCGTCTGGAGGATCTATCAAAAGCCAATGGAGCTGAACACGCCAATGCGCACGATGCCTTCAGCGATGTTGAAGCGACAATTTTTCTCATGAAGAAAATCAAGGACGGCGATCCAACATTCTTTGATTTTGTTTTTTCTCTACGCGACAAAAGTGAGTTCACCACTTACTTTCAACGCATTATTCAATCGAGTGGACAAACAAAAAAACCATTTTTTCATATCAGCTCAAACTATGGAAAAGACCAACATGTTTTTGGTGTTGTTTATCCGATCATGGAACATCCAACACAATCCAACACAAAGATTTGTTATGACTTACGGAAAGACGTTTCGCCATTGATTGAGTTAGATGCGGCTGGAATAAAAGAGCGACTGTATACAAAAGTCGGTGATTTAAAGGAACAAGGACTCGAGCGACTAGGGTTGTCAACCATCAAAGTGAATCAATGTGAGGTAATTGCAGACCTCAATGAAAACGGTTCATTACTTGAAACGTTTTCAATCGACAAAAAATTGTTACGGGAAAATTTAGACCTCATCAGAGCCCAAGAAGCATTCATCAAAGAAAAGCTGAAACAAGTTTATGCCAATGAATATGTTTCGGAAGAGAAGGACAGTGATTTAATGATTTATGCGGGAGGCTTTTTTAGCAAACAAGAAATTGAAGAAATGAAGCGTTTCCATTCCTTTGCAGAACGTGGAAATTTAGAAGAGTTTACTTGTGCACTTTCGCTGAGTCGATTGCCTGAGATGATCTTTAAAATCAAAGCACGGAACTTTCCAGAGAAACTCAATGATGAAGAAAAATTGCGCTGGGACGCATATAGGAAACAACGTCTCACCGACAGTTCAATTGGTGCTGAGATCACCTTTGACAATTATGCTGGGGAAATGAATGCCGCACGCGAAAAAAACAAAGAACCACTTCAGCAGATGATCTTGGACGAGATCGATGAGTATGTGGAGTGGCTGAAAGAGATAATTTGATGCTTCGTCCGCCGCGGCTCTTAGATTTGCTCAGTAGAATTATTTCTAATAATTTCCGATTCAAAGGAAGGAGTGAACTATCGCCGCGGCTAGGAATTAAGTCCTATGGTCCGTTTTAGTCTCCTTCCT
>JBDKGB010000149.1:0-3339 GCA_039798485.1 Bacteroidota bacterium
GTTGAATCTTCTTGAATGAATGTTTTAAAAATGGAATCGATATTTTCCCCTTGTATGCCAATGCCTGTATCTTGCACTTCAAAACGAATGGTTTGACCAACCTCATCCATTTCCACAAGTTTGGCCGTCACTTTAACAAATCCATTGTTGGTGAATTTCACAGCGTTGCTGACCAGATTCACAAGGACTTGTGTGAGTTTCGTTGTATCAATCAGCAAAGAATCACTGATCCCTTTGTCCAATTGTTGTATAAAGAACAATCCCTTTTGTCGGGCGCGTTCACTGAAGGTCAATTCAATTTGCGAGAACAATTTGTGCAGGTTCGACGGTGTTTCCTCAAGAACAAGGTGTCCTGCTTCAATTTTGGAAAAATCGAGAATATCATTGATGAGTTCCAAGAGTCCATCAGCAGAAGACTTGATGGCATCGATGTAACGTTTGTATTCATCCGAAACACCCGCATCATCGAGCAATTCCGCCATACCAATAATGACGTTCATGGGTGTTCGGATCTCGTGACTGATATTGGCGAGAAACAACTCCTTTGCCTTGACCGAAGAATCGGCCTTTTCCTTTGCCGCAATGAGTTCCGCCTCCATCTGTTTGGTGGTGATGGAATCAAAGTGCAGTACATCATGCAAAGGCACTGAATCCACACGAAGAATCAAATAAACAAGCGTGTCATTTTCGGATTGATAAACAAGATGACCTTGCAATAAAAATTCAGATGACTTGCGAATTGTACTCTGAAGATGGACAGTGGAATTGTCTTTAAAAGAATCAAAATCTAAAACACCAAAAGCATCTTGATTTTTCACACTGAAAACATCCAAAAAGGATTCGCCGCGAACATTACCCAACAGCTCCTCCATGGAAAAGGTGTACTCCACAATTTCCAAATTTCGATTGAGCCGAATGGAGAACGGAAAGATCCGTTCAATATCCGCTTGTCCAAGAATTACAGGATTCCTTTCCATAGTTTCAGCGTTGGTTTATCGTAGCAAAACGAGTTGGAATTTACACTTTTCCTTCCTTAATCATTCGATAAATCGTAGATTTTCCAACGTCCAATTTTTCCGCAACCTGCAGAACATTGTTGTTGTAACGACCCAAATACCATCGAATGATGCGTGCGTTGTATTCGTCCAGCGTCAATTCCTCTTGTATAAAGTCATTCACTTCATTGCGCTGTTGGAATTGAATGTCGTCGGCTTGAATGACTTTATCTTCACTCATCACTACAGCAATCTCAGCAATGGCTTTCAGTTCGCGAATGTTCCCCGGATATCTGTACTTCAATAATTTATCTTGAGCTTCATGAGACAATTCTTTGCGTGGAATTTTATTCTCCTTGCAAAATTCATCCACAAAGTGCTTTGCTAAAATGGATACATCCGTTCCACGCTCACAAAGTGGCGGTAATTCGACTGTAATCCCCATCAAACGATAGTACAAATCCTCTCTGAAATTTCCTTTTTGAACTTCTTTTTTCAAGTCGCGGTGTGTTGCCACAATGATCCGAACATCAATGGGAATCATTTTATTGGATCCCAGACGACAAACTTCACGTTCTTGAAGTACACGGAGTAATTTAGCCTGCATGTTCAGGTCCATTTCACCGATTTCATCCAAAAAGATTGTTCCACGATTGGCCTCCTCAAATTTTCCTGTGCGCGGCTGATCGGCACCTGTAAATGCACCTTTTTCGTAACCGAAGAGTTCACTTTCAATCAACTCCTTTGGAATTGCTGCCACATTGATCGCAACAAAAGGTTTACGCATGCGGTTTGAATTGAAATGGATTGCTTTGGCCGCCAACTCCTTCCCTGTTCCGGTCTCACCCGTCACAGAAACTGTAATGTTCGCATTCGCAGATTTTTCCAACAACGAAAACACACGTTGCATGGGCGCACTTGACCCCTTTATGTATTGATGGAAATCATACTTCGCTGAAACTTCGGTAGTGAGCAATTCTACTTGCTTTTGCAATTGACCTTTTTCTCTTGCTTGATGAACCACGTGCCACAACTTGTCCATCGCCTGATCATCTTTAATGATGTAATCGTACGCTCCAACACGCAGCATTTCAAGTGCTGTTTTGATGTCCTCTTGAGCAGAAAGCACAATGACTTGAATCGAAGGATATTCCTTTTTCAGTTTTTTAATCAACTCAAGTCCAGATATATCTGGCAATGAATGATCAAGCGTAACTACGGCAGGATTCTCGTGAATATTTTTTAGAAAAGAGGTTCCGTCATTGAACACAACAACGTCGAACTCTGGATCCATGGATAATTTGTGCTTGACAATCTTTGAATACATCGGATCATCTTCGACAACAAATATTTTAGCGCGTCCCATTTTTGAAAATTTATCCCAATTTAGGACTTTATTTTCAATTTTGGAAAGATATTCTTCAACAATCTTACTGCGGAGAATTAGAAATAGACCTTTATCGCTTCATAATGCGGTGGTACGAACCGTTGATTTCGAGGATGTACAAGCCGTTTGATAAGTCAGTAATATTGATTTCATCGGAAGTTACAAAGGACTTCACAACCTGTCCGTCTGCGTTGCGAACCGTCACTTGAACAGCTTCTGAATGCGTCGATTGAAGTGTCAAATGTCCAGTAGTAGGATTTGGAGACAGGGTATATACCGCAGGACTCAATTCATCCAAACCGCTGTTTCCGAGATTAAACGGTGCGCTCATTGCACTGCATCCGTTGCTATAAGTCGCTTGAACGGAATAAACCCCACTTCCAGGAGCAGATAAGATCGAAGAAGTCGCACCAGCGATGGCTACACCATTTTGAAACCATTGGTAGGTCAAGCCTACCTCGGTAGTCACCAAATCAGCGATGGCCAATGAAATCACCGGTGAAACATTGAGCGCGCATGTTGTCTGTACCGCAAGGGTTGAAGGTGAATCGTCTTGCACATTCGAGAATTGCGTGTACGCATCGCAGTTGTCTTTGAGCATGTACTCCAACCATGGATCTAGCAGACTAAATGTTCTCGCCTGCTGTTGCGCACGTGTAATGGAAATCCCAGTTGAGGATGTTGTTTCACCAAAATCACAATTGAAATTCGTGTTGGCATAGTAGCAATGTCCTCCACCGACGACTGAAACGAAAGTCTTGCACGTCGAAATCAAACCATTGTAAATTGGAATGTGATGATCTGCAGGAGGTGTTACACCATCTGAGCTGCCCGAAAAAATGATGGCTGGAACACTCACATTGGGCGCAGCTGCAATGGCTGAAGGATTTGTTTCTGCCGGTGCTAATCCTACGATGGCTTTGATATTGGGGTTGTTTGCGGCAGCAAGAATTGTTG
>JBDKGB010000150.1:0-5774 GCA_039798485.1 Bacteroidota bacterium
CGCATTGTTCTGCAGCATTTGGAAAGAGGTGAGATTTTTGAATAGAAGGAAGGATGAAAGAACCTTCAGCATTCAATCCTTATAAATTCTTACTGACCAACGCTCAGCATCTTTTCCCACAACAAGAAAATAAATTCCTGCTGGCACAGCACCTAAACCAGAGATGTGCCCATCCTCAATACAATTCGTCTCAAAAACTATCCTTCCTGATGCGTCAATGATGCTGCACCAATCGGGGATTATTCCTTTGACATAAAGTTCATCATTAAAAGGCACAGGATAAACCTCGACTGCAGAATCTGCTTCAGTTAGCGCTAAAAACCCAACCGTAATTTCTTGAATTAGCGTATCATTTTTACACTGTTGAGATTCCGCCACAAGCGATACTGGATAAACTCCAGAAGTGGTGAATTGATGTCCAGGTGACTGAACAGTCGATTGAGTTCCATCTCCAAAATTCCATAGGTAAGAATCCGCATTGGTGCTGCTATTCGTAAATTGAACCAAGGCATTGGGCAAGGTTGAAAAATAGGTGCTTGGGGTAAAATCTGCCGTTGCGTTTGGCAGAATCAAGAAGTTTAAATTTTGAGATAGTTGATTGCTGCCAAAAGAATTGCTTGCGGCAAGAGATATTGTACACACCCCATTCATTTGTGGCGTAAACCATGTTTCTGCAGCCGCAGCATTCGAAAAAGTACCGTCATTCGAAGTCCAAGCAAATGCTGACGCATTCAATGAGTTACTCATTAATAAAACGGAATCTCCTTCACAAACATTTAGCGATTGAACCGTAAATCCAGCTACAGGTGGTCCTTGTTGACATTGGTACGTGGCATTGAAACCAGGCTTCGTGGTGGAAAGATCCGAGGTAAATCGAAAAGTCAAGGATCCTGTGGATGAAATAAAATTTCCGGGGGAATTCGTCCCTGTAAATGGGCTTCCCGAAATTTGTGGAGACGAAACGGATGGTCCATCATAGATATAGAGGTAATCGTAACCTGATTCAACATCAAAACTTGAGAAGTTGACGGCAATCGATGAGGCCCCTGAGGGTGCAAGTGTCCACGTATAGGATTCATCGTTGTAATAGTTTTTCTCAGGACCTCCAAAATCGTGGATGAAGCCTGCACATGGTTCAACATAACAATCGGTCAGGTAATCTTCAATGGTATTCCACATCGCATCGTAGCCTCCATCGTAACCGAGGGCCCAAATGCCAATACCGGCAATTCCACTCCGACGAATGTGCGCCAAGCGTTCAGCAAATGCAGTTTCCTTGGTAATAAAGCATTGCTTGGGTATCCCTCCACTGAGAAATCCATACTGATCTGATCGGCAATCGCTTCGGTACGTATGATTTGCCGTTGAATAATTCCCTGAAGCATTTGATCGCACTGTTGAATAGGTTCTAGCTACCCCAGCGGCTGTAGTTCCAGATGGAATTGCTAAAGATGTCGTCGACCACTCGCGTCCGTAATACGGCAATCCCATTACCAATTTTTCAGCAGGACATCCATCGTGGAGGTAATCTGTAATGGTTCTTGAAAGCGTATAGTTATAACTTGTGCCAAAATGGTACAAGGGATCTTCAGGTCCAGCTGTCGCGCTATTGGTATAATAATAATCATAGCCCATCACAACATATTGATCTACCTCAGGCTCCATAATGGAAAAGTTAAATACGGAATTCCAATCAACAGCATAAAGCACGGTACTCACTTCTGAACCAGGAATTGCAGCATGCATCTGATTGGCGAGATCCACCATGAAATTGGCGAAATTTGTCGCCTGACTAGAAGGAATTCCCTCAAAATCAATGTTCACTCCATTTGCCCCTCGAGCAGAAATAAGGGTTATAAGTTGAGTGATCAAATTTTGTTTGGATGTGGCATTGGTCAAAAACGTTGAATGTCCAGAGAATAAGGTGACACACAAAGTCACCTTCACCCCTTGGACTAAGGCCGTGTTAACTGCTGCGCTTGTTGACCAACCATGGGTTGAAATGGGATTGCCACTTGCGGCGTCCACTTCATAACTGAAGAAACACAAATGACTCAATAAATCCCAACGGTAATTGGTATAGGCGCTACCCATCCAGTAAGGGTGCCAGCCGTATACGGTATAATCGAGTTGGCAATCCAATTTATCCTCGGGCAATGCCTCTCGAGCAACCTTTTTTTCATAATCTGATGCCATCGTTTTTCCGGTAGCGTTGTAGCGTTCCAGTTCCTCTTGATGAATGGACTGTGAAAAAACGGAAGAAAATAACGAGAAATGTGCAGCAATAACTGCCGCAAGCGTTGAATGTGGTTTCATGGATAAAAGTTTAACTACTCTAAGTTAGGGCAGTTCAACCAAACATCCAAATTACGAACGGTCTTCTTCGAACAAAACTTTTGTGTAATGCTTCAATGATCTGAACACCAATGAAATCGCAAGAGCGACACCGATAATGATCCCATGATTCGCTGTAAATTGTACTTTGCCGCTGGTGAACCAAGTACGCAAAAAGTCTACAAAGACAAAACTGATGATGGTGGCTGTCACCCCAGAATACTCTCTTCTTAGAATGGTTTTCATTGAAAAAGGAATCTCTGTAGGAATGTGGCGCTTGAAACTTGGCCAAAATGCCGGAACACTGTTTGACCAATTGACATACGACTCGCCGAACTTACGCTCTAAAAAGCGCTCTTCTGCAAACATGATACGTTCGTAGTACAACCAGAAAATTGCTGAGAAAAGGAGAATGAACCAAATGTTGTAGGTAAACATCACGATTCCAATCCACATAAAATAATTTCCTAAGTACAAAGGATGACGTACCGTTGAATAAATTCCTTTGGTGTTTAGTGCCTCAGCAACTTGTTCTTTGGTGTTTCTTCCAGAAGTATTTTTATTGCTAGTACCGATGGCAATGGCACGAATGACCTGTCCAGCAAGTGAAAATGCGCAACAAGTTATCAACAAGACTAAAGAAAGTGTGTCATTGCCTTTTAAGCACTGATAATCAGTGAAATATACCGCAGGAACAGACAATACAAACAAGATTAATGGCAATTGACCGCGGTATTTAAAGAGCGTATTTCCAGATTTTTCAAAAGAGTGAACGAGTGCCATTGAGAAGATTTACTTATATTGCGATAACTAACTGCGAAATTAAACAAAATGGCGACTATTGTATCTGAAAAAGTGAAATTCGATTTAGAGTTCCTTTTAAAAACCTCACCTCGTGTTTTAGACAACATGATCGGAACGCCAAGTGGGCTCTCTGAATGGTTTGCGGATAACGTGAACATTCGTGATGATGAATACACCTTCTTTTGGGATGGCAGTATGCAAAGTGCCCGATTGATTAGTCGCAAGCCGAATGCTGGTATTCGCTTTCAATGGATTGAAGATGAAGAAGAAGGCATGGATACCTATTTTGAAATGACCATTACTGTTGATCCAATGACCAAGGCTGTGATCATGACGGTATCTGATTTTGCAGAGGAAGATGAGGTAGAAGAATCACGCCGACTTTGGGAAAAACAAATCAGCAATCTTCGCCGAGTTCTTGGTGCCTAGGAACACGACAAACTTCATCTTATTTGTTTCGTCAAGCTGTTGTCGCTTTGTGTCAAAACAATAGTGTTCGCTTGATTTCGTTTCTTAACTTTGCACGATATATTCCATTCGTTTGAAGCGTCTTTATGTGTTCAGTATCCGATCGTTTGTAGGTCCCTTTTTGGTGACCTTGGCCATCTCGATGTTCATACTGATCATGCAGTTTCTGTGGAAATACATCGATGATCTGATGGGGAAAGGATTGAGTTCTTGGGTGATCCTTGAACTTCTTTTTTACGTTTCCGCCAGCCTGATCCCCTTAGCCCTACCTCTCGCCACACTGCTCTCCTCAATCATGACTTTTGGGAACCTCTCGGAAAACAATGAACTAACAGCATTGAAAGCCAGCGGACTCTCCCTCTATCGAATTATGCGACCACTTGCCTTTGTCGTATTACTCATCGCTTGTGGAACCTTCTATTTTGCCAATTACGTGATTCCAGTCGCAAATCTCAAATGGCATTCATTGATTTACGACATTCAAAATACAAAAATTTCAGCCATACTTACTCCTGGCGTATACAGCAATGAACTCGATGGATATGCCATTAAAGTGGATGAAGGTTCTGACAATAGTTTCACGGGGATTCTGCTTCACGACCATACCGATCCACAAACCATCAAAACAATTCGCGCCGCTGAAGGTAAAATCTACAAATCCGAAAATGGAAAATACCTGTTTTTTGAATTGAAAGATGGGTACGTAACAGAGGAATTGGCTCCTCAATCTCCCGTATTTACACCGAATGGTCAACTCATGCGTTCTGAAAATAGCAATCGTCCCTCTAGACGTTCGTCTTTTGAAGAAGCCACCTACAAAATTGATCTATCTGGTTTTGCGCTCAACAGGTCCAACGAAGACCTTTTCACAGACAAACATGAGATGCTGAACGTATTTCAAATCTACCACGCGGTGGATTCTGTGCGCACAAACGCGACCAAAATCACCGACAATTTTCTTTCTAGCATTAAGAACGACCACGCCTATTTTCAATCACTATATTTCAAAGGAGACAAAAATGCTACCCTTCCAAACCAAGGATTCATCGATGAAGCACCGCATGTTGTTCGTTACAAGGACTTGAGTGAAGCTGACAAGATCACTGCTCTGCAATCCACACAAGCAAAGATTCGCCGAAAAAATCAAAACCTTGACGGTCAAAATGAATACATCCGAGTGATGGAAATCGACTTGAACACCTATTGGATTGAGTTTCACCGAAAGTTTGCCCTCACCTTTGCGATCATTGTTCTTTTCTTCATCGGTGCTCCACTTGGCGCGATCGTTCGTCGAGGAGGTTTTGGTGCTCCTGTCGTTATCGCTGCGCTATTGTTCATGATTTATTTTGTATTGATCAGTGTTGGTGACAGTTTGGCCGCATCACAAGTTGTCTCTCCATTCATTGGAATGTGGTTCGCCTCGATGGTTTTGTTACCCATTGCCATTGTGTTGATGCGTTCTGCAGCAAATGACTCCCCTGTTTTTGATAAAGAGGCTTGGGTAAAACGATTTAAACGCAAATCGTCGAAATGAAGTTGCTCTACATTACCAGTAAACCTGCCTACCCTTCCGTTGATGGAGGATGTATGGCAATTCAGCGGTTTTTAGATGCACTCATCCAAGGGGGACATGACATAACATACTTGACCTACGAAACACACAAGCATCCGTATAACGAATCAGCTTGGCCACTTGAAATCCAAAAACGCATTCACATTGAAAGCATTTTCGTTGACACGGAAGTGAGGGTGATTCCTCTTTTAAGCAAAACAGTCAAAAGAGCATCCTATCATTTGAGCCGCTTTCGATCACCTCAAATTGATGAGAAACTAAGAGGACTCTTGAGTTCTAACTCATTTGACAAAATCATTCTCGATGGACTATATTCCGCGGCTTGTCTCGGCACCATTCGACTGCATTCAACATGCAAGGTATATGTTCGTACGCACAATGTTGAACATGAAATCTGGAAAACGCTCGCATTGAACACGAGCAAACCCGCAAAGTCGTATCTCATTCGCATACTTTCCAATTTACTTGAAAAAGAAGAAATTCAACTGCTAAGTGCAGTGGATGGTATCTTTTCAATTTCTCCCGAAGACAGTAAAAAATTCGTTGCTTTGGGTATAAAAACACCCATTGTTGAGATTCCAGTTTCAATGGAACT
>JBDKGB010000151.1:0-9720 GCA_039798485.1 Bacteroidota bacterium
TTGATGGCTTGATGTGGTTCTGCGAGAAATGCAACAACAAGCTCAAAGAATACCGCTTTCCGTTGAGCAATATCGAGAATGATTTCATCCCACGATTTAAGGAATTTTATGGTTCAGAAGACATGAGAACGTGCAAGAAGTGCGGCCATGTAATGGAAACAGATCCGACCTTTGTATAGGCTAACGAAGCAGGTTTACGTGTCCCGTCAATTGGAATTCTTCGTCTGAATCGTTCCAATACCTTAATTTCCATGTATAGGTTCCGTCCTGACACGGGTGACCGTTAAAACTCCCATCCCAATAGTCATTGACATCGTCCATGGTGAAAATCAATTCGCCCCAACGGTCGAAGATCATCATTTCGAGCTTTGAAATGTTGGACGCAATTACCCGAAAATCTTGGTTGAATTCATTGCCATCCGGTGTGAAGGTATTCGGCACAAAAATCAAAGGGTCAAAATGAATGGTCACATTGTCTTGTGCAGAACAACCATTGGCATCTGTATACGCCACCGTATAGGTTGTGGTTTGATTCGGTGTCGCGATAGGTGCTATACAGACCACACAGCTCAGATTTTCAGCCGGTGACCAAACGTACGACCCACTCGTTGTGCTTGTCGCGGATAATTGAATCGCATCACCATACATCGCAAAGACATCTGGATTTGTTTGAATGAAAGGTTGCGGAAATAAATCCACAAACACACTGTCTGAATCCGTGCATCCTGTTGCATCCATTCCAATCACCGTGTAGACCGTCGGGCTTGTTGGCGTTGCCATCGTTTGTGACGTAAATGGACTACTTAAGGTATTGGAAGGCGTCCACACATAAGAAACTCCTCCTGCGGCCCAGATTAGCGCCGATTCACCCGGACATACAATCGTGTCATTTCCGGCGGTAATCGTCGCAGATATAACATCCACAAACACGCTATCCGATACAACACCACATGCATTGATGAAATCACAGTAATACGTGAAGTCAGCACTCGGTGAAACCGTCACCAAGGGGCCTGTCTGTGGGGTGATTGCATTCGATGGGCTCCAAATGTAGGTTTCAGCACCGGAAACATTGATCACTGCTGACGCACCAAAACACATCGGTACAACATCGGGAATTACAGGAACAGGCGGATCGTAATACACCGAAACAATTACGGAATCCATATAGACACAGCTATTCAGCGAGGTGGTTTCCACAAAATACTCCGTGGTAATTGTTGGACTTGCAATGGGATTGGATGAAGTAACCGAAGACAAGCCTAAATTCGGCGACCATAAAAATGTGCCATTTCCAACTACCGAGAGGTTTGCACTTCCGCCGATACAAATCGAGGTGTCCTCCGACACCAAAGGATCATCTTGATACACAGGCAATGTCAACTGAAGGGTATCCGTCCCACAACTGTCAGAAACAACCACAGTAAAGACGGTAGTTTGATAAATGGTCGCTGTAGGCGAAGCACTGTTGGGATTGTTCAACACATTCGCTGGTGTCCAAGCGTATTGCGAACCACCAAACGCCTCAATCAACGTTGGAACCCCAGGACAAATTGGACCTGAAGGCTGTGTAACACCACCTTGAAAATCACCAATGTTGACGATGAATTCTACAGAGTCTGGGGAATAACAACCATTCGAATCGGCCACAACGAGCGTTACCGTATATTCACCGGGACCATTGTACAAGTGGATCGGGTTTACTTCCGTTGAAGTGGTATTGTCGCCAAAATTCCATAGGAATGAATTTCCATTGGCACTATTGTTCGAAAACACAACAGGATCGGGCAAACAAATCAGAGGATCTGGATCGGTGACCACAGCCGTTATCGTATTCAACTCAAACTTGTATGCCGCCAGGTTACAATTCGAACTGTTGTTTGTTGGTGACCAAACTCCAGGAGTTGATGTAAACCCGTAGTCGTTTCCACCACACGCACCACAAACCGCATGATAGATTCTCCCTGATTTGTCGAAGCGGCTTGTTCCTCCATCCACGTGGTTTGAAGAACTCGATAAGCCACCCATATAGGTCGCGTATTTCAGTAGGGAGGCATCCTGTTCAAGCACCGCAATGTAGAAATTGCTCCCATTGGTCATCGTCTGAAATGCATCCGCCGTAACTTGAAATCCATTGCTCGAACTATAGGTAGCCTGTGCATTTTGATTCACGTTTCCACCCCAGCCTGAAAAATAAATTTCATAACAATCTGATACTAAAAAGGCGGTGGGCGAAATTTCCACATTGCCAGAACCCGAACCAACCATCGTGGTCCATAAAATGGTCGTCAACGTAGGGTCATATTTACGAATAAATTGTCCTGAATTGGGCGTTCCATAAAGGCCTGGTGTCATTTGCCATGGCGACTGCGACTGACCAAAAACATACGCGTTGTTGTCCAAGTCGAGTTGCACGAAATACGTTTGATCGTATTCATTCAAGCCCATAAAGGACCCAGACAAAATAGCGCCATTCGCAGGGTTGAAGCGCGCTACATAACCATCAGCCAATCCGCCATTGTACGATAGATCGTTTCCAAGGGTCATTGGAAGTTGCGCCGAACTCGTGCCTCCAGCTACATAGATTTCACCGCTTGGCGCTACCTGAATGGAATAAGCTGTTTCGTTGCCACTACCTCCAAAAAATGTACTCCATGTCATCGTGTTCAGGGAGGTAGGCATTTTAAAAATAACACCATCTTGCGCGCCGCTCAAAGCTGCCTGAGTACCCTGTACTACAGGAAAATTCGCCGATTGAGTGGTAGATGCAATGTACACGTTGTTGTTGGCATCCAAAATAATCTCACCCCGAAACTGGTCTCCGTAGTTGTAATGCAAATTCAACGTATTCAATCCATCCGTTCCTGAGCCACCGACATAAGTAGATGCCAGGAGTCCTGAACCCGCGGCATTGAATCGAGCAATGTAAATGTCTGATCCTGTAAAGTTCAAGGCATTTTCAAATTCAGTTGGACCACCGTTGAAACTGTTGTCATAAGGAGACGGCCCCATCGGAAAATTGCTGGAGGACGTCACACCAAACACAAACAATTCGCCATTTGGCGCGCAAACAATACTGTGCGGTGTCTCATTTCCCCATCCCCCAAGATAGGTTGAATACAGCAAGGCTGTACCCGTCGCATTGAACTTGGTCAATCCAACATCTATTTGGTATCCCGATTCTGTTCCAACGGTATAGCTTGCATCAAAAGCACCTGTTGTGTAGGGATATCCCGGGCCAAAAACAATTCCACCTGCAAATAGATTTCCTTGCGGATCGGGAGCCGCTGTAAAGCCCCAATTGTCTGCAGCCGAACCAGTAAACGATGAGAAAACAAGGTAAGGATCAATGACCAAAGTTGCTGTTTCGTCATACGATTCAGGCAACTCATAACGCACAACATTGCCCTCTAAGGCGAATTTTATTTTAACGCTTTTGCGTTTTCCATCTTTTTCTGTCCAAGCAATCGGTTTCGACTCTGAAATCTGTCCAAAGCGGTGATGAATCAGCAATTCACCTTCATCCGAAAGCTCAACACGATCAGCACCATCAATTTGAAAGGCAATCTTGGTGACATCTGCACCTGGAGATACACGGTACGAATACTTCAATTTTTTATCCCTACCATCGACAACCAAATCGATTCCAGCATACAAGTCCTTGTATTCGATTAGACCTACACTGTGAATTTCAGATTTCCACGTACTTTGATCGTTGCCTAAAAAGTAATTGCGGTAAAAAGACGAACTATCTGCTTCCTCCATCTGCCCAGAAAAAGAAGCATTGAGAAAACGTGAGCGGATGACTTGTACAGGAAAACTTTCTGATGAGGCGGTTTCTTCTTGTGCATGGTCGTTGTGACCGTGTTCGAATGGTTGGAACAAATGATACGTGAAACCTGTATTTTCCAACAACATTTCTCCCTGCTGAAGGTCCACTTTATAGCGAATCCTTCCATCCCACTGCCCACGATTTGGGTGCATCCATACCTCCTGCGCAGTGGCAGAAAGACAGATGAAAATGGGCAATACAAAGGTTAGGAGCTTCGTCATGAACAATCGAAGTTAATACAATTCACAGTTTCTTTCAACTCGAATGCTACGTTTAACATTTACAGCGCTTGAGTGTGACACTACTAAAACAGAATAAAACTGCTTTTGGTTGCCTAAATTGTTCATTAATTCTTGAATAATTTTTCAGTTAAACGGTTAAATAAACTTTAACTTTGGCGCTCATTTTTACACAACTGTACCCATGAGCGATGCCATACAACACGAGTGCGGAATAGCCTTACTTCGTTTGAAGAAGCCCCTCCAACATTACCTCGACACCTATGGTACGCCATTTTATGGGATCAACAAGCTGCATCTATTGATGGAAAAGCAGCACAACCGTGGACAAGACGGTGCTGGAATTGCAAACATTAAATTGGATATGGCTCCAGGTGAGCGTTACATTTCCCGTTACCGTTCCATCGACAGCAAACCCATTCAAGATATCTTCGACCATGTCAACGCTCGTTTCCGTGAAATTGGCGAAGAAAATCCTGCAAACCTCAAGGATGTTAACTACTTAAAAAAACATGCAGGGTTCACGGGAGAATTGTTCTTGGGACATCTTCGCTACGGAACATTTGGCCGCAACTCCATCGAAAGCTGTCACCCTTTTCTCCGTCAAAACAACTGGATCACAAGAAACCTCGTGGTTGCTGGTAACTTTAACCTGACGAATGTTGACGAACTTTTCAGTGTCTTGATTAAAATCGGTCAACACCCGAAAGAAAAGTCAGATACCGTTACGGTTTTGGAAAAAATCGGGCACTTTCTCGATGTGGAAAACGAAGAGCTTTACGCAAAATTGAAGCATGCAGACATCACGAATCAAGAAGTGTACAACCTCATTTCTGAGCGTATCGATATCGAAAAAATATTGAAAAAAGCATCAGAAGATTGGGACGGTGGATACGCCATGGCGGGATTGTTTGGTCATGGAGATGCCTTTGTGTTACGCGATCCATCGGGTATTCGTCCAGCCTATTTTTACGAAGACGATGAAATCTGTGTGGTGGCTTCGGAACGACCTGTTATCCAAACGGCGTTCAACATCAAGGACGAAGATGTGAAAGAATTATCGCCTGGACATGCACTCATCATTCGAAAAAATGGCGAGGTTGCAGAAGTCGAAATCAATGAGCCACTAGAGCCTAAAAAATGTTCATTCGAACGCATTTACTTCTCTCGCGGAAATGACCGTGAAATCTACGAAGAACGCAAACTCTTGGGAAAAAATGTCGTTCCACAAGTGATGGAAGCAATTGATGGCGATTTGGACAATTCTGTTTTTTCATTCATCCCAAATACTGCTGAAGTTTCGTTTTATGGAATGATCAAAGGGTTGGAGGATCAGCTGAACGATCGGAAATTCAAAGCCATTCTTGCCGAAGGAAACACCTTGACAGAAGAACGCTTAAAAGAAATCATTTACCAACGGGCGCGCATCGAAAAGATCGCGATCAAAGATGCAAAACTGCGCACCTTCATTACCCAAGATGATTCTCGCGATGACCTCGTAGCACACGTGTACGACATCACCTACGGCAGTGTGAAGCGCGGGAAAGATAACCTCGTTGTGATTGATGACTCGATTGTTCGTGGGACGACCTTGAAACAAAGCATTTTAAAAATTCTTGACCGTCTCAATCCAAAGAAGATTGTTGTCGTTTCCTCCGCCCCGCAAATTCGTTACCCAGATTGCTACGGCATAGATATGGCGAAAATGGGAGATTTCATCGCCTTTGAAGCAGCCATACAACTGCTCAAAGACCGTGGCATGGAAGACCGAATTCAGCAGGTATATCAGCGCTGTTTGTCACAAATCAATATGCCGAAAGAACATATTGTGAATCACGTCAAAGACATTTATTCGCCCTTTACCGACCAAGAAATCTCGGATAAAATCGCAGAATTATTGACTCCGCCAAGCATCAAAGCTGAAGTGAAAATCATCTATCAAACGGTAGAAAACTTGCACCGCTCTTGTCCACAAAACCTTGGCGATTGGTATTTCACAGGGGACTACCCTACCCCGGGCGGAAACAAAGTGGTCAACAAGGCCTTCATCAATTGGGTAGAAGGAAAGAACGAACGCGCATATTGATCATTTTCTAGACCGTGAAACGCCAAAACGCCATCCTCTTTTACATCCTTGGGATCTACGCGTTGGTGCAATTTGCGTGGTGGGCCTACCATTTGATTGAGCTTACTGAAGAACTGAAGCAAGAGCCTTCAGAAATTTCGAAGCGCATCACGATGATCATGGGCGAAGGACTTGTATTTTTTGCGATTCTCGTTGCTGGCATTTGGAAAATCCGAAGCTCCATCAAAAAGGAATTGAAACTCTCGCAGCAACAAAACAACTTCATGCTTTCTGTCACGCACGAACTAAAAACACCCCTCGCATCCAATAAGTTGTACCTACAGACGATTCTTAAAAGAGAATTGGATAAAGACAAACGAGAGGAATTGCTCCAAAAAGCAATTGCCGAAAACGAACGACTTGAAGCATTGATTGACAATATTTTAAACGCTGCCCGACTTGAAAACCAAACGTTTCAGTCCGAACGAACTGACATTGACCTCAGTGCATTCATACAGCGCATCATTGAACGTCTTGATGGAAAACTACAAGACAAAGCATCACGCATCTCCGCATCAATTTCACCGAACATTCATGTTGCTGGGGATAAACTTATGCTCGACGCTGCAATCAGTAACCTCATTGACAACGCTTTAAAATACACCCAAGAAGGAATTGACATCGAACTAAAAAAGGAACACAATCGTGTCATTATCCGTGTAACAGACCAAGGTACTGGTGTACCTGAAGGCATGGAGCAGGAAATCTTCCAGAAATTCAGACGCGGAGGAAACGAGGAGACGCGCACCACCAAGGGAAGTGGTCTCGGGTTGTTTATTGCCTCTGAATTCGTTAAATTGCATGGTGGAACATTGACTTATTCACCAAATGTACCAAAGGGAGCAATTTTTCAGATAACTTTATAGAATGACACGACGCCTCGGACTTATAATACTTGACGGATGGGGTTTGGGGGACCATTCTCATTCAGATGCTGTATACAATGCCTCTACTCCCTTCATGGACCAACTCATGGCGGAGCGGCCACATGCTACATTATTGACAAGCGGCGAAGATGTTGGTCTACCCGATGGTCAAATGGGCAACTCCGAGGTTGGTCACCTAAATATTGGCGCTGGACGTATTGTTTACCAAGAACTTACACGCATCAATAAAGCCATCCGCGATGGTGATTTCTTTGCTAATCCGACCTTGCTAAAAGCCATGCAATACGCCAAGGATCACGGCGTGAAACTTCATCTCATCGGGCTGGTCTCAAAGGGCGGTGTGCACAGCAACCAAGAACACATTTACGCCTTGTGTAAACTCGCAAAGCAATACGAACTAAACGATGTCTTTATCCATGCCTTCACCGATGGCCGGGATTGTGATCCAAAAAGTGGGCTAGCATTTATCGAAGAATTGGAGCATGAACTCGCGCAAAGTACTGGTCGGATTGCGTCGCTTGTTGGGCGCTATTTCGCGATGGACCGTGACAACCGCTGGGAACGCATCAAAAAAGCGTACGACCTGATGGTAGATGGTCAAGGTCAACACTTCTCAACGGCCTCAGAAGCGATTGCTGCTTCCTACAAAAATGGCATTACGGATGAGTTCCTCGAACCAGCAGTGATCACCGAAAATGGACATCCCTTGACCAAAATCGAGAATGGCGATGTGGTCATCAATTTCAATTTCCGCACCGACAGACCTCGGGAAATAAGCATTGCCTTAACGCAACGTGATTTTCCCGAATTCAACATGCAGGCGCTTGATTTGGCGTATTATACCATGACGCGTTACGATGCAGATTTCAAAAATGTGCATGTCATTTATGAAAAAGACAATTTAAAGAATACACTAGGGGAAGTGTTGTCTGTTCTTGACAAATCGCAAGTACGCATTGCAGAAACAGAAAAATATCCGCACGTGACCTTCTTTTTTAGCGGTGGTCGTGAGGAAGAATTTCCTATGGAGGATCGCATATTGGTGAATTCACCCAAAGTGGCTACCTACGATTTAAAACCCGAAATGAGTGCACACGAAGTGCGTGACCAGATCGTAAACTGCATGAAAACAAAACGGCCAGATTTCTTTTGTTTGAACTTCGCAAATCCAGACATGGTAGGACACACTGGAGTTTATGAGGCGATCGTAAAAGCAGTAGAAACGGTCGATTCCTGCCTACAGAAAGTGGTTGAAACTGGTTTAGAGCATGGGTATGAGCTGCTCATCATTGCCGACCACGGAAATGCCGACTTCGCTGTAAATGCGGACGGATCTCCAAACACTGCACATTCACTCAATCCCGTTCCCGTTATCTTGGTGAGCAAAGAGCGTGACCTCGTTTTAAAAGATGGAATATTGGCCGATGTGGCTCCTACGATTTTGCGTAGAATGGGGATCGCAGCACCGATCGAAATGACAGGTGTTTCTCTGGTTTAAAATCCTTTTTTAGAAAGTGATTTAGTTCGAACATTTTAAGTATCTTTCCCCTGCTTAAACTATCTGTTGTTGATTTTTTAGACGCCAATCTATCCGTCAACATTCTGATTAAGAACTAAATACTACCTTATGAATCGAATACTTATTCTTTTCCTTGCGCTCAGTCATTTGTGTTTTTCTTCACTTCTTGCCCAAGAAAACACAGCGCCTCAATGGTCAGCTGAATACAGCAAAAGCAAGTCCTTTATTGAAAATCTTGGTCAGTTCGACGAACATGAAAATACCTCAACGGGCAAAATTCGCTATGCCGTAGATTTCGGTGCAACACGCATCTTCTTTGGCGATAAAGGGATTTCCTATTCTTTCCTCGAAGCGACAAAAATTCCAAAAGATCAGCGCGATGCACTGCGTCAAAAAATTGCAAACAGCGTTAGCGAGTACAAGAAAAATGAAAAACTCATCGGTAAATTTTTATTCAAATCCGATGTGGTCAATATGTCTTGGAAAGGTGCAGCTGGAAACGCTGAGCTCTTGGGAGAAAACCAAACGAGCGACTACCACAACTATTCGTACACAAACAATCAGGGCGTAATGACCGCAGCTTCAGGTGCGAAAGGCTATAAAAAAATTACCTACAAAAACATTTATCCGAACATTGACATCGAATACACCGTTCACCCGCAAATTGGGATCAAATACGCTGTTATTCTTCACCCGGGTGCGGATGCCAACAAGGTACAGATGCTTTTCGATCGCGACATTTCCATCATGGATGGGAAACTCAATATCCCAACCTTCTTTGGAGCCATCACTGATCATGCCCCAGTGACTTTTTACGGAGACAACCACGACAACATTATTCGTTCATCTTTCACTCAAGCGCAACGAAGCATTGGGTTTTCTGTAGATGCCTATGACCATTCCAAGACCTTGATCATCGATCCATGGACACAAACACCTGCCTTCAACACCAACTGGGACGTTGTATGGGAGTGTGAGCGCGATGCTGCTGGAAATGTCTACATTCTTGGTGGAATCATGCCGATGCAAATCCTAAAATACAACGCTACTGGAACCTTACAATGGACGTACAATACGCCTTACGACACGTCTAATGTTTGGCTTGGCACCTTTGCTGT
>JBDKGB010000152.1:0-7181 GCA_039798485.1 Bacteroidota bacterium
TGCTCCGAAGTATTTCTTCCCAAACTCCCAAAGCACCACACCTGCACAAACCGATACATTCAAGCTGTGTTTGGTGCCAAACTGAGGGATTTCAATGACATGGTTGCTTTGATCAATGACCATTTGATTCACACCATCGACTTCGTTTCCAAACACCAATGCAAAGCGCTCACCTTCCAAATCGCCAACGTCTTGCAAGAAAACCGTTTTTTCAGCTTGTTCGATGACACAGACGACAACACCTTGCTCCTTCAATTCTTCGACAAGTTCAGTGATGGATGTTCGGTATTCCCAGGCCACAGTTTCCGTTGCTCCGAGTGCCGTTTTTTGAATGTCACGGTGCGGTGGATTGGCCGTAATCCCGCAGAGGAAGATTTTTTCTACGTTAAATGCATCTGCGGTTCGGAAAAAGGAGCCAATGTTATTTAGACTTCGAATATCATCCAAAATGACAATCAAAGGAAACTTTTTCTGAACGCGAAAATCGTCCTCACTCACCCGTTCCAATTCCCACAATTTTAGCTTCCTGTTCATTTTTGTTGATAAGATGAAGTCCGTATGTTTTGACCTCTCGACGGAGGGTTCTAACTTTAGGGCAAAAATCAATAAATCATCCGACTTGGCGAAGGAAAAGCACGAAAAAAGCGCGAGTGAAACTCCCTTAATGAAGCAATACAATCAAATTAAAGCGCGGCACCCACAAGCCTTGCTGCTTTTTCGTGTTGGAGATTTTTACGAAACGTTTGGGGAGGATGCCATTAAAACATCCCGAATACTTGGGATTATATTAACAAAACGAGGCGCTGGTTCGAGCTCAGAAATTGAATTGGCCGGCTTCCCACATCACTCCCTCGACACCTACTTGCCAAAATTGGTACGTGCTGGTGAACGCGTTGCCATTTGTGATCAGCTCGAAGATCCGAAAATGACAAAAACGATTGTCAAGCGCGGCGTGACGGAGTTGGTAACACCTGGAGTTTCTTTCAATGACCAGGTCCTCGACCAAAAGAAGAACAACTTCCTTTGCGCAGTGCATTTCGATAAAACCGAACATGGCATCGCCTTTCTCGATGTCTCAACGGGAGAATTTTTAATCGCTCAAGGAAACAAGGAATACATCGATAAGTTGATTCAAGGTTTTGAACCCACAGAAATCGTTTATCAAAAAAATCGTTCAAAAGAATTTCAAGAGCTCTTTAGTGACCGATATTACACCTTCCGTTTGGAGGACTGGGTATTTACTTCAGATTTCGCGAATGAATCCCTACAAAAGCACTTTCAAACCAATTCACTCAAAGGATTTGGGATTGAAAATCTGGACAAAGCAACCATAGCTGCCGGCGCCGTTCTTTTTTATTTAAGTGAAAATCAACACGACCGTTTAGGACACATCACGAACATCTCACGCATTGAGGAGGAACGCTATGTATGGCTAGATCGCTTTACGGTGCGCAACCTCGAATTGATTTCTTCCGCAAACGAAAACGCCACCACCTTGGCCGATGTGCTCGATAAGACATTGACACCAATGGGAGGACGGATGATGAAACGCTGGATTGTGCTTCCATTGAAAGATGAACGGCCAATCAGTGATCGACTTTCTGCCGTTGAATACCTCAAAGAAAATGCATCTGTAAATGCGGATCTTGGCGAACGTCTTGGTCAAATTGGAGACCTCGAACGCTTGATTTCAAAAGTGGCGGTAGGCAAAGTGAATCCAAAGGAAGTGATTCAGTTGAAGCGCACATTGCTTCAATTGGAACCCATCCGAAACATGCTTCAACATACCGACAGCATCATCCTAAAGAAGATTGCAGACCAACTCAATCCGTGTGAAAATCTGGTAGACATCATCGATAAAACATTAATGGATGAACCTGCGATCCAAGTGGGAAAAGGCGCTGTCATTCGCGATGGTTGGCACCAGGAGCTGGATGAATTGAGAGAGATCTCCACGAACGGGAAAGATTACCTCAAAGATCTCGAAGAGCGAGAATCTGCACGCACAGGAATTCCTAGTTTAAAAGTGGCATTCAACAATGTATTTGGTTACTACCTTGAAGTGCGCAACACCCACAAGGATAAAGTCCCTGAAGAATGGATTCGCAAGCAGACTTTGGTGAACGCTGAGCGCTACATTACCGAAGAGCTCAAAATCTACGAAACAAAAATACTCGGCGCCGAAGAGCGCATTCACTCCATAGAAAGTAAATTGTTTACGGATTTGGTGTTTTCTATGGCGGATTACATCCAACTCATACAGCACAATGCCTTCTTGGTCGCCCAGCTCGATTGCTTGGGTTCATTCGCGACCGTTGCCATTGCGAATGGGTACAACCGACCTCAGATCAACGACGGGTATGCCATCGAAATTCGAGAAGGCCGACACCCAGTAATAGAGAAACAGCTCCGTCATGGTGAAGCCTATATTGCCAATGACATCGATTTGAATCCAGATGCGCAACAGATCATCATGATCACTGGACCAAACATGAGTGGTAAAAGTGCGATTCTACGTCAAACAGCCCTCATCAGTTTGATGGCACAGATGGGAAGTTTTGTCCCAGCGAAAAGTGCCAAACTCGGCTTGGTGGATAAAGTGTTTACGCGCGTTGGTGCATCCGACAACATCTCTTCGGGTGAATCCACATTCATGGTAGAGATGAATGAAACGGCGAGCATCTTGAATAACCTTTCCGAACGCAGTTTGGTCTTGCTCGACGAAATTGGCCGAGGAACAAGTACCTATGATGGAATTTCGATTGCTTGGGCGATTGCCGAGTACATTCACGAAAATCCTCGTGCGAAAGCAAAAACGCTTTTTGCCACACATTACCACGAACTCAACGAGATGACTAAGAAGTTCGACCGGATTCGCAACTACAACGTTTCGGTGAAAGAAATCGGACAGAAAATCTTGTTCATGCGCAAACTTGTGGCCGGGGGAAGTGAACACTCCTTTGGAATCCACGTGGCTCGGTTGGCAGGGATGCCATCACAGGTGTTGTCACGTGCGGAACTGATGCTCAAAGAATTGGAGAACAGTCATGACATGACGGGCAAGAAAAAGATGAAAGAAAAGGTCCAAGATGCGGTGGCTTCGCCCAATATGCAATTGAGCTTCTTTCAGTTGAACGATCCTGTTTTGGAAAACATACGCGAAGAATTGGTATCCATTGACATCAACACACTGACGCCTGTCGAGGCTTTATTGAAATTGCATGAAATTAAAAAAATGACAGGGGGTTAATTTTTTTAATTCTGCCGTTGCATTTTTTAATTTCCTTCTTATCTTTGTCCCCCACTGCAAAACGATGTTGTGGCAAAATTAAGAATGGACACGTTGAACAAAAGACGTTAAAATTCTAATAACGCGAGAATAGCTCAGTTGGTAGAGCACGACCTTGCCAAGGTCGGGGTCGCGGGTTCGAATCCCGTTTCTCGCTCTGAGGAATCAGAAAAGGAGCATTCGTGCTCCTTTTTTATTCATCACACAGGATGCTCGGATGGTGGAATGGTAGACACGCCGGACTTAAAATCCTGTGGGCATTAGCCCGTGCGGGTTCAAGTCCCGCTCCGAGTACAAAAAAATAACGGCTGAGACTTATTCTCGGCCGTTATTTTTTTACTTCATTTTCGCTTTCATTCTCGTTCTAAATGCTGTAGTAGTCAGCCTTTATTTTTCAGTGCGAGAAGCAGAATGAGAATGATGAAGTTTTCGTAGTTGGGAAAAAATGAGTAAATTCAATTGCCACTCAAATCATAATCAATGTTTGAATTTCAAAATCTCGAAGTCTATAAAAAGGCAAAGTTTTTTCATGCCGAAATGAAACGATTCATTCTATCAATTAAACTTGATAGAAATGTAAAGGATCAACTAGGTAGAGCTTCTTTTAGCATCGTGTTAAACATCGCAGAAGGTTCAGGACGATTTTCAAAACCAGATAGGCGAAATTTCTTTATTATATCCAGGGGCTCTGTTTTTGAATGTGTAGCTATTTTGGATATTTTATCTGACCAAAAATTAATTGATGAAAAGACTTTCAATTCCTATTTAATAAAAGCCGACGAACTTTCAAGAATTTTATTCACTATGATTAAAAATCTAAGCTAATTTGGTTCGACAATCCAATCATTATGTGTACAAAAAAATAACGGCTGAGACTTGTTCTCGGCCGTTATTTTTTTACTTCATTTTCGCTTTCATTCTCGTTCTAAATTTTGAAGTGGCTCGAAATGTCAGGAGAATGCCAGGTTGATAACGAGAAGGATCAATCGATTCTTAAGGCCTAGATCACAAAATCTCCACTAACTTTGCCCCATGCCAACTTCAACACTCAATATCCTACGCGCCACTGAAGCAGATCTCGAAGAGCTGCAATCCATCAGCATGCGCACCTTTTGTCAGGCATTTGAGAGGTTTAACTCAGCGGAAGATATGGATTTGTATTTAACACATTGCTTGAGCATTGAACAGCTACACGCAGAAATGAATACGCCAGGATCTGAATTCTACTTGGGGCGAATGGGTGATGAAACGGTGGGCTATCTGAAATTGAATCACCACAATTCAAAGTACGATGCAGCAGATACGAAAGGTCTAGAGATTGAACGCATCTATGTAGATGAGACATATTTGGGGAAAGGAGTTGGGCCAGCTTTGTTTTCTTTTGTACGTGAACTCGCAGAAAAAGGAAATGCCACTCACCTCTGGCTTGGCGTATGGGAGCACAATGCGCGCGCTATTCGTTTCTACGAAAAAATGGATTTCACACCTTTCGGCACACATGTGTTCATGCTCGGAAACGATGCGCAAACGGACATTCTCATGCGTAAGGAACTGTAATCCTAGCCGAGGCTTTCGGTGTAGCGCTTGAAATTGTCCAAGATCATTTGCCAACCCGCTTGCTGCATATCGACAGGATTCACTTGCTCCGCTTCAAAAACTTCTGTGACTAAAGTTGAATCCCCTGTTTCTTCAAAGGTAACGCGTGCTGTGCGTCCATCGTCCATCGTGTAAGCAATGACTTCATGTTCAACTATTTCTGTGTAAACACCTGAAAAATCAAAACCCATGCTTCCGTCTTTGGCTTCCATGCGGTAGGAGAATTTCCCGCCGACTGTTAGGTCATTCGACGCAGCCGGTGCATGCCAAGTGTCGGCCGCAAAATTCCAATGAACAATGTGTTCTGGTGAAGTCCACGATTCCCATACACTTTTGACCAACCCACGTACTTCTGTGCTTACAGTAATGACATTCTTCATTTTTCCCTTATCTTTTGTCCTTTGTCTATTGTCCTTCGAAATTCAAACGGTGAAGAAGATTTCATTCTTCATTCTTCATTTTTAATTCTTCATTTCATCTACCCCAATCCCACATTAAAACTCCCATCCAAGACCAACTTTCCATCACGCGGCTCATTGTTTCCTGGAATGACAAAGCCCTTAATGGTTCCTGTTTTTCCTTTTTGAATGAGATCCAGCATCTGCGCTTCGGTGAGCTTTTTTCCTAATAATTCAAAAGGAATTTTAAATCCACAAGCCTTGAAATTCGAGCAACCGACCGCCGTGTTGCCCTTCATCAGTTTCGCTGCTTTACACTTGGGACAGTCCAATGTCACGATGTCGACTTTTTCTTTAGCCACGCGAGGTGCGCGTTCCTTTTTCGGAGCTTCCACTGGCGCTAGTGGTTCAACTTGAATTTGCCGGTAACTGTTGAAAATCACCTCATCGGTGAGCTCGCGGACCATCGTGTACAATTCCTGCTTGAACACCTCAAGTTGGTATTCCCCTTTCTCAATCAGACGGATCTTACGTTCCCATTGTCCCGTCAATTCTGGGCTCTTCAACAATTGATTTTGAATGGTATCAATCAAGTCCATACCCGTTTGTGTGGCCAAAATGTTCTTTCGGCTTTTCTCAATGTATCGGCGACGAAACAAGGTCTCAATGATGTTTGCGCGGGTGGATGGTCGCCCAATTCCATTGTCCTTCATCAATTCACGCATTTCCTCATCTTCGATTTGCTTGCCTGCGGTTTCCATAGCGCGAAGCAAGGTCGCTTCGGTGTATGGCTTCGGCGCAGAGGTTTTTCCTTTATGAACGATCGGTTCATGTGGACCTTTTTCCCCTTCGGTAAATGTAGGCAAGACCTTCTCCTCACTCTCCGCTTTTGGATCGCGGTTTTCGTTCTTTTCGTCCTCGTAAATCACACGCCACCCCGGCTCTAGAATTTGCTTTCCAGTCGCCTTGAACGCCAACTGCCCCACTTGACCAAGTACCGTTGTATTCGACACTTTACATTCAGGATAAAAGACAGCGATGAACCGTTTGGCGATTAAGTCATACACCTGATGTTCGGCTGGCGTAATGCCGCTCGGATTGACACCTGTTGGAATGATTGCGTGGTGATCGGTTACTTTTTTGTCGTCGAAAACCGCCTTTGACTTTGGAATCAGTTGTTGCAACAAGGGGGCTGTAAACCTCGAGTAATACTGCATTCCGCGCAGAATTCCCTCCACTTTTGGATGGATGTCTTCCGACAAATAAGTGGTATCGACACGCGGATAGGTAACGATTTTCTTTTCGTACAGACTTTGCACCAATTTCAGTGTTTCGTCGGCCGAAAAGCCATATTTTTTGTTTCCCTCAACCTGCAATGAAGTCAAATCGAAGAGACGTGGATTTCCTTCTTTTCCTTCTTTTTGCTCAAATGAGGTCACTTCAAATTCGTGCTGCTTGAGGTATTCTAATCCTTTGTTTGCTTTTTCTTCGCTGGTTAATCGATCAATTTGACAGAGGAATTCTGTTTCGCGGTAGGTCGTTTTCAACTCCCAATATTCCGCAGAAACAAAGGCATTGATTTCCTTTTGACGTTGAACGATCATCGCTAGCGTTGGTGTTTGTACCCGTCCGATGGAGAGCGTAGCTTTCTTCTGACCAAATTTTGTCGTGAATGCACGCGTGGCATTGATTCCTAAGAGCCAATCCCCTATCGCGCGTGCTGAACCTGCGGCGTATAGATTGTCGTAGAGCTTGGCATCTTTCAACTTCTGAAAACCTTCTTTGATGGCTTCTTCCGTCAAGGATGAAATCCACAATCTGCGCACAGGCTTGTCACATTTTGCTTTGAGGAGTACCCAACGCTGAATCAATTCTCCTTCTTGTCCGGCATCCCCGCA
>JBDKGB010000153.1:0-49700 GCA_039798485.1 Bacteroidota bacterium
AGGCGCAGAGACGAATAATATTCCTCCCAATCATCTCGGTGCCCTCTTCACATTTCAGGTCGGTAATAATCTCGGTTTCCAGAAAGTTAAATGGGAAGTCTTTAGTTCACAGATAACAAAATCCCATTGACTTATACAAGTTTCCCCTGCGACTCTGCCGTCGGAAATCATTTCACTCTCGAGAAAGCTAAATAGAAAGTCTTTAGTTCACAGATAACAAAATCCCATTGACTTATCCAAGTTTCCTCTGCGACTCTGCCGTCGGAAATCATTTCACTCTCCAGAAAACTAAATAGAAAGTCTTTAGTTCACAGATAACAAATTCCCATTGACCTATCCAAGTTTCCTCTGCGACTCTGCGGTCGGAAATCATTTCACTCTCCAGAAAGGTAATTTGAACGTCTTTTTTTGTAACCGAAATACTCGTGAAAAAAAATCCTACTAATGACATTGTCAATTGTAAAACAAATAGGATACATTTCATCATGTGCATCTATCGTAAGTAAGAATCTCAAACCACATGACAAAAATCATTTGTAGGTTAGCTCAAAATCTTGATATTTGACTAAATAAACAAACCACTCTATCATGAACCACACAAGATTCAGATTCCTCATTGCGAGCACATTCTTTGCCGCAGGGATCGCTGCAGTTTCGGTCTATTCCTGTGAAAAGGAAAACTTCACCCCTGGACTTTCCAGCAAGAGCACCGATGTCGAAATCAAAAAAGTTGTTATGCCGGCTGACTTTTGCGGCGAATTGATCAGCAAACCCGTTTTGGATGCCCATGGTTCGGTCGTGGCTGAATCAATGATTTACAATACGGACAAATACCTCATCGTCAGTATTTATGCTCAAAACGGCAGGTACATTGAAGATGTGTATATGAACATTTGTAAAACCTTTGATGAAATCCCGATGAATGACTGGGGTAACCCACTTTACGACTCATTCAACTTCAAAATCCTTGGGAAGAAGTTATGCAACATTCGCACGTTCCAAGTGCCATTGAAACAAGTTCCAAGAACAGCAATGATCAGTGTCATGGCTGAAGTCAGACCTCTGATTCCCACAAGCATGAGCGATAAACAGGATTCTCGAGTTTCAAAGGCATGGATTGAAGGCAAAATTTATGGCGGCGACCAGAAAGGGCGCGTGTTTATGCACAGCTATACGTATTGTCCAGGAACCGTTCCGGTAGATCCTGATTTGGTATCGTCCAATTAATGCATGCCGAGCGGCGGGATAAACTTTGGCTTATCCCGCTTTTTTTTGCTTACCATCCATCTAGATAAGCACTGTCAAATACGTTGATTTTTTTGTTGAAGTTGTTGAAATGTTTTCATTCAAACTAGGGGTAAAATCGTTATTTTTGAGTGCTAACAAATAGACAAAAATGCATTATTCCCACTCCGTCGAAGAACGATTTCTTCGTTATGTTCAAATCGACACCACAGCAGACCCGAACTCAAGTTCTTTTCCATCGTCTGAAAAACAAAAAGACTTGGCAAGAGTTCTCGAACGAGAATTGAAAGAATTGGGATTGTCCAATGTGGAAATGGATCAATGGGGATATGTCTTTGGCACAATTCCGTCCAACAGTACCAACCCTTCTATCCCAACAATTTGTTTTTGTTCACACATGGACACTGCTCCAGATTGCAGTGGAACAAACGTAAAACCCATTGTTCACAGAAACTATACCGGTGCTCCCATTACATTACCAGATGACCCAAGTCAAGTCATTACGGTAGAACGACATGGTTACTTAAAGCAGAAAATTGGGGATGACATCATCACTGCTAGCGGATTGACGCTTTTAGGTGCAGATGACAAAGCGGGCGTAGCCATCATTATGGATTTGGCGCAATACCTGATGTCACATCCTGAAATTCCTCATGGTGAAATTCGAGTCTTGTTTACTCCTGATGAAGAAGTTGGTCGTGGTGTCGAGCATCTAGATATGTCGAAAGTAAGTGCACAATATGGCTATACCTTGGACGGTGGAACGCTTGGCGACATTGAAGACGAAACGTTCTCGGCAGATGCTGTAAACATTGTCATTCACGGAATCAGCGCGCATCCAGGTTATGCAAAAAATAAAATGGTCAATGCACTTAAAGTTGGCGCACAGTTTATTAATGCCTTGCCAACTGCAGAATGGTCACCAGAGACAACCTCCGGTAGAGAAGGATTTGTTCATCCTGTTTCGTTTGAAGGAGGACTTGAAAAAGCAGAGATCAACTTCATCATTCGCGATCACGATACCTCAAAGTTGGCCGCTTATGAAGAACGCCTTGAAACGATTTTAAAATCTGTAGTTGATCTTTTCCCAGGTGTTCACTATGAATACAGCGTAACAGAACAATACCGCAACATGAAAGAAGTGTTGCAGCATGTTCCATTCGTAACGGACTATGCCATTGAAGCAATGACTCGTGCGGGAATAACACCAAAACCTGCCATAATCCGTGGAGGTACAGATGGGTCGCGCCTCTCATTCATGGGAATGCCTTGTCCGAATATCTTTACTGGAGAAATGGCCATTCACTCTCGCCATGAATTTGTGAGCATACAAGACATGCAAAAAGCAGTGAACACGCTCATTGAACTTGTTCAAATCTGGGAGAAACACAAGTAAAGCATGGATCATTTACAGCTCATCAAAGAAATTCGAAGTGGACAATTCCGGAAGATTTATTTTCTTCACGGAGAAGAACCCTTTTTCATTGATGAGATTTCAAATGCGGTAATAGAAGGGGCGCTTCAAGAACATGAGCGAGACTTCAATCAAACAATACTCTACGGCAAAGACGCGGATTTAGGCAGTTTGAAAGCCGAATTGAATGGCTATCCCATGATGGCCGAGCGTAGGCTTGTGGTTTTAAGAGAAGCGCAAGATTTTGAAAAGAAACTAGATGAACTTGAGTCTTATTTTAATTCGCCCACAGAAACAACCATCTTCGTTGTTTGCTACAAATACAAAAATTTCGACGCAAGAAAGAAACTTATAAAACTTGCTGAAAAACAAGGTGTTGTATTTAAATCAGAGAAAATCAAAGAATATGCCCTTGGGGATTGGATCTTAAAATACGTCAAATCGAAAGGTTATGGTTTAAGTTCAAAGGCGTGCAGTTTGTTGGTTGAGTTTTTAGGAAATGATCTGGGTAGGATTGTGAATGAGGTTGAGAAGCTATCCATCATTTTAGAACAAGGAACCACAATCAATGAAGTGCACATCGAGGAAAATATTGGCATTTCAAAAGATTACAATGTTTTTGAATTGACCAATGCCTTATCTACGCGCGACGTGCTCAAAGCAAACCGCATCGTCAATTATTTTGAACACAATCCCAAAGCAACGAATATTGTGGTTGTGATACCTCAGATTTTCCGTTTGTTTTCGCAATTGTTGCGCATCCATTTCTTACCGAATAAATCTGCAGAAGCGATTGCTAGCGGGTTGAAGGTCCATCCATTTGTCGCTAGAGAACTTCTTGGGGCATCCAAACAATTTGATCCGCGAAAAATAGCTGCCAACATTGCCATCTTGCAAGAATACGATTTGAAGTCAAAAGGCGTTGGCAATAGCTCAAGTTCGAGTGGTGAATTGATGCGAGAAATCATCTTTAGAATGCTACACTGATGCCTATTTTCTTTGAACCATCGATAACGGGTGAAGAAACTCAATTCACGTTAAATGCAGACGAATCCGCTCATGCTTGCCGTGTTCTGCGAATGAAAGAAGGCCACGAACTGCATATTCTGAATGGAACAGGCCTCGTGATGAAAGGTGAAATTGTTGCCGCGAATCCAAAAGGATGTGTGATCAAAACAATTCAGATTGATCAACACGAACCACACAAATTTGAGGTACATATTGCCATTGCGCCAACGAAAAACAGTGACCGCATGGAATGGCTTTTTGAAAAGGCAACGGAGATTGGAGTTACAGAAATTACGTTACTTTCATGCCGAAATAGTGAACGTAAAAGTATACGAGAGGATCGTTTAGAGAAAATCCTTGTTTCAGCTATGAAACAATCTCAGCGTAGCTTTTTACCAAGACTGAATCCAATGATAGGATTGAAAGAATTTGTACATAAACACCCAAACGGACTGATTGCGCACTGCGAAGACACAGAAAAAAACACAATCGAAAACGTCTGGAAACCAAACCATTGCCCAATATTAATTGGTCCAGAAGGTGATTTTTCATCCGACGAAATTGAATTGGCACGAATAGCTGGATATGTACCAATCACATTGGGCGACAATCGATTGCGCACAGAAACTGCAGGTTTGGTTGCATGTATGCATGCAGTACTTCTTGGGCATAAATTATAAATCCGAAGTATGAAAAAGTTAGTTTACATCACTGCATTGATTCTTGGATTTGTTTTTCATACAGATTACACATGCAGTCAAGGTACCTACCAATTGGCGGTATTAAAATATTCAGGTGGAGGTGATTATTATGCCAATCCCACCGCCTTAAAAAACCTGATCACCTTTTGCAATCAATCGTTGGGCTGCGCGATTTCGACCGATGTGCCTTATGTTGACGTTGGAAGTCAAGACATTTTCATTTATCCTATGATCCACATGACTGGACACGGTAATGTTGTTTTCTCCGCTGCGGAAGCAGAAAATCTACGCACCTATTTGCTTGCTGGTGGATTTTTACACATCGATGACAACTACGGTATGGATGAATTCATTCGCGTGGAATTGAAAAAAGTTTTTCCGAACAACCCACTCGTTGAAATCCCTTTTGACCACCCTATTTTTCATCAAAAGTTCAATTTTAACGGCTTACCAAAAATTCATGAACACGACGGTAAGCGCCCTCAGGCCTTTGGGATTTTTGAAGATGGACGACTCTTGTGTTTATACACCTATGAAACCGATTTAAGCGACGGTTGGGAAGACCCTCAAGTGCACAATGACCCTCCCGAAAAACGCAAGGAGGCGTTACAAATGGGTGCGAATATTTTGATGTATGCGTTCATGAGGTAGTGTTGCCTTCGAGTGCCGGATGCAACATATCATCCCAAATCAACGGGAAATTCATTTACTTGTGAGCTGAGGTTCTCATGTGGGCTGAGGTTCTCGATTCCCAGGATCACATCCGCTCTGGCACTTCTACTCCAAGCAACTTCATCGAGGAACGAATCACCTTGGCAACACTTGCGCTCATGGCCAATCGCATCGCCTTCAAGTTTTCATCTGTCTCGATCAAAATCGGAACTGTCTGATAAAAATGATTGTACGTTTTCACCAATTCGTAGCTGTAATTGGCTAAAACTGAAGGTGACAATGTTTGTCCAGCTTCAGCAATAACAGTCGGATATTCAGTCAGTAATTTAATCACCTCCTTTTCTTCGTCATTCAAACTGCATGAAGCGATAGCCCCTTCGGTATAATTTGCTTTTGAAAGCAAGGAACAAATGCGCGCATGGGTGTATTGAATGAATGGACCCGTATTGCCATTCAATTCGATGGATTCCTCCGGATTGAACAACATGCGTTTTTTTGGATCTACTTTCAGTAGGTAGTATTTCAATCCTCCAAGACCAATCGTATTGAATAGATATGCTTTCGCGGCATCAGTCATTCCGTCCAAATGACCGCGTTCACGCGTCATCGCAGTTGCTTTTTCAACCACTTCAGCTATGAGATCATCGGCATCAACTACAGTACCTTCACGCGACTTCATCTTTCCTGACGGAAGGTCAACCATTCCATAACTTAGGTGGGAACAATTTGCCGCCCAGGAGTAGCCCAGTTTCTCGAGAATTAAAAACAATACTTTGAAATGGTAATCTTGTTCATTTCCAACGGTATAGATAATCCCATTCATGTCAGGATAATCCTTGTGTCGATCAACGGCTGTTCCGATGTCTTGCGTAATGTAAACCGCTGTTCCATCCGATCGCAACACCAATTTTTCATCAAGTCCACAATCGGTCAAATCGATCCAAACGGAACCATCCTCCTTTTTGTAAAAAACTCCTTTTTGCAAACCTTCAACAACAATGTCCTTACCCAAAAGAAACGTATCTGACTCGTAGTAGCTTTTATCAAAATCAACACCGATTGAACGATAGGTCACTTCAAATCCTTCATACACCCAACCGTTCATGGTTGTCCAAAGTAAATAAACCTGAGGATCGCGTGCTTCCCACTTCACCAACATTTCTTTGGCGTCGCGGAGGAGTGCGGTTTGATTTTTCGCTAAATCCTTGATCTTGTCATCAATACCAGCAAGGGCCTTTTCATCTTTACCTTCCTTCGCTTCAGTCAATCGCTTAAACTCAGCAACAACAGCATCGCCATAAGAGTTGAATTTTTCATGCTCCCAATCGCTGATAATTTCTTTCGCCTCAGCATTGAAATTTCGATCAAACTCAACGTAGTATTTCCCAACGAGTTTATCGCCCTTCAATCCTGTATTTTGAGGTGTTTCACGTTCACCCTGCGCGTTTACAGGTGAAAAGCGTTCCCACGCAAGCATGCTTTTGCAAATGTGGATCCCGCGGTCGTTGATGATTTGGGTTTTAATGACCTTATGCCCATTCGCCTTTAATATTTCAGAAACTGAATACCCGAGAAAAATATTTCTTAAGTGACCAAGATGCAAGGGTTTATTGGTGTTCGGCGATGCATATTCAACCATTAACAATGGCTTTGAACCTGCTTCTTGAAAACCATATTGTTCGTCTTTTTGAATTTCCTCAAGCGCATTTACCCAGTACCCTGAAGACAAATGAATGTTCAAGAATCCACCAAGGACATCAATTTGCTGAATGCCTTTAAACTCAGACAACAACGCATCGCGCAGTTTCTCCCCCAGTTCTTGAGGCGATAATTTCAATGCCTTTAAAAATGGAAAAAGTAAGAGCGTTAGGTCACCGGACACATCCTTTTTTGTGCGCTGAACTTGCACCATTCCTGCAGAAACTTCTGTTCCAAAAAGTGAGGTACTGTGTTGGAGTAAAAACTCCTTTATTGCGTGTTCCATTTTTTAATTTCGTTTTTCAATGGTGCTTGTTACTGCCTCCAACAATCCAAAAGCAATCTCTGCCATTCGGTTCATTTTTTCGTCCAAACAAGGGTTAATCTCCACAAATTCGGTACAAACAACACGAGGATCTTCGCACAAACCAACTAGGATTTCTTTGGCTTGCAGCGGCGAAAGTCCATTCTTCACCGGCGTCCCCGTTCCCATAGATGTTAAGGCAGGCTCCATCGAATCGACATCAAATGAAACGTAAAGGATATCGCATTCCGATAGATGAGTTAAGGTTCTTTCCACGATGCGCTTCGTTCCTTCCTCATTGACTTGTTCCACCGGAATTACTGAAATCGCGTGTTCCTCAATCAAGGCACTCTCTTGTGATTCAAAATCTCTTAGCGCTATAAAAACCAAGTCCTGTGTCAAGAATTTCGGGCCCGAATAACCGATTTGCTTCAACCGTTCCCAAATGGCTATTGTTTCTTGGTCAACCTCGTTGGATTTACACACCAAATTGTCTTCACACAAGGCAATGGCCAAAGGCATCCCGTGCATATTTCCCGAAGGAGTGGTGTAAGGCGTGTGCAAATCCGCATGTGCGTCGATCCACACAAGGCCCAAGCGTTTATCTGGATAGGTTTCTTTAATACCGGCTATAGTGCCCGACGCAGAAGCGTGATCGCCTGCCAAAATAAGTGGAAAATGGTTGTCTGAAAGACACGCAGAAACTTGGCTAACTACCGATGAATACACCTGTTCAAATCCATTGATTCGCTTCGCAAACGGATGTGCATCTTGTTGATCAAGCAACTCATTTCGATCGGCAATTCGGACCTTTGGATACCGCGCAAAAAAACCATTTCCTTGACTTCTTGCTGCAGCCATCAAAGCATCTGCTCCCATCGAGGCTCCGCGCGTGCCTGCCGCAATCTCCGAGCGATTTATGAGTAAACTTATCTCCTTTTTCATACGGTAAAAATAGTGGTCAAAATTAACATAAATCCCCGAGAGAAGCGCATCAAAAATGTGTAACCTTCGAATTGTTCTGCGTTTCGTCATTCACTTTGACTGACAAAAAAAATGTACTTTCGGTTCAAAATTCATTTCAATGTACAAACTACGATTACTTCTCATTTTCATTGGCCTCATCCATACAATTTCGGCGCAAAACACACCTGAATTTGAGCGATTTACGGGAAAACTCGTTTATTCCGTAACAATCATGGACACCTCGCTTCAAAAAATGATTCCTCCCCGCCAAATGGTTGTCTACACCAATGATACACTTATCCGAATAGAAAATAATACAGACCAACTTGGTCTTCAAGTCATTATCAAACACCTCACGCTGAACAAATCCTATCTGCTCCTGAAAACTCCTGTGAACAACTATGCGATCCAAACGGACCACAATGACGGCAAAGAAGTGAATTACCCATACAGTTATCAGACAAAACGTGGGAAGCGTAAAATACAGGGGATGAAAGCAAAACGCCTTATGGTGAGCCATGAAAACTTTAAAGAACCGCTTGAGTTTTGGTACTTCCCCCAATTCAGTCCAAAATACATCAACACGCTCGAAAATTTCCCTGGATTACCCATACTGTACTACATTTCTTCTGTTGATGGCACCTATATATACCGCTTAATGTCAATTGAAAGAAACACCCCAAATCACGACCTTTTTGGCGTACCTTCAGACTACAAGCGTGTAACATTTGACAACTTCTTGAACGAGATGCTCCAATACCAGCAACAAAGCGAAGGAATCGAGATTGAACATGAATGATTCCTACTAACATCAAGGTGTTTATACTTCGCTGAATACCTGAGTCAATTCCCGAATCGTGGTATCTATCTTCGTACATTAAATTCACCGCATGGCAGAAAACGAGTACCGCGAAAAAGAAAGTATCCAAGAGGAAACTCAAAATAAACCTTCTACGAAACGATCAAAAGCGAAGAAAGAAGGAAAGTCAGCTTCATCCAAAGGCTCATTTTCTGGATTATCGGGACGCATCGATGCCAAAAAAGTGAAAACGGCATTCGGATCTTTGCTCATGCTCGTTGCGTGTTACACGTTTCTATCTTGTCTTTCCTACCTATTCACATGGGCTCAAGATCAAGACCAGGTTCTCGACAAATCACTTTTTACCTATCTCTTCGAAAGTGATGAAAAACCAGTAGACAACTGGCTAGGAAAATTTGGTGCTTGGACCTCTCACCTCTTCATTTTTCGATGGTTTGGGATTTCATCTTTCGGTATTTCGTTTCTACTATTCATCTCGGGTGTGCGTGTGCTTTTTGATGTTGAATTGGTTCCTCTTCGCAAATGGTTTGCCCGTACCTCTGTACTCATTGTTTGGACCTCTCTGCTCTTTGGTTTTTTTGCATCGAACATCAATTACCTTGGTGGCGGATTCGGTTATTACACGAATGAATGGCTCGCACTGTCACTTGGTCGTTTTGGATCGCTTTCGTTGATCCTTGTTTTGGGTTATGTGCTTTCTGTCGTATTGTTTAACCCTGATTTCAAAGCAATTTTCAACCGTTTCTTTGGCAGCAAAGAGGAACTAGCAACTGAAACATCCAATGCAAGAGCTCAAAACACTGAAAGCATGCTCTACGATGACATCCGTGTCGTTAATACGATCAAAGATGAAGAAATCGAAGAGGACAATATCATTGAAACAATTCATTTCGATCAACCTGAGGATGAGGAGGAAGATGATGATGAATTTGATGATTCCGAATTGGTCATTACCCACAAGGAGCCTGAATCGGAAGTAACTGAAACTTCGCTCACCGAAGAATTGGACCTCAGCGACATTGAGGACGAAACATTCTCCGTGGATATTGTCAAAGAAGAGGAAGAATTGGACACAGAAGACCTTGACCGTCTGCGCAAAGAATATGGTGACTACGATCCTACCTTGGATTTAGCGAACTTCGTTTTGCCTCCAATCGATTTATTGAAAGAATATGGAAATGGCGGCGTTACCATCAACAAACAAGAATTGGAGGACAATAAAAACCGTATTGTTCAGACGCTCGCACACTACAAAATTGAAATCGCATCCATCAAAGCGACACCTGGTCCAACCGTAACTTTGTATGAAATTGTTCCAGCTCCGGGTGTTCGCATCTCAAAAATTAAAAATCTCGAAGACGACATCGCGTTGAGCCTAAGTGCACTAGGCATTCGTATCATCGCACCAATACCAGGGAAAGGAACCATCGGTATCGAAGTACCTAAATCCAATCCAGAAATGGTGAGTATGCGTTCGCTCATCGCATCTGAAAAATTCCAAAATTCCGATGCTGAGCTTCCGATTGTGATTGGAAAGACCATTAGCAATGAAACCTATACCTTTGATTTAACCAAGATGCCTCACCTCCTTGTTGCTGGTGCGACAGGTCAAGGTAAATCGGTGGGATTGAATGCGATTCTTATTTCGATTCTCTACAAGAAGCACCCTGCGCAAGTGAAATTTGTATTGGTCGACCCGAAAAAAGTTGAATTGACCCTATTCAATAAAATCGAACGCCATTACTTGGCTAAACTTCCTGGTGAAGAGGATGCCATCATAACGGATGTATCGAAGGTTGTAAACACGTTAAATTCATTGTGTATCGAAATGGATGATCGTTATGAATTGCTCAAGGATGCAAGCGTGCGTACCATTAAAGAATACAACGCCAAGTTTATCGCTCGTAAATTGAACCCAGAAAAAGGGCACCGGTATTTGCCATACATCGTTGTTTTGATTGATGAGTTTGCCGATTTGATCATGACCGCTGGTAAAGAGGTCGAACATCCAATCGCTAGAATTGCGCAGCTTGCTAGAGCCATTGGAATCCACCTCATCGTAGCCACACAGCGTCCTTCCGTCAATGTGATTACGGGTATGATTAAGGCCAACTTCCCTGCGCGTATTGCATTCCGTGTCTTGTCGAAAATCGATTCTCGTACCATCCTAGACGGTTCTGGTGCCGATCAATTGATTGGACGTGGCGACATGCTCATTTCGAATGGTTCTGAACTAAAACGCCTTCAATGTGGATTTGTTGACACACCAGAAGTAGAGGCAATTTGTGCCTTCATTGGTGAACAAAGAGCCTATCCTGAAGCCTTATTGCTGCCCGAGTATATTGGTGAAGGTGGTGATGGCGGAAGCGACATTGACATGAATGAAATCGACAACATGTTTGCCGATGCTGCGCGCATTGTCGTCATGAACCAGCAAGGATCAGCGAGTTTACTGCAACGAAAACTTAAACTAGGTTACAACCGTGCTGGTCGAATCGTGGATCAACTCGAGGGTATGGGCATAATCGGACCTTTCCAAGGAAGTAAAGCGCGCGAAGTGATGTTCGGAGATATCGAGTCATTGGATGAGTTCCTCCGCACGAAGGGAATAATTTAATCTTTCCGTCGTCCATTTCAGCAGAATAAGTAGTTTTGAGACTCAATGCTGAATCCTATGCGTATTTTATTTGCACTCTTTACAGCCATCCTTCTTGGTTTTTCGTCAACCGCTCAACTTAAAAGTCCTGAAGCTTTTTTAGGTTTTCCTCTTGGCACACATTTCAATGATCACCATACTGTTGTGGCTTATTTCGAGCAGCTGGAAACCAATTCCAATGGTGGACTCCTTCTTGAAGAATATGGCCGGACAAATGAAAATAGACCATTGGTAGTGGCGTACATCTCTACACCTGAGAACCTTAAACGCATCGAAGAAATTAAGAAATCGCACAGCACAATCAGCAGCGATGAACACATTGCCATTGTCTGGATGAGCTACAATGTACACGGCAACGAAAGTTCAGGTACTGAGGCAGCGATGAAAACAGCTCATGAACTCATCACCCTTCACCAAGACTGGCTAAAAAACACCCTTGTTATTTTGGATCCATGCATCAACCCTGATGGCCGTGACCGCTATGTGCATTGGTACAATCAAGTGGCAAATTCAACACCAAATGCAGATCCTTCAGCCGCTGAACATGACGAGCCTTGGCCAAGCGGAAGACCAAATCACTACATGTTCGACTTGAACAGAGACTGGGCATGGTTGACACAAGTGGAATCCCAACAACGCATTCGCTTGTACAATCAATGGTTACCTCATGTGCACGTTGATTTTCATGAACAAGGCATCAATGACCCGTATTATTTTGCCCCGGCTGCTGAACCCTATCACAAAGTCATTACCGATTGGCAACGTGAATTTCAAAATGGGCTTGGCCGCAATCACGCCACCTATTTTGACAAGCAGGGATGGTTCTACTTTACCCGTGAGATTTTCGACTTGCTTTATCCAAGCTATGGCGACACCTACCCTACCTTCAACGGTGCTGTGGGGATGACCTATGAGCAAGCAGGGAATGGTCGCGCTGGACTTGCCATTCAAACCAACGATGGCGACACACTAAGACTTTCTGACCGCATCGAACACCACCACACTACGGGGATTTCTACGGTGCAATATTCATCGCTCAAGTCCAAAGAATTGATTGATTCATTCAAAGATTTCGTGACGAAAAAAAATTACAAATACAAGAGTTACATTGTCGGTGGCAATTACGACAATGTCCTTGCACTAAAGAAACTTCTTGATGCACATGACATTACTTACTCATTTGGGACAGGACAGACGACCGTAAAAGGATTCGACTACATCAAAAATGGACCTGGTTCAATGATTCCTGGAATGAATCACCTCATCATCAATACCGATCAACCCAAAGGGACATTGGTCAACGTGCTTTTCGAACCAAAAACGGCCTTATCCGATTCATTGACCTACGACATTACCGCCTGGTCACTTCCTTACGCTTACGGACTAGAAGCCATTGCCTCGGAAACAAAAGTTCAAGGTGTAAAGGCAACACCGATATTCTCGCCAAACAAATCGGATCAGGATGCTTACGCCTATGTCACGGATTGGAACAGCATGCGGGATGCACGATTCCTATCAGAACTGATTCAAAAAGGCATACGTGTTCGATTTGCTGAAAATCCATTTACATTGAATGGCAAAGAATATGCGCGTGGAACACTGATCATTGCAAAAGGAGATAACTCTTCGAAATTGTTCACGGAAACATTGATTTCTCTCGCCAATTTCCATGAAAAATCCCTTACTGCAACACGCACAGGTATGGTCGATAAAGGAAACGATTTCGGTTCCTCATCTGTAAAAATGATCCAAACACCTAAAGTAGCGATGCTTTTCGGTGACGCTATGTCCTCTTTGAGTGCTGGTGAAACGTGGCATTTCTTCGAAAATGAACTGAATTACCCCATCACTCAATTGAATGCCTATCAAATTGATGCGCAAGGCCTCGCACAATTCAACGTACTGATCGTTCCTGAAGGTGATGCGTCTACCTTTATGGATGAATCGACAAAATCAACCCTTCAAACATGGATTTCAAACGGAGGGAAATTGATTGCTATCGGCGCGTCTTCTGCTGGATTCACCGCCGATCAAGGGTATGCTTTAAACATTAAGAACATCGATGAAAGCAAAGAAGGAGATGCCGAAGAGGTGCACGAACACCCCCATATCAACTACAACGAACAAGAACGAGAATACATCAAGCAGACCATCACAGGAGCTATTTTCCGTTGCGCTGTAGACCATACTCATCCACTGGCATTTGGCTATACTGGAGATTACTTCACCTTGAAACTAAGTGCAGATGGGTATTCGTGTTTCGATGGTGCTTCTAACGTGGTTACCTTACCTGAAAAACCAGAACTTATCGCTGGATTTGCCGGTTGTGAGGCATTGAAAAAGCAGCCGAAGACATTGGTTATAGGCCAAGAAAATATGGGCAACGGGTGCATCATTTACATGATTGACAACCCATTGTTCCGTGGATTTTGGGAAAATGGAAAACTCTTTATGGCGAACGCTATTTTCTTGAGCAATCAGTAATCAGTCTTGAAACAACTTTGTTTGAAGCACATTGATGTTAAATCCTAATCCTGCGGTGAAGAGCACCTCACCAAGATACACCGAACCTGTGTTCAGCCCACGGTAATACGTATGTGTGTAGGCCACATCCGCGTAGAAATTGAAATACTTCCAAACAAAAAATGTAGATCCTACATGAAATGCCGCCGATGGACAGGCCTTAGCCAATGGATTTACTTGTACGCTTCCCGAAGGCACGACTACTGCCATTCCAGGTTGAAAACCTAGGTGCATGTCCCAATTGTTCTTGTTGAAATGGTAAAACGCACCGAAATACACACTCAAGTTCCGTGCATAGCGCCATGATTCTTGCGCTGCTTTTGACTGTCCATCCACATACCACAATGCATCGCCGCGGAAACTCACTTTTTTGTGCGTGTAAACTTCAGCAAATCCAGAAAAATAAACGTTACGCATGGGCTGTCCTACCATACGTCCAGGAGTAATACTTCCAGTTGTTTTGATCAAACCCGCACCGATAAGGTCTTGAGAAAATGCAGTACCAAAAAAACTCATACACGCTGTAAAAATGAATCCTTTTACCATAAGTCCGCAATTTTGTAATTGATGCTCGCATTAAAGAGTAAATGCCCTTCTAACGTGCCCCCCTTCTCTTCGTGAAAAACGACCTGACCGCCAACATATTCTTCATGAATGTCAGTTCCTAAATGGATCATGTATTGTCCAACCAAAGAGAGATCGAGGCGTTCGGTAAGGTTTAAGTGCACACCAATGCCACCTTGGATGGCAGAACTCCAGCGATCCAGATAATTGTTGCGGTTGGCATTCTCTTGTAGTTTAGTGTAATCGAAACAATGTCCGGCAAGAATATAAGGTCGAGCGAAGGGTGTTTCATTTCTTAATGGATAATACAACACACTCCAGCCAATGTGGTAATCCGTTCGATTGGCAAAATCACCTGCGTTTTCGGTGATGTAATCAAAAAACCAATCTGTATTGACCATTGTTGCAGGCTGTATTCGGTATTGCCCACCGATTCCAAAACCACTTCCTGAAGCCAATGCATTGGACCCATTGAACCCACTCAATGTCGTTCGGACTCCTAAACTGAACAAGCCTCCTTGGTTGTTGCGGATTTTGAGTTCTTGTGCAAGCACACTCGTGCAGCACAAGAAAAATGCAATCACTACTTTCATTCTATTTTTTTTGGTTTTAACCTTAACGGAATTATCTTCGAAATAAAACAAAAAATGCAGCCCGTAGACTGCATTTTGAAAATTATTCTTCTGAGAACCGGTCAATCACCTGTTGGGTTACCCCTGTGTTGGAGAAACCACCATCGTGGAATAAGTTCTGCATGGTCACATAACGTGTCAAATCAGAGAACAAGGTGATGCAATAGTCTGCACATGCACTTGCGTCTGCATTGCCAAGAGGTGACATCATGTCGGAGAACGAAATGAATTCGGAGAATCCTTTTACACCGCTTCCGGCTGTTGTCATCGTTGGAGACTGTGAAATGGTGTTCACACGTACTTTGTGATCTACCCCGAAATGGTATCCGAAGCTTCGTGCAATCGATTCCAAATAGGCTTTATTGTCCGCCATATCGTTGTAATCAGGAAACACGCGTTGCGCAGCAATATACGTCAATGCGACAATCGAACCCCACTCATTCATGGCATTCAATTTCTTCGCTGTTTGCATCACTTTATGGAATGAAAGTGCTGAAACATCCAAGCCTTTCATGGTGTAATCATAATTTTCTTCTGTGTAATGATTTCCTTTACGGACATTCACCGACATTCCGATTGAGTGCAAGATAAAATCTATTTTTCCTCCAAGGATTTCCATGGATTCGCTGATCAGTTTTTCCAAATCTTCAACACTTGTTGCGTCTGCAGGAATAACTTTCGAACCTGTTTTTTCGGCCAAACCATTGATTTCACCCATGCGCATGGCAATGGGTGCGTTCGTCAAAACAAAGCGTGCGCCCTGCTCATGTGCCTTCTCAGCAACATGCCAAGCTATCGATTGACTGTTCAATGCGCCGAAAATTATCCCTCTTTTTCCTTCTAGTAAATTGTTTGCCATCGTTCTAATTATTTAGACAAAAGTAAAAAGAAACTTTTAACAAGCGTTTTACTGAAAGTTTAAGCATTAGCCGACCTAGAATTTCTATTTTCGCAATCCAATTAACGATCAGCTCAATGAGGAAAATTTTTCGCAGCAAATGGTTTAAAATCCCCTTCTATTTCTTTTTAGTTGGTTTCGCGTTGATTGGATTTTTCCTCACCGCAAGCTATGCCGCCATTATGCTTCGGTTGACAGATGAGGGAGGTTCTGTCGATGCAAACAACAGATACTTCTCTGGCATCAACAGCAAATACAATCAATCGTTTAAAGAAGATGTCTCAAAGGTGACTTTTCAGCACCACGACGCACTTCACCGAATTCTAATTCTCAACAAGTACTATCCAAAAAATGCTGAATACATTCTTGCTGCCTACAAAAAAGGAGTTGATGAGCGAGAAATCATGCGTATGGTAGACGCTGTCGACATCGAGCTTAAGAAAGACAAACGCTACATGGCGGATGTGAAGAAGCACCGTGCCAACCGACGAAATTTTAAGCGTCAATACACCCACAAAAGCGCTTTTGAGTGGATGAACATTGCAGAATGGGGCGTCTTCAAGGAGGCTGTGGTAAAAGATCGTGCCTTGATCGATTCTGTTGCCGCCGTTACTGGTGTTGAAGGACGTTTGATTGTATCGTGTCTTGTTGGAGAACAAATTCGTCTTTTCAATTCGAACCGAGAAGCCTACAAACAATGGATTGGCCCTTTGAAAATCCTCTCTGTTGAATCGCAATTTTCTTTTGGGGTTACAGGAATAAAAGAGCACACTGCTCAAAACATTGAAAAGTACTTAAAGGATTCAAAAAGCGAGTATTATCTCGGTAAACAATACGAGTCCCTGCTTGATTTTTCGACGGGTGACCCTACCTCAGAGCGCATTAGCCGCTTGACCTCATTCAGAAACCATTTTTACTCGTACATGTACGCCGCATTGTTTTTAAAACAAGTGAAGGTACAATGGGAGCGCGCAGGATTTTCCATTGAAAACCGCCCAGAGATTCTCGCTACGCTGTTCAACGTCGGGTACATTCAATCTGTACCAAAAAAAAATCCTCGCGTTGGTGGTTCTACCATTCGCATAAAAGACAAAGCCTATACATTTGGAGCAATCGCCTATCAATTTTATTATTCTGGTGAATTGTTAGAGGTTTTTCCGTTTGAAAAGAAGAAATTTGATTGGAATGAAAAATAAAATGAAAACGTTCAGTACCCTATGCTTTCTGTTTATGGCCTATTTAACCCTCGGTCAAGCAGCAGTAGACAGTTCCTATTTTGGTACGAAACCTTACGAATGGGATACACTGGCGGATGGACTTTTGTATTGTGTTGTCGATGCACCGCAGAAATCAATCTTGGGTGATTCTAAAATTACCATTGTACGCATAACTCCTGCGAAGATGGAATTTTCATTGGTTACGGCAACCGAATTTGGACGTCCAAGATCCGTATGTGACTGGGCTGACACTTTTGACTTCAATGTCGTGCTCAATGCCGGCATGTACGAACTCTCGAATGGCTTGATCAATCGTGGATTCATGAAGAACTATGGACACCACAACAATGCGCAGCTGCGAGAAAATTACAACTCCATGATTGCCTTGAATGCCAAAGACAGCAGCGCCCATGATTTTTGTATTATTGATTTGCAATGTGACCCATGGCATACGGTAAAAGACGATTACCACTGCTACGCTCAAGGCCTGCGTATGATCGATTGCAATGGCACGGGTATGGGGTGGAACAAGCGTTATCAATCCTGCAGCATGATGGTCGCAGCCACAGATCCGTTAGGCAATATATATTACATCTATTCCCGATCTCCCTACACCCACAATGAAATGATTCGATTTATGATCGGAATGCCTTATGGGCTGACGAATGCCATTTACATTGAAGGTGGACCTGAAACAAGCTTGTACATTCGAACGGGAAACCGTGTGATCGAAAAAGTGGGAAGTTATGTCTCAAACACCTACGCCAACGATAACAACATGACCTTTTGGGCCTTGCCAAATGTCATTGGCATGAAAATAAAAAAGTAAGACGGTTGGTGAAGCATTTGGAAAAGGAAAGCTATTTCCAAACGCCTTCATTCTTCATTTTTACTTTTCAATGCTCATTCCACGTCAAGTTCCAACCCATCATAGGCCACAAATACATTCGGCGGTAAGGAATCAATAATTTCTTGATGTGTACCAAAGAGATGTGAAATATGCGTCAAATAGGCCTTTTCCGGTTGAATGTCATTGATAAAGGCCAAAGCCTCTTCCAAATTGAAATGGGAAATGTGTTCCGATCGATGCAAGGCATTAACGACCAATACCTTTGTACCACGCACCTTATTGCGCTCTTCCGGCGATATGGTTTTGGCATCGGTGATGTACGTGAAGTCTCCAATACGGTATCCAAAAACAGGCATCTTGTAGTGCATCACCTCTATCGGAGTCACAATTGGTCCATCAGGCAAGCGAAAAGTACGGTTTTCTATAAAGTTTAGATTTACCGTTGGAATTCCAGGATAACGCTCACCAGAAAACACATAACTATATTCCCTTTTTAAAGCATCAGCCACGCGATGTGTGCAGAAAATTTCCATATCCCGTTCTTCACGGTGATTGAAGGCCCTAACGTCATCCATTCCTGCCAAATGATCCTTGTGCTCATGCGTATAAAGGATTGCACGAAGACTTTTGATTTTCGATGTTAAGATTTGCTGTCTAAAATCAGGACCAGTATCAATGACAAAATTGTGTCCGTGCCATGTGATCAGGATAGATGCGCGAAGACGTTGATCTTTTGCTTCAGTGCTCGAACACACGTGGCACTCACAAGCGATCACAGGAACACCTTGTGAAGTTCCCGAGCCTAAAATCGTCACTTTAAACGCGTTGCTCATGCATTGTTTTTTGAACGAAAGAGTTGAATGCCATAAACAGACCAACCGACAATCATCAATAAGCCTCCAAGCGGTGTGATCGGTCCTAAAAACTTAAGTTTCATTGCCAACACATCCTGTAAAGCAAGAAAATAGATGGAGACTGAAAACAACAGTACACCGGTGAATAGCAGACGATAGATTGTATTCAGTTTAAATCCATGGCGATCTGCATTCAATCCAATGATCATTAATCCCAGACCGTGAATCATTTGATAGCGCACGCCTGTTTCAAAGGAGATCAATTGTTCCTCCTTTAACACTTCCTTTAGGGCATGAGCCCCAAAAGCTCCTAAAATAATGGAGATCAACAAAAGGATGGTTCCCATTAAGGCAATAGTTCGGTTCATTTTTGTTCTTTTAATGCTAATGTATAATTCAAGACATCGCGCCAACCTTTCCAGATGCCGTAATCACCGATGGTCTCGTTGTGCCAAACACATAAAAAATCACCTCCGTATTTCTGGATTTCCTTGTACAGTTTCAGAATGGTTTCCATGGCTTCCTCTGGAGTTAACTTCATGTATTCGTTCAAGGTACCATCCATATACGCAAAAGGATGTACGGTGAGCGCTGTAGGTTTGTTCTTTGTTAAGTCAAACCACTTGAAAGGGCGCGCCGTCCCTGCTCTAAAGCCGACATTTTCTGCAAACCCCATGGTGTAATCGTGGCGGATTCCTTGCTCAATTAAAATGGGATAGGTAATTGAAATTTTAAGCTTTAAAAAATGTTGTCGTGAGTGTTCCACAGGTTTGAGGATAATTTCCTCCAAACGCTCTTTTTCTTCATGCAAATAATATTCGTAGCTATTGGATTTATAGCTGGGGTGTATGCCAACGATGCACGATTCAGACATTGTTTTGATCAAGGCTTGATGGCGTGGATCTTTGTGCGAAACATTGCGGTCAAATTTGGCATAATCGCCAAGCAGCCAAAACATACGTACTGCAAAACCTGCATCGCGCACGGCAAGAATATCTTCAAAGGTGTCATACGGATCCTTCTTGTCTCCATTCAATACATCTCTGCGCTCCAAAATCCTGCCTCGGTCGCGCTTGATGATATCTCTAGCCCGAGAAACCCATTTGCGCAACCCATTCTTCCATTGATACGCATACACATTGTCAATGTCAAATGTTGGAATGATTTCTACATCGGTCGAGCGGTTTCTAAATGAAATACATTCATTTCGATCAAGGAATCGAAGAAAATCAACAGCCCAACGGTCACAGATTGCTTTCTCTATCCACCCATACCGATGCAGTACGCTTCGTTCGAGCGGAAAGCGACCATGTTTGTCTTCAAATGTGCTCGTGAATTCTTCCATGCGAGAAATCACGTAAAAGATGGACGCCAAGGGATCAATGACTTTGTTGAAGGAAAGACAGTGTTCATCCTCAAACTCGCCTGCACCAAGTTCATAGATCAAAATTTCTTCATCAAAAAGCACCGTAGCTGGTTTTACCTGAACTAGATTGGCAAAATACCGGTCGGAATAGTTGATTTTTGATTCGGCGTATGCTTCAAAAAAATGACTGTCATTCGTAAGTGAATAGTCCAATCCACGCTCCTTAAACACGAAGTCCAGGGTATATATCAAGCGTTCCGATATTTGATCCACATAAATCAGCATCCTACAACTCGTCTATGATTTTCTGACAAATAAATTCAGCGGAATGTCCATCACCATACAACTCGGGAAAACTTAGATTTTCAAGTGCACTTAGTTTTTCGTAAGCGGCAAGAATGCGTTCTTTTGATGCTCCCACCAAAATGGCATTTCCATTGGCAACAATTTCTACCCATTCGGTTTGTTCACGCAGAATAATGCAAGGCTTTTTGAAGAAAAACGCTTCTTTTTGCAAGCCACCACTGTCTGTGACAATCATGGAAGCATTTTTTTCTAAGGCGATGATATCCAAAAATCCTGCAGGAGGAATGATCTTTATTTTATCATTCTGAACAACGGCTTGATAGGTCTCGTGCGACAATTGTTGCTCCAACATATTCCGTGTTCGCGGGTGCAAAGGAAGTACAATCGTTTGGTTATATCTTTCGCTCAATTTCACCAAGGCACTAAAAATTCCTTCCAAATTTTGAGGAATATCCGTGTTTGAATCTCTGTGCACGGTGACAAGAAGATATGCATCTTTTTCAAGTCCCAAGGACGAGTTGATGGTAGAAACTTTGTCAGAAATGTGTGAGAAATGAAGGCTATTGTCGTACATCACATCGCCACAATGGTAAACTTTTGGGTGATCTACACTTGCTTTATCCGCATGTTGAAAAGCAAATCCCTCACGCTTTAAATTGTCCAAACCAGATTGTGTTGGCGTAAACAACAACGAAGACATGTGATCGCACGCAATGCGGTTCACTTCTTCAGGCATTGATTTATTGAAACTTCGCAATCCTGCCTCAACGTGCACCACGGGAATGTGGATCTTTATGGCTGCTAATGCCGCTGCAATCGTTGAATTGGTATCGCCATACACAAGAACGGCATCTGGCTTCTCCTTCACAAAAATTGATTCCAGGCCTTCAATCATTCGCGCAGTTTGCACACCGTGAGATGCACTACCAACATTCAAGTTGTAATTGGGGATGGGGATTTCCAATTCTTTGAAAAAGACATCCGACATGTTTTCATCGTAGTGCTGGCCAGTATGCACAATAATTTCTTCGAGCTCATCCTTAAATGGTCCATTAACCGCACGACTTATCGCGGAGGATTTAATGATTTGAGGACGGGCACCGACTATTGTAATTATGCGTTTCATGAGCTAAAATGTATTCAATCAAAGTATTCCTTGATCAGCGAAGCTAAAATAACCATTATCGGCGAAAATGAGGTGATCCAAGATGGGCAAATCGATAAAGCTCCCAAATTGCACCATTTTTTGTGTCAAACTTTTGTCACTATCGCTTGGGAAAAGCTGTCCGCTCGGATGATTGTGAACGAGAATCAAACCATGCGCACTGTTCTCAATCGCCGCTTTAAAAATCATTTTCCCATCGGCAACTGTTCCAGATAACCCTCCAGTGGAAATCTGAACAGTACGAATCTCCTCATTGGCGCGATTTAATAAAATGGCATAAAACTCTTCGTGGGAAAGGTCTTGTAAATACTGCCGCATGTGGTCGTACACGATTTGGGAGGACACAATGCGTAATTTTTTATCCGCGGCCTTGTCCTTCCTTCGACGTCCGAGTTCCAGCGATGCAACGAGTGTTACCGCCTTCGCAGGACCTATGCCATTGATCTTACACAATTCAGAAACAGTGAGTCGTGAAAGTTTGGCGAGGTCATTTCCTGCCAAGGTGAGGCATTCTTTTGCGAGATCGAGTGCAGATTTTTTTGAGGATCCCGTAGCAATTAAGATCGCCAGCAATTCTGAATCAGAAAGTGCTGACCGTCCTTTGGAAAGCATTTTTTCGCGCGGCCGATCATCTTCAGCCCACGACTTGATGGTGAGGTGGTTTCTCATGGTATCAGTTTAGGTAATTGAAGATACGAAATTGAACAATTGAATCAAACATTGTTTTATAAGTATACTTTTGCACACACGAATGGATTCATTAACTCAAATCGTACTCGGCGCAGCAGTAGCCGAAGCTGTAGCTGGACGGAAAATTGGCAATAAAGCACCATTGTGGGGGGCTATTGCGGGAACAATCCCTGATCTGGACGTTATTTTCAGCGGGATGTATCATCCGATTGACGGGGCGCTTGTGCATCGCGGTCTCTCCCATTCTATACTTTTCGCTTGTCTCATGGCTCCGCTTTTGGGTTGGATTATCCACAAAATGTACAAGGAACGGTATGAGCGAAAAATGTGGATCACGCTATTTTTCTGGGGAATCATCACACACCCGATGTTGGACATGTTCACGAATTATGGAACATCCTTCTTTTGGCCCTTCGACTTGCGCATCAAGTTCAATACTGTATTCATCATTGACCCCTTGTACACAATTCCTTTCATGGTTTGTCTGCTCATTGCCATGTTCAAACGAAGAGAAAGTACTTCGCGCAGAAAATGGAACAACGGCGGACTCATCTATTCAACAAGCTACCTACTTTTTGGGGTAATCATCAAGTTAATTTTTCTGAACAATGCGAACGCCTATTTTGCCGAAAGCCATTTAAAAACACGCAATGCCATGGTGACCCCAATGCCATTCACAAGTTTTTATTGGATGATGCTCGCCGAAGATGACATGAATTACTATGTTGCGTATAAGTCCATATTTTATGCCTTTCAAACCAACGAAGTGGATACCATTCCGAAGCATCAAAAGGAATTGCATCAATTGAAATGGCCGAATAAAAATTACTCGAAGCAGCTGGAATTTATTTCCGATGGCTACTACACCACAAGCACCAAGGGCAAAACCTTTTATTTTTACGACTTGCGCTTTGGATGTGTCTCAAGATTCACAGGAGCGAAGAAAACAATGCCAATCATGGGATTCAAAATGGTTGTTGACAATGGTATTGTGCATAAAACGAAGCGCTTCGTTCCTTCAAGCGCCCTAAAGGATTTTAACTTTGGCTTCTATTTTAACAAGATCTTTCATCCATGAGAAAATTCATCCTTCTGCCAACACTGCTCGTTACCCTTTTTTACAGCTGCGCACAGACAACACCAGCAGCAAAAAAAACGGAAAAAAGAGTTCAACCTGAGGTTCATAAAGAATTCAAGCTGAGTGACTTTTTAACGGACAACAAAGACCTTGATGCTGAAGTAGATCGGGTTTTCTCTCAGTTAGATGATACGGCCATAGTTGCACAATTGATCATGCCCGCTGTGGGACGATTGGGTCAGACCGAAGCAACAATAAAAGCACACATTCGCCAACGCATCATTGGTGGTGTTTTAATGCTGAATGGTACAAAAGAAGAGTTTACTGCTTGGATCAAGAAATTTGAACAGATGAATGACTCCCTTGGGAATCTGCCATTTATGTACAGTGCTGATGCTGAACCAAGTCTTGTCAATCGTAAAATCATCGGTTCAACGCCGGTAAAGAAAGCCAACGAAATGGTATCCATCGAAGAAGTACGTGAATGTGCCGATCTGATTTCGAAAGAACTAAATGCCATCGGAATCAATTACAACTTCTCCCCAGTCGTGGACATGTCTCCCAATAAAACAGTTGGTTTCAGAAGTTTCGGCGCCATCCCTGCGAACATCATTCCTTGGTCAGATGCTTTTATTCAGCAGACGCAATCGCACAACATCTTGGCTACAGCGAAGCATTTCCCTGGACATGGACTCGTTTCTGGAGACACACACAAATCGTTGCAGATGATTGACGGTGAATTGAAGGAAATTGGCAATTACCCAGAACTCATTAAAAATGGCGTACTGTCCATTATGGTTGCCCACATTGGCGTCACCAATAACCCTACCTACGACACGAAAGGTATGCCTGCAACCACCTCAGAAACGATTGTAACCACGCTATTGCGCGGTGAATTTGGATTTAAGGGACTTATCGTCACCGACGCGATGAACATGGGTGGTGTGGCAAGCATCCCAAATTGCGAAGAAAAAGCCATTTCCGCAGGATGTGATATTGTTCTAATGCCCGTTGACGCCAAGAAAGCACATGCTGACATTCTTAAGCGCTACCGCACGGATGCTGCGTTTAAGAAAAAAGTAGATGCCGCTTCAAAGCGAGTGATTCGCATGAAGATTGCGCTAGGACTGCTTTAATGTACAGTTATCTCTGCTGCCATTGCCTTGGCTTTTTCCACCAATTCTGCGGTAGATGCATTGCCATAAGTTAATGCAACAGCCATTCTACGGTAAGGTCTAGTCGTTGGTTTTCCGAATATTCTAAAATCCGCATTGGTGTAACTTGCTGCTTTTTCCAAACCTTGAAATGTTGGTGTGTGTCCGCTTTCATTCGTAGCGAGAACCACCGCGCTTGCGCCATTTCTTAGCGATACAATCTCTGGAATAGGCAAACCAAGGACAGCGCGCGCATGCAACTCAAATTCAGAGAAATTTTGTGTCCCTGCCAAGGTAACCATGCCTGTATCGTGCGGACGAGGTGAAAGTTCAGAAAAATAAGCACCTTCTTTGGTAATGAAGAATTCAACCCCCCAAATTCCAGCGCCACCGAGCGCTTTCGTCACCTCCGCAGCCATCGATTTCGCTTCCTCCAAGTGTTCATGGTTCATGGCCTGAGGTTGCCAACTTTCCTGATAATCACCACGCTCTTGTCGGTGTCCAATAGGCGGACAAAATAGTGTTTCGCCATTTTTTTGAGTCACTGTTAAAAGCGTTATTTCATAGTCAAAATCAATAAATCCTTCCACAATGACCTCCTTCAAATCTCCCCGTGAACCTTCCATGGCATAGTTCCATGCCTTTTCAATATCCTCTTCCGAACGAATGACCGATTGCCCTTTACCAGAGCTTGACATCAAGGGTTTCACGACACAAGGAATTCCGGTGAATGCAACGCCAGCTTTCAGTTCTTCAAAGCTTGTTGCATAGCGATAAGGTGCTGTACGCACTCCTACCTCTTTTGCAGCCAAATCACGAATTGCTTTTCTATTCATTGTGAAATTTGCTGCTTTGGCACTGGGAACAACTTGAATGCCCGACGCTTCATAGTCATAAAACCGTTCGGTACGAATGGCTTCAATTTCAGGGACGATAAGGTCAGGCTGATGTTTTGCAACGATGCGATCTAAAGCATCACCATCCAACATATTGATTACCTCAAACTCTTGCGACACTTGCATTGCAGGGGCTCCTGCGTAGCTATCGACAGCAATTACATATTGCCCCAAGCGTTGACACGAAATGACAAATTCCTTTCCGAGTTCACCAGAACCCAATAGCAGTATTTTTTTTCTCATGCTGCAAAGATAATGATTGATTAAAAACCACATATTTTCGACTGATTTTATCGGAAAGAGCCTCAAAGGTTTCTAAACATTAATAATTTCTTAACTTTGCACTTATGCTAAACCCCGCAGTTCAAGATATTCTTACTGGTTTTGAATCTATTACGCTTTCCGAAATGGATCGTGTGAAGTTGATGAATCGCGTGGACACCAAGTTTGCATTTTCCCTACACCAGTTCATTAAGTTCCTTCCTGAATTGTCCAAAGCCTATCGAATTCTTGAAATCGAAGGCACCAGAACGCCGTTTTACGAGAGTTTGTATTTTGACGATGAACGCTTCTCCTTTTTTCGAGATCACCACAATGGACGAACAAACCGTTTCAAAGTCCGATTCAGAAAATATGTAGAATCGGATCTGACATTCTTGGAAATCAAACATAAGTTCAAAGGACGCACCAACAAAAAGCGCATCAAAGTAGATCAAATACCCGATATTCTTGCGGCTGAGCACAAAGAATTTATTGATAGTATCATACCAAATGAAATCGATTTAAAAGCTGTGATGTGGAATTCATTTCACCGTATTACATTGGTCAATAAAGTGGAAAATGAGCGATTAACTTTGGATTTCGACTTGACCTTCCGATGGGATGATAAAACCGAGATTTTTGACAATTTAATTATCGCAGAGCTAAAGCAAGAATCTGTAAACAGAAATTCTGCTTTCTTTGCATTGATGAAAACGATACACATTCGTCCGTACCGATTGAGTAAATACTGCATCGGTTCGATTGAATTGTATGGCGGAAGCCGATTGAAATTTAACCGATTTAAGAAAAAACTTTTAACCCTAAAAAAAATAAATAACGATGCTGCCTAATTTCTTACTTCCATTGACAAAATCAGAAACGCTAGGTTTTAGTCTTTTCAGTGATGATGCCTATGTATTGCTCGTTCGCTTGGCAGTGAACATGGTTGTTTTGACGATCTTGATTCGTTATTTCTACTATGAAAAAACAAAACGTAAGGATTATCTATTCACCTATTACCTTATTGGAACCATAACATTTTTCTTGTGTTTCGGCTTGAAGAAATTGGACATCGACACAGGAATGGGACTTGGCTTGTTTGCCATCTTTGGGATTATCCGTTACCGCACCGATGCCATCGAAATCAAAGAAATGACCTACCTTTTCTTAATCATCGGGGTAAGCGTTGTGAATTCATTGGCGTCGAAGCAAATTAGCATTGCTGAAATGGCCATCATCAATGTTTCTGTAATGTTGCTGACCTACATTCTTGAGAACTTGTGGTTGGTGAAACACGAAACCCGCAAAACAATCAACTATGAGCGCATAGATTTAATTCGTCCAGAGCATTATGAAGAAATGAAAAAAGACCTTGAAAAACGAACGGGAATTGCCATCAATCGTTTCGAAATTGGTAAAATAGATTTCCTTTCAGATACGGCTCAAGTAAGAATTTTCTACTATGCTGATGATCAAACTTTTTCTGATTACTCTGCGAGCTAAATTCCCCAAAACAACATAATGAAAGTGCTGAAGTACTTCCTGCTACCATTTTCCTTGATTTATTTGGCAGTCGCAAGTCTTCGCAATTTATTGTACTCCAAAGGAATACTCAAGTCCTACTCGATTCCCGTTCCCTCCATTTGTATTGGAAATCTAAGTGCTGGCGGGACCGGAAAAACACCAATGACCTTATTTTTGGCAGAGTATTTTTCCAAAACACGGAAAACAGCCATCTTAAGTCGTGGCTATGGTCGGCAATCAACAGGTTTCGTCGAAGTTCTTCCAACGACTCAAGCACTTATCTCCGGTGATGAATCGTCCATGTATGCCCGCAGAAAATTGGACAATACTTCTGTTTTCGTTTGCGAGAAGAGAGCCATTGGGGTTCAACGAATCATAGAAAAACACCCCGAAACAGATGTCATTCTTTTGGATGATGCCTTGCAGCACCGTGCCGTCAAGGCAGGATTCACACTCATTTTAACAGACTACCATCATCCGTTTCACACCGACCTACCCCTTCCTTATGGCCGCTTGCGCGAGTCTAGGAATGGAATAAACCGCGCAGACGCGATTGTGGTCACAAAATGCCCCAAAGGACTCACAGGTGAAGAAAAGAATCAAATCACCAAAAAGATAGACGCGGCAAACATCCCTGTCTTTTTTGCTTCCATCGCATATATCGAACCCGTGTGTATCGGGAAAAACATCGAAAAAACCTCCATTAAACGGGTTATCCTCGTTACTGCGATTGCCGATGCAAGTCCTCTTATTTCCCATCTGAGCAATGCGTATGAAGTCATTCACCTTTCATTTCCCGATCATCACCCATATACCGACAAAGACCTATTCAAGGTTCACCAAAAATTTGATACTTTTGCAAGCGATGAAACAGCCATTATCACCACCGAAAAAGATCTGGTGAAATTGACTGAATTATCGCAAGGAGCAACGATGAATGATTACCCTTGGTTGTATCAGCCAATATCCGTAAGCATTGACCGGGAAGATGAATTTTTAGAACAATTGAATAGCTATGTTGACACAATTTAAAGAGTCTGTTGATTTTATAAAATCAAGAACATCGGTAGAACCAACCATAGGAATCATTTTAGGAACTGGATTGGGCGGATTGGTGAAAGAAATTTCCATCATCGATGAAATCCCATATGACATCATCCCTAACTTTCCTGTTTCGACGGTGGAAAGCCATTCTGGAAAATTAATTTTTGGTGAATTGGGCGGTAAAAAGGTGATGGCAATGCAAGGGCGTTTCCATTTCTACGAAGGATACACCATGCAGCAAGTGACGTTCCCTGTTCGCGTAATGAAACTGATGGGTATTGAGCGTTTGTTTGTTTCGAATGCATCGGGAGGTGTAAATCCAGACTTCGAGGTGGGTGAAATCATGATTCAGAATGACCACATCAACTTGTTTCCAGCGCACCCACTCATCGGCAAGAATTTCGACGAACTTGGGCCACGTTTCCCGGACATGAGCGAACCTTATGACGCTGAAATGATTGCCCTCGCACAAAAGATTGCAGCGGAAAACAACATCCGAGTTTCTGTAGGAACCTATGCTGGATTGACTGGCCCAACACTTGAAACGCCAGCAGAATACAAATATGTGCGTGCCATAGGTGCTGATGCAGTTGGAATGTCAACTGTTCCAGAAGTGATCGTTGCACGCCACATGGAAATTCCGTGTTTTGCGATTTCCATCATCACAGATCTTGGTGTGCCAGGAAAAATCCATAAGGTGAGTCTTCAAGATGTGATTGACGTCGCAAGCCGTCAAGAGCCTAAAATGACCATCATCATGAAAGAATTAATCTCTAGAATATAACCATGGAGTCATCCATTCGCGACAAATACGAAGTTGTCATTGGCTTGGAGGTGCATGCTCAAATGCTGACCCAATCCAAAGCCTATTCCAACGACCTCAATGAATACGGTTCACAGCCCAATTCAAATGTAAGCGTCATTACTCTCGGTCATCCAGGAACGCTTCCTAAGATGAACAAGAAAACCATTGAGTACGCCATCAAACTTGGCTTAGCTTGTGGCTGTAACATTGCTGAAGAACAATATTTTGCGCGAAAAAACTATTTCTACCCCGATCTACCAAAAGGGTATCAAATCACCCAAGACAAAACACCAATTTGCACAGGTGGAGCCATCCACATTAAATTGGAGTCTGGGGAAGAAAAGCCAATCGGTTTGACGCGAATCCACATGGAAGAAGATGCGGGAAAAAGCATTCACGATGTCGATGTATTTGACACCTTGGTTGACTTAAACCGTGCAGGAGTTCCTCTTTTGGAGATTGTTTCTGAGCCAGATATTCGCAGTTCTCAGGAGGCTTATAGTTATTTGACTGAAGTTCGAAAACTCGTTCGTTACCTCGACATTTGCGATGGAAACATGGAAGAAGGATCACTTCGTTGTGATGCCAATATCTCTGTACGCATCAAAGGAAATCCAGAATTCGGAACCAAGGTCGAAGTGAAAAACATGAACTCCATCCGCAATGTGCAACGTGCCATTGAGTTTGAGATTGTGCGTCAAATCACTGCCCTTGAAAACGGAGAAACCCTTTACCAAGAAACTCGCTCATACGATGCGTTGAAAAATAGCACGATTTCAATGCGTTCCAAAGAAGCCGCAAACGATTACCGGTATTTTCCCGAACCCGATTTACAACCCTTGATTGTTGACGAGGTTCAAATCAATACGATGCGCAAAGAAATGCCTGCGCTACCTCGTGATTTGTTCATCAAATACACACAGCAACTTGGATTGTCTGAATACGACGCCGGAATTTTGACGGATCAAAAAGGAACAGCGCTTTTTTACGAAGACGTTATCGCCTTAACCAGCAATTACAAGTCAGCTGCCAATTGGATCATTGGTGATGTGAAGTCCTACCTCAATGAGTTCGGTGTTGAAATCGAAGATTTTCCACTACCTGCAAAGCGTATCGCTGAATTGATTGCGCTTATCGATGAAGGGAAGGTCTCTCCGTCGATTGCTTCGCAGAAAATTTTTCCTGTGATGCTGAAAGAATCAGAAAAAACGCCTTTACTCATTGCCGAAGAACTTAATCTGATCCAAGATTCGAATGAAGATGCGATCCTTGGATTCATCCATGAGGTTATCCGTCAGAATCCTACAGAAACGGAACGCTACCGAGCAGGTGAAAAACAATTGATTGGATTCTTTATGGGACAATTGATGAAGGTTTCCAAAGGAAAGGCCGATCCAAAAGCAGCAAATGCACTTATGCGTCAAACTTTAGAACAGTAATATGAAATTTCTCTTTGCCTTCATCTTGCTTCTTGTAGCTGCTTCTTGCGGACAATCGAACGATGCAGAAGAAACTAAAAAACCAAAAGACAATTTCTCGGTGACGGGATCAATAAAAGGAGCAGAAGGCATGTCCATCTATTTGGAAGCATTGAGCCAGCAAGGAACAATTGAGGTTGCCAAAGCTTCAGTGAATGAAAACGGGAGATTTAGCATGAAAGGAAATGTTCCTGGACTTGGTATTTATCAACTTCGACTTGGAGAATCATCTGATAAGATGATCCCATTCACGCTCTCTCCAGAAGAACAAGTGACACTACGAACCACATTTGGTGAGTTTACCACGCGCCCGAATGTTTCAGGGACAGAATGGGCAAAGCCGCTAAATACTTACATGGGCTTGTACGCCCAACTGATGGTCGCCCAACAAAAATTGGAGGCGCAGAAGGCCAATCTCTCGGAGGAAGAAATGATGAAAATCTTCAGTGCTGAAAAAATACCTGTAGATACGTGGGCTTTAGAACAGATGTCCAGAGATCCAGACAACCCATTCAATATCGTACTTTCCACCTCCGCTTCTCCAACCTTGGGTTTTGACAAATGGAATCCTGCCTCTTTGGATGTACTTAAAACGGTTGCAGAAGCGTACAAAAAACGTTTTGGTGATTCACCGATGGCCCTAACCATGGAAAATCAAGTGGTTCAAATCGAACAAGCTTACACGGAATACCTCACTACTCAAGAAGGGGGAATGACGGCACCGGAAATTGAATTGAAAGATCCAAATGGCAAGTTGTTCAAGCTGTCCTCTTTGCGCGGAAAAGTAGTCTTGATTGACTTTTGGGCCTCTTGGTGCAGACCTTGTCGTGCTGAAAACCCCAATGTTGTGCGACTTTACAAGCAATTCAAAGACAAAGGATTTACTGTGTTTTCGGTATCCTTGGATGAAGATGCCGTAGCCTGGAAAAAAGCCATCGCACAAGATGGATTGATCTGGCCAACGCATGTGAGTGATTTATTGGGATGGAGTACGCCCGTCATTCAATTGTATAAATTTGACGGTATTCCTTATACAGTGCTCATCGATCGTGAAGGTAAAGTTATCGCCACTGGACTTCGCGGAACGGAATTGGAACAGAAATTGAAAGAGGCGCTCGCAAAATAAAAAGAACATGAAACAAGTACTAGGAATCCTACTCACTCTTTGCGCAAGCATCTCGTTTGCACAAAAACCCATCAACGTCACCATCTCAGGAAATATTTTCAATTCGCCGGTGGATACGATCATGCTTTCACAATTCTTCGGGACGCATTATGTTGACTACCAAAAAGTAAAAATGACACGTAAAGGAGACTTTGTGATCAAGGGCACCTTGCCCAATCCTGATTACTATGTCATTCGCGTTGGTGCTGCACATGTGAATCTCATCTTGCGCGACAATTCAGACATCAAGATGTATGGAGATGGCGCAAATATCTTCGCATTTTGTAACATCGTAGGATCTGAGGAAAGTGCCAACATGAATGATTTTATCAAAATTAAAACGGCTTGGGAATACAAACGTGATTCTGTGGTTCGATTGATTCAACAAAATCCTGCACAAGAAGCTGAAATTGCGGCATCGATCAATACGGATTTTTACAACTTTCAGAGTAGTTTACAAAATTTCATTTCCAAAAACCCAAATTCGCCTGCACTCTTACCTGTGCTTGGGCTAATCAATCCTGAAAATGACTTTGCCACCTATGAATCCATCATACAACAAATCAACAGTTCATTCAGCGATTCACCTTCGGTACGCGAATTTTACAAGCAATACCTCAACATGAAAAAGCAAAAGGAAGCGGCTAACAAGCTTGCTCCCGGAAAAGTTGCTCCTGACTTTGAAGAATTGAAAACAGATGGTAAAACAACGATGAAGTTGTCGGATTTGCGCGGTAAAGTCGTGTTGCTCGATTTTTGGGCATCGTGGTGCGGACCGTGCCGAAAAGAAAATCCGAATGTTGTGAAATTGTATGACATCTACAAAGCGGATGGTTTCACCGTAATGAGCGTATCGCTCGACAAAGACAAAGCTGCGTGGTTGGCTGCTATTGAAAAGGACAACTTAACGTGGCCCAATCATGTCAGTGACCTGAACCAATGGCAGAGTAAAGCTGCGGCGATGTATGATGTTAAAGGCATTCCATTTACTGTGCTGATTGATGCTGAAGGGAACATCATTAAAACGAACTTGCGAGGCGAAGCATTGGAAGCCGAGCTCAAGCGCATCTTCGGACACTAATCTGTTCCATTGGACACACCTCAGGTCATATATTTTGCGTCCGACTTCCACTTGGGAGTGCCAAGTTACGAAGCAAGCTTAGAGCGGGAAAAAGCTGTTGTTTCTTGGCTCGAACATGTACGCAAAGATGCCACCGAAATTTATCTCGTAGGTGACATTTTTGACTTCTGGTTTGAATACAAGCATGCCATTCCTAAAGGGTTTGTTCGCTTACAAGGAAAAATAGCAGAAATCACCGATTCAGGCATTCCTGTGCACGTGTTCACTGGAAATCACGACATGTGGATTTTCGACTATTTGCCGAAAGAACTTGGATTCCAGTTGCACAGAGCACCAATCGTTCGTGAAATAAATGGAAAAAAGCTATACATCGGCCATGGTGATGGTTTAGGGCCAGGAGATCGGGGCTATAAATTCATCAAGAAGGTTTTTGATAGCCGACTTTCACAATGGATGTTTGCGCGCCTTCATCCGAATTTTGGGATTTGGCTTGCGTCCTACTTTTCCAAATCAAGTCGGGCGGCTAGTATTGCCGAAGACAATACATTTTTAGGGAAGGAAAATGAATGGTTGTTTCAATATTGTCAAGAAATCAATCAAAAAGAACATTTCGATCACTTCATTTTTGGTCATCGCCATCTGCCTTTGCGCTTGCGTGTTGCAGAGAATTCAACGTACCTGAACCTAGGCGACTGGATCAACTACAGAACCTTTGCACGTTTTGATGGAGATCTTTCTTTTAAGTGCTGGATAGATGGTGCTGTGAAGGCGTATGATTTTCCTGAAGGCCTTGATGGATAATTAACAAGACATAAGACTCGCTGACGCTAAAAGACAAAGGACTCGCTGTAGCTAAAAGACTCGATCATATGTTAATTGCCGAAGGAAGCAAATTCTGAATTCGCAATTCGTAATTGGTAACTAAAATCACATTCCTGGCATCCCGCCTTTCATTTGCTTCATCATGCTCATCATGTTCTTCGGATTACTCATGAGCTTCATCATTTTCTTCGTATCCTCGAACTGCTTCATCAACTTATTGACATCTTGAATCGATGTTCCGCTTCCTGCCGCCAATCGATTTTTGCGTTGGCCGTTGATGAGGGTTGGATTTGAACGTTCTTTTGGTGTCATTGATAAGATGATGGCCTCAATGTGCTTGAACGCATCGTCTTCGATATCTACATCTTTCATTGCCTTACCCATACCTGGAATCATTCCCATGAGGTCTTTTACGTTCCCCATTTTCTTGATTTGTTGCAATTGAGCTAGGAAATCATTGAAGTCAAACTGGTCCTTTTGAATGCGACGCTGCAATTTCTTCGCTTCCTCTTCGTCGAATTGCTCCTGTGCGCGCTCCACCAATGACACAACATCCCCCATTCCGAGGATTCTATCGGCCATTCGTTTTGGATAGAACACATCCAACGCATCCATTTTTTCACCCGTACCTACAAACTTGATTGGTTTTTCGACAATGGCTTTGATCGAAAGCGCAGCACCACCGCGTGTATCACCGTCTAACTTTGTTAGCACAACACCATCAAAATTGATGCGGTCGTTAAACGCTTTAGCCGTATTTACAGCATCTTGTCCTGTCATGGAATCCACAACGAACAAGGTTTCTGTAGGTTGAATTGCTTGTTTAACACGTGCAATTTCATCCATCATTTGCTCATCAACTGCCAAACGTCCAGCAGTATCGACGATGACAACATTGAACCCTTTGCTTTTTGCGTGTTGAATTGCATCTTGCGCGATGCGTACTGGATCCTTTTCCTCTTTGTTAGAAAACACTTCGATACCTAGCTGTTCACCAAGCACGTGCAATTGATCAATCGCCGCTGGACGATAAACGTCACACGCCACGAGCAATACGTTCTTTCCTTTTTTTGTTTTGAGGTAGTTTCCGAGTTTCCCTGAAAAAGTCGTTTTACCAGATCCTTGGAGACCTGACATCAATACGATTCCAGGATTTCCTTTGACATTGATTTCAACCTCATTTCCACCCATGAGCTCAACGAGTTCCTCATGACAGATTTTAATCATCAACTGTCCTGGAGAAACTGCCGTCAACACATTACGTCCGAGCGCTTTTTCTTTTACTACCGTTGTAAAATCCTTTGCCGTTTTAAAATTGACATCGGCATCAAGCAACGCACGACGCACCTCCTTAAGTGTTTCAGCGACATTGATCTCAGTGATCTGCCCTTGACCTTTCAATACCTTGAACGCGCGTTCAAATTTGTCCGTTAGATTTTCAAACATTGGATTCGGATTTTACGGGTGCAAAGGTAAGAAAATGATTGTCCTTTATCAAGACCAATTATAGGAACAGTTTTCTATTTATTTCTTTCATTTCAAGCCTGCATGTTTATCTTTGAGGAACACTTAATACTGCTTATGTCAATTTTCCGCAGAAAAAGCATCGAACGCATTACTCAAGATGCAGCAAACGACCAAGGACACTCCGTTGGACTGAATAAAGTTTTGGGCAAATGGGACCTTACCTTCCTTGGGATTGCCGCCATCATCGGTGCAGGAAGTTTTAGTTCTATGGGCACTGCGTGTGCCTCTGGCGGACCGGGAGTTGTAGTTCTGTTCATCATTTGTGGGATTGCCTGTGGATTTACAGCCCTCTGCTACAGTGAGTTTGCAAGCAGAATTCCTGTCAGTGGAAGTGCCTATACCTATGCGTATGCGTCATTTGGGGAAATGATTGCTTGGGTAATTGGATGGGCTTTGCTCCTGGAATATTCGATTGGAAACATTTATGTCGCATTTTCTTGGTCCGACTATTTCACCAATTTATTAGAGAATTTCCATCTCCACATGCCCGATTGGATGACCATCTCCTACGCTGAGGCCAAAAAGACGCTCGCAGATTCGGCAGAAGCCAAGGCAGCGTGGAAAAATGCACCCATGATTGGTTCTTTGCGCCTGATTTTTGATTTCCCCGCCTTGCTCATCAACTTTTTGATTACGTGGTTGGTATATGTCGGGGTGAAAGAAAGCCGAAACATTTCGAATCTTATGGTATTCATTAAATTAGCTGTGGTCCTCATGGTTATTCTCGTGGGTGCATTCTACATCGATCCTGCGAATTGGTTTCCGAAAAGTGAAATCGGTGCTGGACATTCATTCATGCCCAATGGATTCTCAGGCGTAATGGCAGGAGTTGCCTCTGTTTTCTTTGCATACATCGGCTTTGATGCTGTTTCTACAATGGCCGAAGAAAGCAAAGATCCACAGCGCGATCTGCCGAAAGGAATGATTTATTCCTTGGTGATCTGCACGGTCATTTACATCCTGCTTTCCTTGGTGCTCACCGGAATGGTCAACTACAAAGCATTGAATGTTGGTGATCCTTTGGCAGAAGTATTTTCGTTGCGACATGTGGGTTGGATGGGCTTCTTCATTTCCATTTGTGCTGTAGCAGCCATGACCAGTGTAATCCTTGTTTTCCAACTCGGTCAACCACGTATTTGGATGACCATGAGCCGCGATGGGTTATTGCCAAAGAAATTTCAAACCATTCACCCGAAACACAAAACACCGTCCTTTGCAACCATTGTGACAGGTTTGGTGGTAGGAATTCCAATTTTGTTCACAGAACGAAATTTTGTGCTTGACTTTACCAGCATCGGAACCTTATTTGCCTTTGTACTGGTTTGTGGCGGGGTTTTGCTGCTTCCAAGAAAAGAGAAAATTGAGGGTAAATTTCACTTGCCGCATATCAATTCACAAATCATCTTTCCAGCTATGGTCATTGGAGCCTTTGGTCTGGCATACTTTGTTTTCCCTGGTTATTTCAAAGATTTAATGGACTTCAGCAAACCCAAAGAAAATTTGACCTTTCAAATTTCATCCATTGTCTTTTGGTTGATTCTTCCTGTATTGGCTGTTTTTGCTTTTCTGCGAAAATGGTCACTCATCCCTTTGTTAGGACTTTCGACATGCTTGTATTTACTTACAGGAATGAGCGCACCAAACTGGTTTTGGTTCGTGGTGTGGTTCGGTATTGGGCTTGTCATCTATTTCTTATATGGCTACAGAAGAAGTCGATTGGCGCTAGAGGAAATGGAGTTGAAGGACAATAGACCGCTGCGCTGATAGACAATTGACCGTCCGTCGTGGCGGTCTTATGGAAAAAGGACTTCGTGCGTTTATGAGAATCAAATCCATGCTCTAGGTTCATTTTTTTCTTTTGTCTTTTCTCCCTTGTCTTTTTGTCTTTTGTCTTTTGTCCTATGTGGCTTCGAGAACCTCAGCACAAGCTTTTGTCTTGACATCTTAACATCTTGACATCTTAATATCTTAGCGTCTAAAAATCTTTCGTAAGTTTGATAAAAATTAAACCTATGAAATATACATTTCTACTCTTTTCGTGCATTTTTGGCGTTTCTGCAAATGCGCAATTCAACCAAGCGAATGAGGCATCCGTTGGACAAAACAGTTTGATGTTCTTTTGTGATTCATCTGTAACCAATTATGCGGCGGTGACAGGAACAGGATTAACATGGGATTACAGCCAATTGTTGGGATACTATGGACAGACACGAGATTTGCAGGTAATTGATGCTACAACATCTACTTTCAACACCATCTTTACCACATCAACAAAGGGATTCAAAGTTCAGAATGCCATCACCAATTTCTTCAATTCAACAGCAACAGATCGTACATCTCAGGGTTTTGTGTACGAAGAACCAACATTGGGTGTACTTACTGCCGATTTCAGCACCAACAATGAAAAGATGATGAACTACCCGTATGCTGTAGGAAATAGTTTGACGGACACTTTTGATGGGATGCTTTCATTTACCTATGCAGGCCAGCCGCAAAACCCGAGCTGTTCTGGAAATGTATACACTACAGTAGATGGTCAGGGAACCTTGCTTTTACCAAGTGGGACGAGTTACAGCAATGTGTTGCGCTACCGAACAACAGATTCAATTTTTGCTACCGTAAATTTTCTAGGAAACAATTTGCCTATCGAACTTATCCGCAATCAATACGAATATTACGACCTCGCAAACAGCACATTGCCTGTTTTCATGTATACGAGGGTGATTATCCAAGCACAAGGGGGCACAACACCTTTGAACAAACAAACCATCGTATTGAGTTCTGTGCTTCCAACGGCCTTTGTAGGTTTGGAAAACACAACCATGAGCACGATCAACATGTACCCGAATCCAAGTGAAGGAATTATCCGTTTCTCCGGAATCACAGGTGAAGCGGCCATCGACATCATTGACCTAAGTGGTAAAAAAGTATTTTCTAAGTCAAACATTTTGAATTCCACAGAAATCACTACAGGCAACCTCGAAAAAGGAATGTATACAGTACTCTTGCATGACGCAACTGGCATTCATCCGATGACACTTTGCATCCGTTAAGGAAAAATAACTATACGCTGAAAAGGTCATCGATTGGTGACCTTTTTTTATGCCCTTTCAATTCCTCATGTTACATTTGCAACACAACTCGCTTATTCCCTCAAAACGGATTTTATGAAGCACTTTCTACGTTTGCTTTTCTTGTTACCACTATTTACTCAGGCACAAGTCAATGAAGGATTGACTGCCGAAGAGCGCGCATACCTCTTTCATGTCGTGCGTAAAAGTCCTATCCTGGAGAATAATATCGGAAGGTATTTTGATTATCGAGGACCAGACATTCGCTTTGCAAACAAAGACATCAATTACGATTCTGTTGAATTGATCATCATGAATCAACCGGATTTATTGATCATTCGCCGAGACGAAATCGCAAAGTCACCCAAAGGAATTTTGTCTGAAGTGGCAAATAAAATGGCCATTTGGGAACTGAACTGCATGTTACAAGCCAAGCGCGGAGGAGATGATGAACTAAAGCCTTTTCAAGAAAAATACAATCGCTTCGAAAAAATCTTAGTGGCCAACCTCCCTCCTGCTGCACTAAAAGTCAATGAAGGCGTGGCATTACCGCATCCAAAATTGTTCAATGTGCTGAACCCTAGTCTGTCATTGGACGACAAGACAGCCATGATTGCTACCTTTCGATTTCTGACTTTGAACGATCAACTTGTGGCCATGGAGGCCATCAACACCACCATCAATGTGTATGTACAAGACCGGTCTTTGGAGATTTTCAGGTTGCTTGGTGGCATAGCTGAACATTACCAGAATGTACTTGTTGCTGCGGGAGATGGCAGTTCGACAACTGGACTATTGGAGGAGCGTGAAAAAGACGAAAAAGGAAGATGGAACAAAGGATTACCTAAGGCTGTTGGACTCTTCCCCTACCAACTTCAAGTCACACCTATTGCACCGAAAAAGGACCAGGAAATCATCTCATTGTTGGCGACAACTTCTGATTTGCAAACCATTGGAAACGGCAAAGAAACCAATGTTCATTTGGATGTTTGGGGCTACAATTCAAAAAAACAGACTACGGTTGTCATTGAACGAAATGGCATTTCTTACCATTTGTTCGGAGCAGGCGACACGCGATTTTTGTCACCCGACTCTACCTTTTCCGAAGGCGCGACCTTTCAAAGCACCATCAATGATTTGGAATTTAACCGCATTGCCAAGTTGCATGAAATGATCTTTGGCAAACGTGGATTTGACTATTGGATTGACTACAACAAAAAGAAAAAAGACGAAGTTGAATTAAAAATTGAAATCAACGAAAAGAACTTTTCGGATTTAACATTACGTCCTATAAAAACGAAGAACAAACCCTCAAGAGCCAAGCGTAAAGAGCAAAAACGACAACAAAAGAACCATACCCAAGATGATAAAATTCCGGATACAACGGTAGATGGGGGGAAAAAAGAAAAAAGAAAATCGCAAAACGACATTGTGTATTTGTACACCATGTACGAAGCCTATAAAAAGAAGATTGCAGAACTTGAACTTCAGCGTGCTGAGGCCATTGCGTTGATGGAGAAATACCAATCGCGATTGAGTTATTTCAAGCAATTGATGGGATTGAATTGGGCTAGCTATACTGAAAAAGATGGCCTGTACACCTTCTCCGACTCGTGCACGTTTGACATGTACACCCAAGAATTCATCTTCCCTCCAAAACAGCAAGAAGAGGATTTTGAAGTGCGTTTGATTGCCATTCCTGAAACGTGCTTGTCCGAACAAGCCGACGAAGTAATGCTTCATATCAATGTCACGGATGCCGAACCCTTGTACGATGCGCGCTTACAAATTGAACTGTTGAATCAGTTTGGTTCGGACAAATGGGATTTGCACCGAACTTTATTTACCCAAGAAGACAGTGTAGCCCTGATGCAATTTTTCGAAGGTTTACTCGACAAAAACAGATCGTTTTCCATCGTTGCGCGTGGTCAAGGCGTTGGCGAATGGAATGGATTACGTGTGATTAAAGCGAATCATCCTCAAGAGGAACAGGAGAAAACAGCAGCATTGAACCACGACGATCCAGAGATGCTGCGTTTGCGCAGGTCAGAAATTTATGTTTTCCTCGAAAGAGAAATCCATTTGGAAGTCAACTCATACACGGATCCAAGAAATTCCAACATTGACCAAATAACACCAGAAATGCAAAAGGCAATGAGTGGCTTTGGACTATCCAAAAATGACCTCCTAAGCGCGTACCGAACGGCCAACATCATGCGGAAACTGAAAGAAGAAATCAATGTTTTGGCGGGCACCTATTTGGACCGAGAAAAAGCACGTATTGTGATTGACAGATTCAACAAAGAATGGGCGCGCGTTCGAATTTCTGTAGGACCAACATCCTTCAAATTGAGTGAAATCCCGCTTTGATCGAGATCTTAGCCAAAAAAGTCATCGGGGAAATTGACGAGAAACGCTTTTTCAGAGGCCCGTGTTAGTGCGGTGTAGAGCCAGCGGTAATATTCTGTGTTGATGGATTCCTCATCAACATAGCCCTGATCGATGAACACATGCGCCCATTGTCCTCCTTGTGATTTGTGACAAGTTACCGCATAGGCATATTTCACCTGAAGCGCGTTAAAATATGGATCTTTTAAAATGAGTTGATAGCGTTTTCTTTTGTTTTTCTCGTGCATGTAATCCTGCTCCACAGCAAAAAAGAGTTCCTTCATTCGTGCTCTAGATAGCGAGGGGCCTTCCGTCTGCAGGGTTTCAGTCAAGACGAGCAACTCTTTTTCATCGATTGCAGAAAAATCTGTAAAGCGAACGATGATTTTTGCGAACTCAAATCCATACATGGTTTCATAGCCGCGAACACGTACGACTTTCATCATCTCACCATTCGCAATGAAACCCATGCTTGATTGCTCATCCACCCAGAAGTAATTGTTTTTTACCGCCATCAGGGAATCCCCAGAGCACAATTGGTCTTCGTACCAGAGAATCCGTGAACGAATTTGATTGTTGTAGAGGTTCGCCCTTTTATTGGATCGGGTGATAATGATTGTTTCTTCAGAACCAGCATCGTCGTAGGACCGTTCCAATTGATCCTGCAACTCATCCCCAGGCAAGCGAATTAAATCTCCATTCGCAACACATTTGAAAATGGGCTTGCCCTCCGATACTCCGCGTAACATGGTTGCATTTTCCAAGATCGAAGACGCTTGTTCCTGGCGAAGCACTTTTGTCAAAGAATGCTCCATTATGGACAATCGTGGATAGTTTTGCGTTAAGTACTGCGCATCCAAGGCTGGTGATTGATCACTACCTACGGGTGGTAACTGACCTACATCGCCCAAAACGATCAATCGACATCCAGCACCAGCATACACAAATTCAAAAAGATCGTCCAACAAATCACGAGTACCAATGGTTCCATCAGAAAGCAAGGAATGATCACCAATCATGGAGGCCTCATCTACGATAAATACGGTATTTCGATGAAGATTTGGCGAAAGCTCCATTTTCGAATACTCATCTCCTCCATCCTTTCTTCGATAGATTTGCTTGTGAATGGTGAGCGCATCCTTTTGTGATTTTAAAGCAAAAACTTTTGCAGCACGACCTGTAGGAGCTAGGAGTTTAGATTTCAGTTTAAAATGTGCTAGAGTTTTTACAAAAGCTCCAAGAACACTTGTTTTTCCGGTTCCAGCATAGCCGCGGAGCACAAACAAGGGATAAGGATGCTGAAGTCGCATAAATGCCTCAAGTTGTGCAAATAAAACCTCTTGATCGGGGGTAGGTTGCATGCCAAAAAAAGCGCCGATGCGCCTTCTAAATTCCGACATTTCACCATTTTCATTCACTATACGAAAGTACAGATAAATCAACGAACTTTACGAGATTGTTAAGGATGAAAAAAAACCTGATTCGATGAAGGTAGATAGTTAAAAAATTGTAGTTTTGTGAAGCTTAAAACGAAAATTACGCAATTATGAATACAGGCAATGCATCACTTTTAATGAAGAAATTATCCGTTCCGGTTTTATTTCTTATTTTGGGTTTACTACTCATTTTTGCTGGAGTACAGCAAAAACAAGACAATATGTTCATGGTTTCAGCTGTGTTGATGTTCCTTGGTAGTATCCTAAGCTTGCTTTACAGTTGGGGAAATTTGAAATCTAACGTCTTGTACATTATCGGTGTTACAGCTGGTATTATCGCCATGGTAACATTGTACCTCTCTTGGAAAAGTGTAGACGACACCGCGACATACACAGCAAATTACAACTTGTGTCGTGGTAAAGCCATCCAAAACCTTACTGACATTCGTTATGCGCAAAAAGCATATGCTGAAGCAAATGGCACGTACGCAAAGGATTGGGAAACGTTGGTCGAGTTTGTAAAGAACGGAACCGTTCCTTACGTTGTGGCTGAAGGAAACATTCCTGCCCGTTTGATTACAACCGAAGAGCGCGATTACTTGTACAGCGACAACCGTGCGATTGACAACAACATGTCTGAAACTGAAGCATACCGACTTTCAAAATCGCCGATTTGTCCTGAAGATTTGAAAGGATTTAAACGCGACACGATCCAAGTTTCTTTGATTGAAACAAAGTTTAAAAATAAAGCCTATACAGAAAGCCGAACTGTCGCTGGATTCGGTAAATTCTATGCTGATTCTCTACCTTACATTCCGTTCACTGGAGGTAAAAAAATGTGGAAATTGGAGGTCAAAGATTCAGTACGTGTAGGTGAAGATTTCTTCCCTGCAATCAATGTGTCTGGAACCCTACCATTCTCGAAAATTGAAGGAACCAAAGCGGAAACTTTGTTCTTTGGTAAGATTACAACCAATGAGACTGCGGGATCATGGGAGGATGAATAATCTGCCTCAGTGAACGTACTTTCTATCGAACTATCGGAGCATAGCATCCGAACTGTAATCCTTGAAAACAACCAATCAAAAGTTGTTCAAGAGGAATTTACGGACCGACAAGAACACCGCATTAAAGATCAATTAAAGGAGTTTTTTGAGAAAACAGGACTTCGTGCCGCGCATTTTGATGAACACCTCGTTTCATGGTCTGCACAGAAATCTACTCTGATTCCATCAAATGTGTTTTCCGAGTCAACCCCGGATGATTTGTACCGCTTGTGCTTTGGAAAACCTATCGAAGCAGGAGCTATTGATTACAACCGAATTCCCGAGCACGGTATTGTGAATTTGTTTCAATTGCCGAGTTGGGTGAAAAGTTTTTTTGTGCTCAATTTCCCCAGATCCATCATTCAACACGAGGGAACACACTTATTGCGGGGGATACTTTCACAAAATGCGTTTCGCTTGAAAGCAAGCCTTCTGGTTTATCCCGGATATTTCCTTTTGACTTTGGTAAAGGAAAATAAGTTGCTCTTCTATTCCCAATTCGACCAGCATTCCCCGGAAGATATTACCTACCATACCCTATTCGTCCTGCAGCAGAAAGAACTGATGGATGAACCGCTACGAATAGAAATTTGTAACGGGGTTGGTATGGATCAGCCTATTTGCGACGAGGTCATTGTCAATTTGAACAAAATCGCCTCCTTACAAGCTACCGAAATCACCTATTCAGCTGAACTCATTCAGAAATCTATTTTATTGTGCGTATAATCAGTGGTATTCTAAAGGCAAGACGATTTTCGGCGCCAAAAAATTTCCCGTCTAGACCAACAACTGATTTCGCAAAGGAGGGCTTATTCAACATGCTCGAACATCAAATGAGCTTATTTGACCTCGACATCTTAGACCTCTGTGCTGGAACGGGGAATATCTCATTTGAATTCCTTTCACGCGAAGCGGGGAATGTCACTGCGGTAGACTCCAATGACCGTTGCGTTGCCTTTATACGCAAGACAGCAGCTGAATTTGGTATTGGAGAACACATGCAGACCATTCGTGCCGATATCCAGCAATTTGTAGCACGCACAGAACGACGTTACGACTTAATTTTTGCCGATCCACCATATAAATACGATGGATATGTGGCACTTGTTGAAAAAATCCAAGAACGAGAAATTCTCAATGAAAACGGAACTTTAATCGTTGAACACGGCAAGGAAACAAACCTCAGTGGCATTGCTGGATTTCAATTTACACGAAATTATGGCAATGTTCATTTCAGCTTTTTCAAAAGGACTTCTTAAATTAGGAGAATCATGAAAAAAATTGGACTCTTCCCAGGATCATTCGACCCCTTTACAAAAGGTCATGAAGTTGTTGTTAGACAAGCCCTTGAACTTTTCGACGAAGTCATCATTGGCATTGGAGTAAATAGCTCGAAGTCGTATTGCTTTGACCTTGATTTACGCGTAAAACACATTGAGTCACTTTTTGCCATTCACCAGAATGTTCGCGTGGTGTCTTATCAGTCGCTGACGGTTGAGTTCGCAAAAGAAATTGGTGCGAATCACATGATCCGAGGTCTTCGTGACTCTAAGGACTTTGAGTATGAACGCTCCATTGCTCACATGAACGAAATGTTGAGTGGCATTGTCACCGTATTTTTCTTGACCGATCAAGCGTATTCAGCAGTAAATGCTACTATTGTTCGTGAGATTTACAAAAACCATGGTGACATATCCCACTTCGTAACCAATGCTTCACTTCTCGTTTAAGCCTTTGGCATAAAAAATGTGCATTGGCGCTAAAAAAAATAAATCCGAAATGAACCTACCAAATGTGCTTCTTTTGTTCTTACTGACTGCTTTCACCGCATTTAGTCAAAATAAAGCAACAGAAAAAAGTCTGGTAACAATTCGTGGATATGCCCCAAAGTATGTGGGGCAAACGATTTCTATTCTAGAGATTGAAGATTATTTCAGTATGATCGAACGGCAGATAGGAACGGCAACGGTAGCCAAAGACAGCACCTTCAGCATCAGTTTTTTTGTCGATGACATTCAAAAAGTAATTGTTCGTGCTGCGAAAAACCGCAGTTTCATGTACATTCAGCCAAACGCCACCTACGACATTTATGTACCCGACAAAGACCCGTATGAGGCATACCGCCCCAATGGAAATCAAATTGAGTTGAGCTTTTATGGATTGGATAGTACTGACATAAACTATAAAATCCTCAAATTTCAGCGGTGGTCTGATGAATACATGAGCGCCATTTATTACCTAAAAGGATCAAAACCCCTAGAGTTTGGAAAGAAAATAGAGGAGTTTAAATTGACTGCCGAACGTGCGTATTCAAGTGACACCTCTTTCTTTTTCAAAACGTTCGTGAAATTTTCAATCGCCTCGTTGGATAACATCCAGTTTATCGCAGAAAGAAATCGCTATGAAAAGCACGACTTTTACATTAAAAACAGCCCTGTTGCCTATAAAAATGATGCATACATGGACTACATCAACTCCTTTTACGAGAAGATGATGCCAAGACTTTCGTCAGAAACCAATGCCTTGGTGTATGCTGCTGTGCTAAAAAGTAGTCCAACATTGGCGATGCGGGCCTTAGGCACGGATTACACCCTCGTCAACCTGCGCATTCGTGAGATGGTGATGATTAAAATGCTATCGGAAGAATTCTTCTCAAAAGATTTGCCTCAAACCAACATTGTGACCATGCTTGATAGCTTGTCAAACAGATGCCTGTTTGCCGGCAACACGATTATTGCAAAAAATCTACTGACTCGACTTACGGAGCTTACATCAGGGGGGAAAGCACCAGACTTTGCATTGCGCGACCCTGACGGTAGCCTGTTGACACTGTCTTCTTTCTCAGGTAAGCACCTATACCTTCATTTTCTTGACCCGAAAAGCATTAAGTCGACCAACGAAATTGGACCTCTCATTCAAATTTACGAGCGCTACAAAGACGACATTCAGTTTGTAACAATTTATCCTTCTGGTGAATATGATGCAAAATTAATGGAATCAACCCTAAACACTATTCCTTGGACAAAGCTTGCCGTAGATGCGACGAATGTATTTTGGAAAAAATACAAGGTTGAATCTTTCCCTCAATACATCCTCATTGACGGCTATGGATATGTTGTTTCAGCTCCAGCTTTAGGGCCATTGCCTAATGGACAATATGAAACCATTGATCGTATTTTCTTTTCAATACGTAAGGTGAAAAAAATGGAAGAAGAACGGCGCTAAGCCCTTTTCCAAAAAAAGCCAAAATAAATTCCCGTCACCCCTCCCATGATGTGTGCGAAGTGAGAAATGTTGTCATTTGCAAAAGATGCCAATACTTCCTGTCCCAAATACAGCAAAGTCACTAGAATAAAAGTGATTGGAATTTCATTGCCCTTGATGTGCATGAGCGATGATAGTATGATGAACATGAAGACAATCCCGCTGGCACCGATCAATCCGATATCCCAAAATGCGATGTGAAGGATTGCCGTGAGCAGACACGTGATCAACGAAAAAACCAATAATTTTTTCCAACCATATTGTTTTTCAAGGATAGGACCTAGCAAAAGGATAATGGAAAAATTGCCCAAAAGATGTTGAAAATTTGCATGAGCCAAGGGATACGTGACCAAACCAATATACCACTTCAACTCGTAGGGTTTTACAGTACCCACAAGAACAAATGGATTATTCTCATGACTGAAATTTCCAGAAATTAAAAACACCACAAGGGCTGCGATTGAAAAGTAGATGGTGAAAGGTGAATTGAATGTAAGTTTCATCGACAATCGTTTGATGTAAAGATAATTCGTTCCGCCGAAAATCGTTAATTTTAGACCTTTCAGCACGAAAATTATGCGATTCAATCTATCAGAAACAACCGAGTTAATTCGCTCAAGAAGAACAATTTACCCTGAACAATTCAGTAGTAGAAAAGTACATAAAGAGCAAATTGAACTGATCCTGAACAATGCATTATGGGCGCCAACACACGGAAACACTCAGCCTTGGCGTTTTAAAGTGTTTACAGAAGAAGGATTAAACACCCTTTCTGGATTTTTGGGAAGAACATATTTGACCATTACACCTGAAGACAAGCAAAATGACATGAAGTTGGCCAAAATGCTAAAACGGCCTCTATTGTCTTCTGTCGTAATTGCGGTTTGTATGGAACGTCAGACGGAGGAAAAAATTCTTGAAATTGAAGAAATCGAAGCGGTAGCATGCGCCGTGCAAAACATGCATCTTACGTGCACTGCTTATGGCTTAGGAGGATTTTGGTCAACACCAAAATTGATTTATCACCCCTTGACCAATGCATTTCTTGGATTGGGAGAAAAAGATAAGTGTCTGGGATTGTTCTACATCGGTTATCCTGAAATTGAATGGCCGAAAGCACATCGCAAGCCCTTAGAATATATTACCGAATGGATCGTTAAATAGTCCATAATAGATCAAATGACCGTTCAAAAATTTTCATATTCGTGCCTGTTCATTCTGAGAAAAACAACCTCAGCGATGCTATTGGGATTCCTTTTAGCTCCTGTACATTTCTCTTGGGCTCAAGATGAATTTGAAGAAGAACCGGACATTAACGAGAAATTCCCTTCCTATTTTGGAATTCAAGTCCGTACCCTTTTCCCAACTCAATTTATCGGTCAATCAGAACTGACATTGGGGAAAGATGGTTTCTCAACAACACTTCAACAAAGCCTTGGGTATTCCTTTGGCGGAACTGTAAGAGCGGGATTGACAAAACTATTGGCTTTTGAAACGGGTATCAACTATACGCAACGTGAATTCAACGTTACGATGGAAGTACCCGATTCAAATATCTATGCGACCAATCACTTGACCTTCATTTCGTACGACATTCCCATCAATGGATTGGTATACATCCAAATGGGCAAGCAAACGTTTATGAATGCTTCTTTAGGGCTAGCGCTCACCTTTAAACCGACAGATGTAGGCATCCTTACCAAACCAGGAGGGTCAAACCTATTTTACCATACAGGCTTTGTAAAACGAAAAGCAGGTTTCGACATCAACGCCAATATTGGGTTTGAATACCGCACCAAGAAATCTGGCTTTTTCTACCTTGGGGGATCTGGAAGAGTGCCGCTCGCACCATTGTTTCAGCTCATAGCACAGTACAAATATCAAGGCATAAAGAATACGGTATCTGGAAATGTAGACGGTAGTTACCTGTCCATTGACGTGAAGTATTTCTTTCCAAATATTCGCAATCGAGGCGTCCAATTTACACACGGACCAATCCTTTAAAACACCCTAGGCATGCATCCAGACATTCAAGAAATCATTGACCGATTGGAACTCAACCCTCATCCAGAAGGTGGGTATTACAAGGAAACTTTTCGTTCACCTAGAACAACTGCCAATGGTGACCGTAATTTAATGACCGCCATTTACTTTTTACTTACCTCCGCGGATGTCTCCCATTTCCATCGTATTGTTGGTGATGAGCATTGGTTTCACCATTCCGGAAGCCCTTTGATTGTGCATACCTTGGATGAGCATGGACATACCGAACATTTACTGGGTTCTGACCTTTCAAAAAGACAACAGCCTCAACTTATGGTACCTTCAGGGACAATCTTCGGTTCTGCCATCGTGGATGAAGACTCCTATGCGCTCGTTTCCTGTACTGTTGCACCAGGCTTTGATTTTCGTGATTTTCAGTTGTTCACAAAGGAAGAATTGCTGCCTATATTTCCTGAGCACGAAGCGATTATTTCCCGCTTAACTTAAGCAATTCTGCTTCTTGAATCAATGCCACCCATAAGGTAATCTTTCCCTCATCCATACGTGGCCATATTGGTCGAATCGTGCCATTCACCGAGGCGATATTCAAATAATCTCCAAAGAACACTTCCTGTTCCGGTAGAAACGATTCTTGTGAGATGCAGTGATCGGTAAAAGTTGATCCTCCATCTCTAGATACAGAAAGATAGACATCAGTTTGATTGTCTTTGTAGTTGCGGCGGTCGTAGTACACAAAATAAATGTTGCCATTGGATTGGTCGACACTCATCCATGTAAAGAACTGATGCGTTTTTGTGTTGTCCTGGTTGACTTTTCTCGGCTCAGACCACGATTTCCCACCATCTTTAGATACAGATAGCCAGACATCCGTGTTGTTGTAGCCATTTTTTTGATCGCACCAGTTCAAATACAAATTTCCACGATTTGGTCCATCACTTAAATCACACTGAAGTATTGGAAGTCCGTTTGCTCTGTACATCCCAGGGATCGTCATGTCCCAACCACCGTGTTGCACATGCAAGATCTGTTCTTCGGGGAGCCATGTTTTTCCACGGTCCAATGAGCGCTGAAATACAAGTCCTTTCGGTCCAGTCCATGTCACATAGA
>JBDKGB010000154.1:0-4402 GCA_039798485.1 Bacteroidota bacterium
GGTAAATCGAAACTTATTTTTGGAATGCTTCCCTCACTTCGGTTTAAACTCGATACAGGCACAACGAAAAACTCACCGATCTTCCCAAGCCTAGGTGTCGGACTGACCTATGCATATAAAAAACTTGTGCTTCAAGTTCCGCTGTATTACAATGCCAAAACGAGCACAACGAATGGTAAATGGAACATTGGGGTTGGCATTGGTTGGCGCTTCAAAAAACAATAGACTCCTGAAGGCAAAATTTCATTTAAAAACGAGACAGTTGCATGTCCTTGAATTTTTTTTATTTTTTTTAGCGCACTTTCTAAGGAATAATTGAAAATTTTTACACTCAAATTATCTGACTCAATTTAATCATAATCAACTGTTATACTGAAAGTTGAAATAAATTAAATTTTTATTCTCCAACGAAATAATAAATTTAACTTGTTTTATAGTTTGTTTAATTATTTTTCATTTTTATTAAACAAAATTCTGCGCTCGTTGTTTTTATTCCAAGTTTAAGTTTTTAATTACTGGAGTAACCGAAAATCCTTAAGAGTAGGGCTAATTAATTTAATTTATTACTATGGAACACTTAAAAATTGCTAGCGACAATTACGTTGCGTTCACGTTCTTCATCGGAACGATGGCCATGATGGCCGCATCTGTTTTCTTCTTTTTTGAATTAAACAACACATCAAAGAAATGGAGAACATCTGTTCTTGTTTCGGGGTTAATTACCTTTATTGCAGCTGTACACTACTACTACATGAGGGGGTACAATTTGTCAACAGGGGAATCACCAACATTCTTTCGTTACGTTGACTGGATCTTAACTGTTCCGTTGATGTGTGTTGAATTCTACATCATTACAAAGAAAGCAGGTGCGAAAATTTCTCTATTGTGGAAATTGATTTTTGCTTCACTCATCATGTTGGTTACAGGTTACTTCGGTGAAACAATCGACCGTGAGAACAGCGTTCTTTGGGGTGTAATTTCAGGAGCAGCTTATTTCTACATTGCATACCTTGTTTGGTTCGGTGAAGTTGCTAAATTGGCACAAACAGCTGGAGCGCAAGTAGCAAAAGCAACACGTATTTTAGCGTGGTTCGTTCTTGTAGGTTGGGCGATTTACCCACTCGGATACATCTTGGGAACTCCAGGTGGTTTGTTTGGTATCACACTTGTTGACGACGCTGCAGCTGCTGCACATGCTATGGATATCGTGTATAACATCGCAGATGCCATCAACAAAATTGGTTTTGGTTTAGTAATCTATGCGTTGTCAAGAAACGAAGATTAAACCATTTTCTATTAAGAAATAAGAATCATGTGAAGGGGTGGAATTGCAAAGGCTTTTCCACCCCTTTTTTTTTAGCAATTATCGATCACACGGCGATGTGTGGTCATTTCAATCAACACGACGAATTATAAGGTAAAGCATGCAAAACGCTACAAAGACATATGATTTTATATTTGTCGGTGCTGGTGCATCCACTTCCCTATTGCTTTTTCAATTGAAAACGAGAAAGCTCCTCAATGGACTTTCTATTCTGGTTGTTGACCCAGAAGTAAAGACCAGAAGTGATAAAACTTTTTGTTTTTGGGCAGAACGAAATTCCCGCATAGCAGAAGAACTCAATGTCTTTATCAAACACTCTTGGGAAAGTATCGTAGATGTCAATGGTAAAACCAAAGAAATTCTACCCTATACATACCACCATATTGACAGTTTAGACCTTTACAATTTTGTACGAGACATTGAGTCCGATCGTCCTATCGATCGATTGATGGCAAACGTTGATACTGTTTCTCGTGACGATGATGGACCTTTTATTTTTGCCAATGAAGAATTTATCAGAGGACGGGTAATCTTTGATTCACGAACACCGATTTTCCAGAAAACAGCTGACATTCAAAAGCATCTCTATCAAAGTTTTATTGGATGGGAAATAGAGACAGCGGATGAAATTCCCGAAAGTGGTTCATTTCGCTTGATGGATTTCAACATCGAACAAAATGGGTTTACCCAATTTATGTATGTGCTTCCGTTCTCAAAAAACAAAGCGCTCATTGAAGTCACTCGTTTTGGAGATGAACCTATTGAAACAATCCTTGCGGAAACACTTCTTGAGGACTATGCCACCAAACATTATGGAAAATTCAAAATAACATCACACGAAGTCGGTTGCATCCCGATGAGTTCCTTTGATATCGAACAAAATGATGGCCCCGGAATTATTTCTATCGGGGCAAGGGGAGGACAAATTAAACCGAGCACAGGATACGCGTTCAAAAACATGTATGAGCAGTCAATAGTCATCGCCGATCGGATAGAAAATGGCTCAATACATCAAGATTATCGTGCAGAAAAGAAGAGAAAGACGCCTAGGCGCTTTGCCTTTTACGATGCCATTCTACTCAACATTCTAGAATCTAAACCAGAAAAAGGGAAATCCATTTTTCTCGCCTTGTTTCAAAAAAGTGAATCAGCACTCGTTTTAAAATTCCTGGATGAAAAAACGACAGTTTTGGAAGAGCTGAACTTGTTTTCAAAACTGCCGCTTTTGCTCTTCATAAGGAATGCAATCAAACTTTTTTACCATTCGTCTTCATTTCGGCCATTTATGTTGATCATGATGTGTTTGACATTGCTTCTATTGGGAAATCACACATTTTCACAAGATGTTCTTGGATACGGGCTACTCTTCATTGGTTTCGTCACTGTTGGCATACCACATGGAGCCATCGATCACCTCATCGAAAGTGGAAATTGGGAATTAAAAGGAATTGTAAAATTCACGGTAAATTACATCGCCAAGGCCCTCATCATGCTTCTTTTATGGATCGTTTTTCCTACTTTCGCCCTCCTCTTTTTTCTTTTATTTTCGAGTTGGCACTTTGGACAAACAGACGGAAAAAATTGGGGGTTTTCGAACCTAAATTCGTTTTTATGGGGTGCTTCTGTGTTGACTTATGTTCTTGGAACTCATGTTTCGGAAACAACAGCTATTTTATCGACCATTGGCATTTCTTTTTTCAATGTTGAATTACCCGTTTGGTCCTTGCTCCCTTGGTTCCTCTTCGCTTTTGTAAGCAGACGAACACCCTTAATCCTAACGCTAACTTGGCTAACACTTTCAAGCCAGCTTCCTTTAATATTTGCTTTCGGAATCTATTTTATCGGGCAGCACAGTATTTCAAGTTGGTCACATTCATCGGAATACCTCAAGCAATCGAACAAAAACATGTGGATGCATGCACTGCCCTTTCACCTCGGCGCTTGGGCATTGTTGGTGATTGCTTTGTTGGTCAATGCATTCATGATCCACACCACCGAATCTCAACTGTGGGGAATTTTCTTCATTTTTATCGCATGCATCAGTTTCCCCCACGCCATTTGGATGCACAAGTTGTACACGGGGAATCCCAGTTGACTTAGCATTGCTTTCAATCCTCACCCTGGGGATTCAATTTTTCAATATTTCGTACCTTCGCAAGCCTTGGCTCCGTAGTTCAATGGATAGAACAAAAGTTTCCTAAACTTTAGATACAGGTTCGATTCCTGTCGGAGCTACAAAACAGAGTGAGTGTGAAATGTGAGAGCGTTTCACGCTACTTTGTTTTTCTTCGCGCTCACTGTCATTCTCGCACTTTAGGTCAGAAGACATTGAGATGTTAAGATTTCAAGATACTAAGACATTAAGACTCGATCGTTCTTTGTAACGCGTGATTCGTACCTCGTAACTCATCACTCGTAACTTAATTCCGTGGGTTCGCTGCGCTCTTGACGCTTAAATCTCAATTTTTAATTCATTCCCCCCTTTAATTTTCGTTCCTTTGTAGCCGCAATTCAAGTCAATGTCGCACAAATCAGGTTTCGTAAATATTGTAGGTAGTCCAAATGTGGGGAAGTCAACCCTCATGAATCGACTCGTGGGAGAAAAATTATCCATCGTTACGTCGAAGGCACAAACCACGCGACACCGTATTCTTGGGATTGTCAACGATGAGAATTATCAGATTGTTTTTTCGGACACACCTGGAGTTGTGAACGCAGCCTACAAACTGCACGAGGCGATGATGGAATACGTAAATTCTTCCCTCAAGGATGCGGACGTGCTCTTGTTCATCACCGACACGAAAGAGAACAGCATGAATCACGAAGAAACCTTGGAGAAAATAAAGAAACTCAAGGTTCCTGTGCTTTGCCTCATCAACAAGATCGATTTGAGTGACCAAAACACCATGGAAGAACGTGTTCAGTACTGGCACAATGAGTTGCCCAATGCGATGATCCTTCCCGTTTCTGCCTTGCACGGATTCAACCTCGAACATGTGTGGGCGAAGATTTTGGAACTCGTGCCTGAAAGTCCCGCTTACTACGACAAAGAGGAACTGTCCGACCGCCCAATGCGCT
>JBDKGB010000155.1:0-25941 GCA_039798485.1 Bacteroidota bacterium
TGTTGGTTGGGATCTTTTTCTGGTGGTATCACCTTTTTCTTTTTTGGGTTTTTCGCGGTCAGTTCAGCCTTGCGCTTGGCTTCATTCTCAACCGCCTCGGTTTTCGCTTTTTCAACCGCTAAATATTTTTTCAATTCATCGAGGAGCACGCTGTTGGCATCTTTCTTCCTAGATTTCGTTGTATAGCGATCGATGTATCCCAGCATTTTTTTTCCCGCATTGATGTACTTGTTATTGCGTTCTGAGAGTTCTTGCTGGCTCTTTAATTTTTCGTCGAGACGTTCTTTACGATCAATGAACGATTTTCTTGCTTCTTCCGCATTTCTCTGGGCATCGATGTGTTCTTTATTCAATCGTTCAAGGTACGTTTTCTCTTTTTGGAGCTCGTTGAGTAAACGATCCAGCTTCACCTTTCGTTCATCCATGCGCGTTTTAGCCTCGTCGATTAAGGAAATCGGAATCCCATTGATTTGTGCCACCTCAAAGGTAAAGGAGCTGCCTGGTTGGCCCATGGAGAATTTGTAAAGTGGCTCGAGTGTTTCTGTATCGAAGAGCATACAGCCATTTACGGCGTTGTGCAACTCATCGGCTTTCAGTTTGATGTTCGAATAATGTGTCGTGATAACCCCAAAGCTCTTTCGGTTGTACAATTCTTCAAAAAACACCTCCGCCAAAGCACCACCAAGGTCGGGGTCAGATCCTGTTCCAAATTCATCCAACAAAAGTAAGGTGCGCTTATTCGCCACTGTTAGAAAATGTTTCATTCGCTTCAAGCGGTAGGAATAGGTGCTCAGTTCATTTTCGATGCTCTGATTGTCACCAATGTCCGTAAGAATTTGCTGAAAAAAGCACATCTTACTGTTCGGATCAACAGGCACAAGCAAACCCGACTGCAGCATGAGTTGCAATAAGCCAATGGTCTTAAGTGTAATACTTTTTCCTCCTGCGTTCGGACCCGAAATCACCAGCATTCTAGAACTTTTGTCCATGCGGATGTATTGCGGCAACGTTTTCTTACCGATGGATTTATTGTTTCTCCAAAGAATAGGGTGAAAGGCATTGATCAGCTCAATCTGTGTTTCACTTTGTATGCCTGGGAGCACACAGTTCAGTTCTAAAGCAAGCTGAGACTTCGCATTGATGAAGTCAAGTTGCGTAAGCACCTGTTGGTACGATTTGATCAAGGGTAAAAAGACAGCGACCTCTCTCGTTAATGCCTGTAAAATGCGGTAAATTTCTTTGCGCTCATCGTCAAGCAGCATCTCGAGTTCATTGTTCAACTGAATGTTGACCTGCGGTTCAATGAAGGTTAAGCTCCCTGTTTTGCTCGATCCCATTACGGTTCCTGGAATTTTCCGCTTGTGGGTGGAGAGAATGGTCAACACACGTCGATCGTTGACAAATGCTTCACGTGTATCACCGAGGACGTTTTCTTTCTGTAATTTGCGCAGCTCCTTGTCAAAGTTTCGGTTGATTTGATTGCGTACAACTTTTATCTTGTGCCGAATCTCAGCTAGAAGTTTTGAGGCGTCATCTTTCACGTTCCCCGCACGATCAAATACCTTTTCGATGGCATCAATGATCTCTGTTGTGAAATACGATTCGTTGAACAAGGACCACAGCAATGGGAAATCCTTCTCGCGTTTGTCGAAGAAGTACAACAAAGCATTAACGAGTGACGAGCAGCGTGAAATACGTGTATATCCTTCCAAACTCAGAACCGCATTTTTAATGGGAAGCAATTTAAGCTCTGCTGTAAGTTCTTCGAAATCTAAGGCTGGGAATGGGTTTCCTTCGGTACGGATAGAGACCAATTCGTTCACCCTCTTCAGTTCGTTTTCGATGGTTGGAAAGTGGGTGAGGGGAACCAAGTCTTGGAGACGTTTGCGCGCTGTAGGACCTTTGCCATAGTCGACCAACCATTGACGGATCAACGGAAACTCTAAGTCGACAAGCGTATGGTGGTCAAACGAATCCATGGGACAAAAATACGGATATTGTGGCTGCTAAGAGGGGTAAGGTGTGATTCTAGTGATTTAATTCTTCGTATTTTTAGCCGTAAATCAAAAGCTATGAAAATCATCTCTTTCAACGTCAATGGGATTCGTGCCATTACGCAAAAAAACTTTATCGAAGACATGCGCGCAGTGAATGCCGATATCATTTGTTTGCAAGAAACAAAGGCGACTGTAGATCAAGTAAAAGAGGCTGTGGCGGCACTTGGCGATTATCACGTTTATGCCAATGAAGCAGAACGCAAGGGGTATTCAGGTACAGCTATTTTAACGAAACATCAGCCATTGGCCGTTACCTATTATATTGGTGTTGGTGAGCATGACAATGAAGGTAGAATTACCTGCGCAGAATTTGAATCGTATTATGTCGTGACGGTTTATGTACCCAATTCAGGTAGCGAGCTGGCGCGTTTGGGCTATCGTCAAACTTGGGATCAGGAGTTTTTAGCGTATTTGAAAAGGTTGGAAACGAGCAAGCCCGTTATCGTTTGCGGTGATTTCAATGTTGCGCACAAGGCCATCGATTTGGCTCGTCCGAAGGAAAATTACAACAAGGCAGCAGGATTTATGCAGGAGGAAATTGATGGGATGGATGCATTTACGTCAAATGGCTTGGTGGATTCCTTCCGTGCGGTAAACGGCGATGAGGTGAAGTATTCTTGGTGGAGTTACCGTGCCGGTGCGAGAGGCAAGAACATCGGCTGGAGAATTGATTACTTTTTGGTGTCAGAAGTCCTTGTACCCATGTTGAATGATGCCTTTATCCTCAACGATGTAATGGGATCAGACCATTGCCCGGTTGGCATTCAACTTAAAGCATAAAAAAAAGCCACTCGAAAGTGGCTTTATACATTTTTTGAAGCAGGAATTACTGTTTCTTCGTGCAGCAAGAACCTCCTGTTTGAGTAGCTCCTTGTTCAGCAGTGCAGCAAGAACCTTTTTTCTTCTTCTTTTTCTTCTTATCTACTTTAGTGATTTCTTTTGTAGCACCTGTAGATGCAGCATACGCTGTCGTTGCGATTGATCCTGTGAACACCAAAAGTGCGGCAGCAAACATTACTTTTTTCATAGCTTGATTGTTTTTTGTAAAAATAATTCTTTTCAGTTTAATTCTCCAAGTTTCGTCAATTTACCTTTGACGACATCCCCTAAATTAACATTTATTTTTGTTCCTATCGGCAGAAAAACATCGATCCGAGAACCAAATTTTATAAATCCAAACTCTTCGCCCGTAGTTACGTGCTGCTCTGGTCGGATGTAATAGCAGATTCGGCGTGCAACAGCCCCCGCAATTTGGCGAAACAGAACTTCACTTCCCGATGCGTGGCGAACCACCATCGTTGTGCGTTCATTCTCTGTGCTGCTCTTTGGATGCCACGCCACCAAGAACAAACCTGGATGGTACTTTACGTAAGCGACATTTCCCGAGATAGGGTTGTAGTTGGCGTGCACATTCATTGGCGACATAAAAATCGAAATCTGAATGCGCTTGTCATTGAAGTATTCGGTTTCTTCCACTTCTTCAATCACAACAACTTTACCGTCTGCTGGACACATGATGTCCTTGTCCGTAAATGTACAAGTGCGTTTTGGAATTCGGAAGAATTGAATGATCAAATAAGCCATTACAAGTGCTCCCAATGTTAGAATAAGAAACAACCACAACCAACCTGTAAAGGTGAACAAGTAGTAGTTTAGGATCTGTATTCCGGTTAAGATGGTCAGGCCAACAGCCATGATCAAATATCCTTCTCGATGCAGCGTCATTCTGCTAAATTAAAAATATTCGTAGAACATAGACCAGCAATAAAAAAATGGAATCCCAAATAATGCCGCGTCGAAGCGGTCTAGGATGCCACCGTGGCCTGGTAAAATCGTGCCTGAATCCTTGATATTCAGACTCCTTTTGAACAGTGATTCGAGTAAATCACCGAAGATTGCACAAGGGGCAATAATAATTGCTGAGATCACCCAAAAGAGCTCTTCACCTCGGTTGATGTAGGCACCAATGATAAATCCGAGCAAAATCGTAAATAAAATTCCACCAATTGTTCCTTCCCAGGTTTTCTTTGGAGAAATTCTTGGGAATAGTGGAGTGCGACCAAATAGGCGTCCAGAGAAATAGGCAAATGAGTCATTGGTCCAAATGAGCAAGTACATTCCGATAACGTGAGGAATTGTATTGTCAGAAGTACGCACATTTAAATCTATGGTCAAATAAAATGGCGCTACGATATAGATAATTCCAAATACTAAGACAGAAATGTTGATGAGGGGATTTTCCTTTTTACGCCACAATTCTTCGAGAATCAAGGTGAAAAATAAGGGGAAGATGACAACGATTGAAATTGGTTTGAACAATTCAAAGCTCACACCCACCAAAAGAACGAAGATAAAAATCCCAATGAATACACCAATCTCTCGGCTTACTTGAACAACGGGATGATTTCTGAACAGATTGTAAAATTCAATGAGTCCGAGTACCATGAAGATGCTGAAAACTGCTGCCTGGGCATAGGGGCTCCAGAGTATTGAACCCAAAACAACGAAGGCAAAAATTGCCCCTGTAATTGTGCGTTGGACTAGGTTACTCATGGTACAAATTTACGATTTTTCTAAAACTTAATTTTACGTCTTTATACAATGACAAAACCCTGCTTTTGACAGGGTTTTGCAGTATGTTATTTCTTGTTATTGAGGATCTTCTGTTTTTGGTTCCTCTTCCGTTGAAGGAGTTGAATCCGTCGATGATTCTTCGTCGGTTGACTCCGAAGTGGCAGTGCTTTCTGCACTGTTTTTTTCTTCATCGGATTCCGTTTCTTCCTCAGACACATCAGGCATTTGCTCTTCAATGACCTCAGCCAACAATGGCTCTTCTTCCTTCTCCCATTGACGTTTTCCGAAAATTTCGACCAAATCTTCTTTGAAGATCACTTCGCTGGTCAACAGTTTTTCTGCCAATGTCGTGAGCTTGTCTTTGTTCTCGGTAAGGATGGTCAAGGCACGGGCATATTGCGATTCAATCATTTTAGACACCTCCTCGTCGATGACACGTGCTGTTTCATCTGAATAGGGCTTTGTAAATGAATCTCTACCTTGGGAGTCATAGAACGAAATGTTACCGATGCGCTCGTTCAATCCGTAGATCGACACCATAGCATAGCCCTGTTTCGTTACTTTTTCGAGGTCACTCAATGCGCCTGTGCTTATTTTTCCAAAAATCAATTGCTCTGCGGCACGTCCTCCTAAGGCTGAACACATTTCATCCAAGATTTGCTCAGACGTTGTAATGCTTCGTTCCTCAGGTAAATACCATGCAGCGCCCAATGACTGTCCGCGAGGAACGATGGTCACTTTCACAAGAGGTGAAGCGTGTTCAAGCAACCAAGAGATGGTCGCGTGACCTGCTTCGTGGAAAGCAATCGTCTGTTTTTCTTCCTTGGTGATGATCTTGTTCTTCTTTTCCAATCCTCCTACGATGCGGTCTACAGCATCCAAGAAGTCTTGTTTTTGAACGAATTTCTTGTTTTTTCGTGCAGCAATCAAGGCAGCTTCATTGCAAAGATTGGCGATATCTGCTCCTGAGAATCCAGGTGTTTGACGTGCAAGAAAATCGATATCAATACCTGGCTCAAGTTTAATTGGTTTTAAATGCACTTGGAAAATCTCCTTGCGCTCATTCAAGTCCGGCATATCTACATAAATCTGACGGTCAAATCGTCCAGCACGCATCAAGGCACTGTCCAATACATCAGCACGGTTTGTCGCTGCTAAAATGATTACACCTGAGTTTGTTCCAAATCCATCCATCTCAGTAAGGAGCTGATTCAAGGTATTTTCACGCTCATCATTTGATCCGAAACTATTGTTTTTTCCGCGTGCACGACCAATGGCATCAATCTCATCGATGAAGATGATCGATGGTGCCTTTTCTTTGGCTTGCTTGAAGAGGTCACGCACCCTTGAGGCACCAACACCCACAAACATCTCAACGAAATCAGAACCGGATAAGGAGAAAAATGGAACCTTCGCTTCACCTGCGACGGCTTTTGCCAAAAGGGTTTTTCCTGTTCCTGGAGGTCCTACTAGCAATGCGCCTTTCGGAATTTTTGCACCCAATTCAGTATAGCGTTTTGGGTTCTTCAAGAATTCAACGATTTCAACGATTTCTTCTTTCGCACCTTGCAAACCAGCAACATCCTTGAACGTTACATTAGTGCTTTTGCTTCCTTCGTAAACCTGTGCTTTCGACTTGCCAATGTTGAAAATTTGGCCACCGCCACCACCGCCGCCCCCAGACATGCGGCGCATCACAAACATCCAAATTACCACTAGAATAATGATTGGTAAAATGAAGCTTAAGATGTTTCCTATATAATTGATTTCCTCTTCGGAACCAATTTGAATGATGCTCATTTTCTTCTTGCCAGCGTCGTTCATCTCGCTTGGTAAAGTCTTCGCAATCACGCGGTCGAGAGAGTCAGCCATCTTGGAATAGAAAGACTTTTTGTCCGCATCACCTGCGGTATTTGACATTTCGCGAACTTTCTTCGTTTGATCGATGAGCATGTTGCGGCCTTTGATTTCCGCGTTGATTTCGTCCACCTTCAATTGGAAGTTTCCAGCGTCGATGATTTCCAGTTCGTAGATAGGATCCGCTTTGGTTGGACCACTGCCTTTGGTGATGCTTTCGCGAATCGTAGCGAACTTCGAATCGGTGGTTTTCGCCACATACTTGCGGCCTTCTTCGGTGATTTTGAAGTCGATACGCACCTTGTTCACAAGTTTCACCTCCTGAACATAGCCCATTTCGGCCAAATCGAAGAAGTTGTCTTCAAATTTGATCGTTACACGACTGCCCGAGCTCATGAATAATTGGAAGCCAATGATTGCAACACCAATCAGCGCATAAATCCAATAAATTGAAAAAGGGCTTTTCTTTTTGTTATTTCCGTCTGCCATGTGTTCTTAATGATTAATTCAAATCAGGAATATCTGTTCTTTTTGCATCTGCCCAAAGGTCTTCTAGGTCATAAAATGGGCGTGCATCTTTGTAGAAGATATGTGCAACGACATTTACGTAGTCTAGTAACACCCATTCCGCATTATTTTTTCCTTCGATATGCCAAGGTTTTTCTTTCAAGGTTTTGCGCGTGTGACGCATTACAGAGCTACTCACACCGTCAACCTGTGTGGAAGATTCACCGCTGCAAATGACAAAATAGTCACAAACAGCGTTTCCAATTTCCCGTAAATCCAAAACAGTGATGTTTTTGGCTTTATTTTCTTGCATTCCTTCGACAATTGCATCACACAATTTCTTGGAATCGACATCTTTTTTTGCTTTTAACATTCAATTCTTATCTATACTACAAAACTAACTTTTATTTTAACTTTATCCACCCGTAAATCTGCCCTAAGGACAAATGTTTCATGCAAATAAACTTTAAAATTACCCATTTGGAGAGCGTGGACTCAACGAGCAATTATGTTGCCACAGCCTATGCGCAAGGTAAATTGGGACATGGTTCGGTAATTTTGGCAGATAAACAGACTTCTGGCAGGGGGCAGCGTGACTCAACATGGCATTCAGAGGGAGGTTCGAACCTTTTGTTCTCCATTTTATTGATTCCCGACAATATGTCAGCCTCCGAGAGCCAAGGTGTGATGCATTGCGCGACATTGGCACTTGTGGAGGTCTTGAAATCCTTCGGTGTTCAGGCGCTCGTTAAATGGCCGAATGATGTATGTGTTGGGCGAAGAAAAATTGCAGGTATTCTCATTGAAAATCAATTGTCTGGAACGCGAGTTTCTCGTTCAATTCTTGGAATTGGTTTCAATATCAATCAGTCGGAATTTGGAGAATTGAATGCAACGTCACTTTACCTTGAAACAGGCAGATTTGTTGATGTCAAAGAGGTGTTATTGCGCTTTTTACATCATTTTGATCAACGGTGGTCAACCCTTATTCGTGGAGAATTTCAGGTCTTGAAATCGGTGTATTCTTCCTTGCTTTTCGGTTTGAATGAAACCTTGCTTTTTGAAGATGAACTTGGCGAATTTCAAGGTGTGATCACAGGTATTGACGAATTGGGTCGCTTGATTGTGCGTTCCAATCGAGGCGATAAATTATACGATCTAAAGGAAATTCGTTTTAAGCTGTAAAGTGTGCCCGAAGTTTATCGGACATGAAGTTGAAAAGTGCCGTGAGTGGTTTCTCAACCATCATTCGCAAAAAGACGTTCACTTCACCATCAAATAAAATATAGCCTTCACAGCCATCTACTTTGGGTTCAATGAGAATAGATAGGTGAAATGGGAACGGTGTGCCAACACCAGAACGCATGTTGATTCGAGAAGATCCCTCTGCGCCGTCTTGAATCAATGAAATGATGACACCTCCTTGCACTTTAAATGAACATTCTGTTTCTGAGGATTTCCAGTCAGAGATTTTGTCTTCAGGTAAAAGGTGAATGAGGTTTCTAGAATCGAGAAGAAACGCAGCAACCTCCTCAGGCTTTGCTGAAACTTGAACTTTGCTGCTTTCGATTTTCATGGTTCAATTATTTTTTCCACTCGCTAGGATTCTCTTTCCACTCACGAAGTGAATTTAAATCCTTTTCAGTGATGTATTCCTCTTTGAGGGCTTCTTCAATGAGGTAATCGTAGTTTGTCAATGTAACGAAGTTGCACGAATGCTCGCGGAATTGGTCTTCAGCGATTTTGAATCCGTAGGTAAATGTTGCAACGAGTCCTTTCACATCGAGTCCGGCCTCGCGAAGTGCGTCAATGGCTTTCAAACTGCTTCCACCAGTGGAGATTAGATCTTCGATGACAACTACTTTCTGACCTTTTTCGAAATGGCCTTCAATCTGATTGCCCATTCCGTGTCCTTTGGCTGTGCTTCGAACATAGATAAAAGGAAGTCCCAATTCTTGTGCGACAAGAGCTCCTTGGGCAATTCCACCGGTCGCAACGCCAGCAATCACATCGGGTTTACCGAATTTTTCAACCACGGCTTCCGAATAGAGTTGGCGAATGAAGGTGCGAATGGCCGGGTAGGATAGCGTAACGCGATTGTCACAATAAATCGGTGAATTCCATCCCGACGCCCAAGTAAATGGTGTATTCGGTTGTAACTTCACAGCTTTCACTTGTAATAAAAATTCTGCTACTTTTAATGCTTTATCTGTATTCAAAATCATAGCTGCAAATGTACAAAGTTTTTGTTGAAAATCGACCAGTCATTTTTACTCAAAACTCAGAAACCGATTCACTTTCTTTGTGCCTTGAGGCGGATGAAGTGGAAGATGTCAATCTCGTTGTACGGAATCGTATAGAATTGATTTCCCATAACAAACCATTGGTCATTCATTGCGCTGATGCTGGAATTGAATTTAACCGCTTGTTTCTCCGTCATGATCGCGTAAGTGCGGCCGGAGGGGTAGTGCGCAGGTGGGATGACATTCTTTTCATTCGGAAAAATGACATGTGGGATTTACCAAAGGGCTTTGTTGATTTTGGTGAGACAATAGCCGAGACAGCCTATCGTGAAATCTCAGAAGAATGTGGCATTGAGGGACATGTCTTGACTCGAAAACTCATAGAAACCTGGCATACATACACGTACCATGATCGTCCTGTTCTTAAACAAACGCATTGGTTTGAGTTTCAATATTCAGGGACAAAACGCACGATTCCTCAGGTCGAGGAAGGAATTTCAGATGCTGTCTGGATTTCTAAAAATCAATTCAATACGGTCTTAAATGAGTGTTATGGTTCCGTTCGCGATGTCTTGGAATATTTCTAGCACTGAGACGTAAATTGAAATTTTTTGTTAAACTTTGACATTCAAAAAACAATTAGAGTATTCTTGTCAAAACAAAAAAGGAAAAGTATGAAGTATATGGTATTCGCACTTATGTTCGTTGCAGGTTTGCAAGCAAGTGCACAAGAAACAACTGAAAAGAAAGACGAAACGAAAAAAGAAGGTCTTGTTTTTACACAAATGGAAATCGTTCGTGAAAACATTCCTTACGGAACAGACGATACGTTTGTTTTTGAATTTAAAAACACAGCAAAAACTCCAGCAATCATTCAAGGTGTTCAAACAAGCTGCGGGTGTACAACAGCAGCGAAGCCTGAGGAGCCAGTTAAACCTGGTAAAAAATCAGAGATTTCTGTGAAGTATGACACGAAGCGTGTAGGTGCTTTCACCAAAACAATTACAATTACGTCGAATGTGTCTGAACCAATTATTTTGACAATTCGTGGAACTGTTCTGCCTGAGGCAACAACAACTCCAGCTCCGACAAATAACTAATCGTCAGGTTAAAAGATGTTGAAAAGAAAGGCTCGCTTCGGTGAGCCTTTTTTTATTTCTTGAAAATGGTGGCCGATGCTTGTGCAGAAGGTGAAACGGTGACATCTTGTATGGAAATGTGTCCTCGTCGTGTACAAACGAAATAGACAAGCTCAGCAATATCCTCTGCCACGAGTGGCTCAAATCCATTGTAAACGCTTTTGGCAGTGGATTCATCTCCCTTAAATCGCACCAGAGAGAATTCCGTTTCCGCAGCGCCTGGCGCCACATTGGTGACTTTAATTCCGTAATCTACCAAATCAATCCGCATCGCACGCGACAAAGCATCAACAGCATGTTTGCTCGCGCAGTAAACATTTCCACCTGGATAAACTTCTTTTCCAGCAATACTGGCAATGTTCACGATATGTCCCTTTTTATTGGCCTTCATAAATGGGATGATGGCTTTGGTCATGTACAACAAACCTTTCACATTGGTGTCAATCATTTGGTCCCAATCTTCGGTTAAACCCGTGTCAATCGGACCGCGACCAAGCGCAAGACCGGCATTATTTACGAGGATTTCAATCGTATGTCCATACTCTTCAGCAATACTTGCAATCGCTTCATTGACTTCTTTTTCGGAACGAACATCAAAACATAGGGTAATGACCTCGACGCCATACGTGAACGCAAGCGATTTGGCTAAATCTTGAAGACGTTCATCGCGACGACCTGTGATGATTAAATCTCTTCCATTTGCAGCAAACTCTGTCGCAATGGCTTTGCCAAATCCTGAAGTGGCTCCTGTAATTAAGACTGTTTTTTCCATAATGTGATCGACTTGGGTTGAATAAGAATAAGGCCAACAAGCACTAGGGCCAATTGGGCGGGAAAGCGATATCGAGTGATGGCACCAAGTACGGGCGTGGTCCAACCAATTAAAACCAAGAGAAATAGCGCAAAGAAGATCAAGCCCAAAATGAGGTTTTTTTCTTTTTTACCTATTTTTCTTTTGTGAATTATGGCATACACAAGAAAGGCAACGAGCACCCATACTTCGAGCATGGAAAGGTATTTCAATTTGCTACCGGGATCATTTGGTAGTGGACGAATACCGGCATTGAAGAGCGCTTCAGGGATGTTGGCCAAAAGTTGTTGGTACGAATCATCTATGGGAGTGAGCTCAATGAAACTGGAACACCCAAGTGCCTGATAAACGATGATCCATTTTTCACCGTTGGGCACTAAATGAACTGGAACAGGTTTCTGAGTGCTGCCAAAGCGATAACGGTACACGTTGATTTCCTTCTTCAATTCAGCAGTGTAACCATTTACGTCAAGACTTGAAATTTGATCCGATTGAAAGAAATAAAAACAAGTGTCCGATTGCACGTGCAGTCCTCCTTTACCTACATTGACGAAATCAAATTGTTTTCGTGTGAGGTAGTGAACGACTGTGTCTCGGGAGCCAGGAAAAAGAAATGAAAGGACTGGTACAGTAATGCACATGAATAAGATGAATGCGAAAAAGCGTTGTTTGAACAGGTAAGTATAGAGAGCAACACAGAGCACTGCGCCAATTAAGCAAAGCAGAATATAAGGTTTAAATGCCAGAAGGATAAACGAAGCCGCGAAGAGCCAAATGTATTTTTTGATAGGATTCGTTTCAACGATCAGGGCACGCAAGAATAAAGAGATTCCAAAGAACATGAAGGGCTCCTTCATCATGCTAGATGTCCAAAAGATGGTGCTGGGTATAAGTAGAATAATCCAGAAAAATAATGCATTTGAGAAGTGTGAATTACCTTTGAAGGCCAGGTAAAGGTTGCGCAAGGCAGCGGTTGAGAGCAAACAGATAGCAATCAGGTGTACATAGACAGAATTGAAGGAGATGAAATGCAATAGGCTATGGCAGCGTATGACATTTTTTGCATCGTTGATGATGGTCAAATCTCCTGCAGACCAATAGCGTGTGGTGGAGAGATAATGTTGGGTCAGTGCTTCCGTCTCGCCAATGCCTGTTAACAATCGAAGATAATCCCAGGGGGATTTGTAAAACACCTCGTGCAGCAACCGTCCCTCATTGAAAAATCGTTCACCATCATGACTCAATTCACCAATGCCATACGTTCGAATGTGAACCCAAAAAAGGAGCAATCCTACACCCACTTTTAGAATGAACGCAAGAGGCAAGGTCCATGAGGAAAGTCCTTCTGTTCTAAAAAATCGACTGTAGCGGACGAAAACAAAAAGTGAGACCGCAAACAGAACAGAATAAATGAGCACGCTTTGAATTTAATTTGTACAAAATTAATCAATTAAATGGCTTAGAACTTCGACAAATTGTCGGAATTATGGGACAGATTGTCAGTTTTTTCTCCATGGCATAAACATTGAAAAGGCGCTTGCACAATTTTTAATTTAGAAAAATGAGAACGGGACAAATCAATGTGCAGACGGAGAATATTTTTCCGATCATTAAAAAATTCCTTTATTCAGACCACGAAATTTTTCTTCGTGAGTTGGTGTCCAATGCGGTCGATGCTACGCAGAAGTTGAAAGTTTTGGCAGCAAATGGTGAATTTAAGGGGGAGTTAGGTGAATTAAAGGTGGAGGTGCTTTTGAATTCAGCTGAAAAAACCTTGACCATCCGCGATCGTGGGATCGGGATGACAGCGGACGAAATCGATAAATACATCAACCAAATTGCTTTTTCTGGCGCGGAGGAGTTTGTAAAACAATACGAAGGGAAAGAGGGTGCCGAGCAAATCATCGGACATTTCGGTCTTGGTTTCTATTCAGCTTTCATGGTGGCAGAGAAGGTGCAGATTCAAACGCTTTCGCGTCATGAAGGTGCACAGGCAGTGCAGTGGGAAAGCAATGGGTCTCCTGAATATGTCATCACAGATATTGAAAAGTCGGACAGAGGAACGGATATCGTTCTATACATTTCTGAAGAAGCTGCTGAATTTTTAGAAAAAGCTAGAATTAGCGGAATTCTTGAAAAATACTGCAAGTTTTTGCCAACACCAGTATTTTTTGGTACCAAAACAGAATACATCGATTCTCCAGAAGGGGAGTTGGATGAAAATGGTAAGGTAAAACGCGTTTCTGTTGATGTTCCGAATCAAATCAATAATCCAGCACCAGCTTGGACAAAAGCCCCTGTGGATTTGAAGGATGAGGATTATGCGGCATTTTACAAGGAACTCTATCCAATGAGTTTTGAGGAGCCCTTGTTTCATATTCATTTGAATGTCGATTATCCATTCAATTTGACAGGAATCCTATATTTTCCGAAAATTCGTGAAAATGTTGAGGTGCAAAGAAATAAAATCAATCTTTACTCCAACCAGGTGTTTATCACGGACAGCGTTGCGGAGATTGTACCTGAATTTTTAACACTGCTTCACGGGGTGATTGATTCGCCAGATATTCCGTTGAACGTTTCTAGATCCTATTTGCAGAGTGATTCGAATGTGAAAAAGATTTCATCCCACATCACGAAAAAAGTAGCGGATAAACTTGCGGATATGTTCAAGAAGGACCGTTCAGATTTTGAGTCAAAATGGGATGATCTTCAGATTTTTGTTCAGTATGGTGCGTTGTCGGACGATAAGTTCCGTGAGAAGTCTAACCAATTCGCTTTGGTACAAACCACAGATAAAGAATACAAAACACTTGAAGAGTACAAGGAGTTGGTAGCCACAACACAAACCGATAAAGATGGAAAGACTGTTTTCTTGTATACCAGCGATCAAGAAGCTCAATACATCTACGTGAAAAAAGCCAAAGAGCGTGGGTATAAAGTGTTGGAAATGAGTGGTCCACTTGTGCCGCATTGGATAGCTCGCTTGGAGCAGGATATGGAAAACGTTTCTTTTGCGCGCGTGGATGCCGATACCTTGGATAACCTGATCAAGAAAACGGACGAAATCGTTTCGAAGATTTCTAAGGAAGACGAAGAGAAAATGAAGCCCATCTTTGAATCAGCAGTGAGCAAAGATAAATTTACAGTTCAATTGTCGGCGTTGAACGATGATGATGCTCCAATTGTAATCACACAACCCGAATTTATCCGAAGAATGATGGAGCAACAGCGCACTGGTGGAGGTGGATTTTTTGGTGCATTCCCGGAAATGTACAACCTTGTTGTGAACACCAACCATCCAAAAGTTGTGTCGTTGCTCGAGAAATCTGAAGAATCACAAAAGGATGCCGTGCGTCAATTGACAGATTTGGCCATGTTGTCTCAAGGAATGTTAAAAGGTGAGGCTTTGGACCAGTTCATTGAACGCACAATTGAACAAATTTCCTGATATTCGCAGAGAAAATAAAATGCAATGAAAGGGGTAGGTGTGAATCTACCCCCTGCGCTTAAAAACGACACACTTTGTTTAAATGGATTTTAGCAATAGGAGCATTTTTCCTATTTAGAAACTACGGGTTAGCTATTCTTGGTTTTTTTATTGGCTCTATGATTGACAATTACCAAAGGGTAATGGGTAGAGCTCGTTCACAAGCGGAAAGTGAAGGACGGCAGTTTTCCTCCGAAGAATTCTTTCAATATTACCAACAGCGCTCGTCGAACAATGATGTTCAAACAATGTTAATGGCCCTCTCTGCGGCTGTGATGCGTGCCGATGGTAAAGTGCTCAAGGCAGAGTTGGACTATGTCAAAGGATTTTTTACCCAACAATTTGGAAATCAATTTACGGCCGGACATCTTCAAACCTTAAAGCGTTTCTTGGATTCAGGACAAATTCCAACACAACAAATTTGTCAGGACATTCGTATGCGCTTGCCCGTAGAGTCCCGCATTCATTTGGTACATTATCTTTTTGGCATTGCGAAGTCAGATGGGAGTGTTTCTTCCGCCGAAATTGATGTTATTCGACAGATTTCTAACCTCTTGCAAATTCCTTCGGTAGAATTTGAAAGTTTGAAAAACATGTTCTACCGTGACACAAATTCAGATTACAAGGTTTTGGGTATTGAAGCGACAGCCACAGATGAGGAGGTGAAAAAAGCTTACCGTCAAATGGCAATCAAATTTCACCCTGACAAAGTTGCTCAAATGGGAGAGGAATTTCAGAAGGGAGCCAAAGAAAAATTCCAGCAAATTCAGGATTCCTACGAGGCGATTAAGAAAGCAAGAGGTTTTAAATAGCTGACAAATTAGGCATAAGCGCCGATTAAGAAAAGGGTTGGTTTTTTTGCTAAGTCATAGGCGTGTTCTCGCCAATCTTTTACAGACATTGTTTTCACGGAGCGCTCAAGCAAGGTTAAATCCGACGCAATACAGATCAGCGTTGGATCTGCCAATTCATTCAACAAGTCATCGAGCACATGCATATTCCGGAATGGAGTATCCATGAAAATGTGCGTTGCTCCTGTTCTACGGCTGTCACCTTCCATATCTTTTAAACGACGAACTCGATCCTTTCTTTCCTTAGGTAAGTAACCGTGAAACGTGAAGTTTTGTCCTGAGAATCCACTCGAAATGAGTGCGAGTAAGATGGATGATGGACCAACCATAGGTTCAACTGGAATGTCATTTTGATGTGCCATCGCCACAACTTCAGCTCCAGGGTCGGCAATACCTGCGCAACCAGCTTCAGACAATATTCCAACATCGCTGCCATTCCGAAGGGCATAGAGAATTTTTGGTAAATCATCAACTCCAGCATGTTTCCCCAAGGCATAAAAGGTGCAGTCGTCAATAGGGAATTCGCGATCCATTTTACGCAATAAGCGTCGTGCAGATTTAATTTCCTCCACAGCAAAAATGCGAAGTTCCAATGTTTGCTTGATCACATCGCCAGGAATGATGTCTTGAAGCGTTTCACCCCCCAATGTATTTGGGATCAAATAGAGTTTACCTGTTTTCATGTGTTGTCAGTGTGTGAATGAGTTGGTCTGTGGCGCGGTCAAGTAGCGAATAAACATGTTGAAATCCAGCCGCTCCACCGTAGTATGGATCAGGAACTTCATGATCTGTGGCCTCCAATAGATTTAAAATCAACGAAACCTTGCTTAAATCTTCTTTGTTTCGGGACAATTTGGAGACATTTCGCAGATTTTCTTTGTCCATGACATAGATCAGGTCGAATTCATCAAAATCGGAGACAACAAACTGTCTTGCCCGAAGTGTGCTGATATCCAAGCCAAATTCCTTTGCGGTTTGAATCATCCGTGAGTCGGGTTTTTGGCCAACGTGATGCGCTGAGGTTCCCGCAGAATCAACGAGATGAGGAAGATTCCTTTTTGCGATTTTGTCCCTTAATAAGCCGTCAGCCAGAGGCGAACGACAAATGTTTCCGAGACAAACCATAAGAATTTTCATGTGTCAAAGATAACAAAAGGGCTTGGACTAGGAGGTTTGTGCGACTTTATTCCTTCGAATACGTTGAATATTCATTGGCTGGTCGTATATATTCATTTAGTAGCGAATTAAAGTTAATTTATTAGGAAGGAAACCAACCAATGTGTACCTTAATCGTTATAAGATTACAATGAAACCAAAAATCGATTATTACCATGAGACAATTAAAAATCACCAAGCAGGTAACGAATCGCGAGACAGCGTCTCTCGATAAGTATTTGCAAGAAATCGGTCGCGTCGATCTGATTACCGCCGAAGAAGAGGTAGAACTCGCACGCAAGATCAAAGCAGGCGATAAAGCAGCTCTTGAGCGCCTCACCAAAGCCAATTTACGCTTTGTTGTTTCTGTATCAAAACAATACCAAAACCAAGGACTTTCGTTACCAGATTTGATCAATGAAGGAAACCTTGGACTGATAAAAGCTGCACAACGGTTTGATGAAACTCGTGGATTTAAATTTATTTCCTACGCCGTATGGTGGATTCGTCAATCGATTCTTCAAGCGTTGGCTGAACAAGCCAGAATCGTGCGATTGCCCTTGAATAAAATCGGAACAATCAACAAAATTAACCGTGCATTTTCGGAGTTGGAACAGAAATTTGAACGTCCTCCTTCAGCAGAGGAACTTGCTGAATTTTTGGAATGTACAACAGAAGAAGTGCGTCAATCTTTAGCCAACACAGGTCGCCACATTTCGATGGATGCACCACTCATCGAAGGTGATGAATCGTCTTCGAGCATGTATGATGTATTGCAAAACGATTCGCTTCCTGGTCCAGAAAAGGAACTCGTTGTGGAATCGTTGCGAAAAGACATTGAGCGTTCATTATCGACACTTACACCCCGTGAAGGTGATGTTGTTCGACTGTATTATGGATTAAATGGAAAACACCCAATGACCTTGGAAGAAATCGGTGAACGTTTCGACCTTACGCGTGAACGGGTGAGACAGATAAAGGAAAAAGCAATTCGACGATTGAAACATGCTTCCCGAAGCCGGATGTTAAAATCATACCTGGGTTAAGCGGGATCAACGTCAACAATTAGTCGAATCGATTTAAATGAAGGAGCGCTGTAAAAAGAGTCAACAAACTCTTTGATGCGCTCCTTTATCTTTTTATCCGAGATATCGCGCTCAATGCGCAATTGAATTGTTTTCAAATAGAGATTTTGAATGCGGCGTACCACAGGATATTCTGGACCATTCACACGTTCATTAAATACCCCTCGTAAATTCTTGGCCAATTCAGCTGCTGCTTGATCCACCAAATGTTCATCAGAATGCTTCAGTGTGAACTGAATGATCTTGAAGAAAGGTGGATAAAAGAAGTTTTTACGTTCGATAATTTCACTTTTGTAGAAACCAATGTAGTCGTGTTCAATGACCTTGCGAATCACCCAATGTTCGGGATCTCCAGTTTGAATGACTACAGTTCCTCGTTTGCCTTTTCGACCTGAACGCCCTGCAACTTGTGACATCAAATGGTAAGAGCGTTCAAAAGCTCTGAAATCAGGTCGGTTGAGCATCATGTCAGCATCTAGAATTCCAACCAAACTGACGTTGTCAAAGTCGAGCCCCTTACTCACCATTTGCGTACCGATCAAAATATCAATTTTTCGATGCTCGAAATCGGTCAAAATTGTTTCATAGGCGTGTTTGGAGCGTGTGCTGTCTAAATCCAATCGTTTGATGCTTACCCCAGGGAAAATCAAGGACAATTCATCTTCGACTTTTTCGGTTCCAAATCCGATCATTTTCAAACGATTGCTTCCGCATGAACGGCAAGTGCCCACAGGTGGAGAATGGTATCCACAGTAATGGCATTTTAAAGAGTTGGAATGTTTGTGGTAGGTCAAAGAAACATCGCAGTTGGTGCACTTTGGTGTCCAGTTGCAAATTTCACAGCTCCATAAAGGGGTATATCCGCGTCTGTTTTGAAACAAAATAATCTGTTCTTTGCGATGCAAAGCTTCGCGCATGTGTTCCACCAAGAACGAGGTGAAATCGGATTGCATGCTTTTTTGCCTGCGCTCTTTCTTTACATCCGCACAGAAGATTTCCGGGAGCTGAAGCCCACCAAAACGTGCATTCAATTCGACAAGTCCATATTTGCCTGTTGTGGCGTTATAGTAACTTTCCATCGCTGGTGTCGCTGAACCAAGAAGCACTTTTGCTCCGTGAATGGTTCCCAAAACCATTGAGGCATCTCGCGCATTGTAGCGAGGTGAAGGGTCGTATTGCTTAAAGCTTGACTCATGTTCTTCGTCAACAATGATGAGTCCAAGGTCTCTAAACGGTAAAAATACTGCCGAACGGGCACCCAAAACGATGCGAAATTTGTTCGGGTCATTTTGCAAGACATGGTTCCATATTTCAACACGTTCGTTTTGGTTGAATTTGGAATGGTATACGCCAATTTGCTCACCAAAGTAGGCTGAAAGGCGTTGAATCAATTGTGTAGTGAGGGCAATTTCGGGTAAGAGGAACAGTACTTGTTTCCCTTTGTCGAGTTGTTCTTGGATGAGTTGAACATACACTTCTGTTTTCCCAGAACCCGTGACACCATGCAATAAGGTTACGTTGTGTTTTTCGAAGCGCTGATAAATTTCGTCTAAGGCCCTTTGCTGGTCATCCGACAACGCTTTGAATGTCTTGTCGCCCAATCCACTTTTTGTAAAACGTGAAATTTGAACTCGTTCCTGACAAATAATGCCTTGTTTTTCCAAGGTATTGAGCGTCGATTGCGAGATGCCTTTGTCAAGTAATGTTTTCCGTTCAATGGGTTCAATTCCCAAGGCACTTAAATTTCCTTCTTGAAGGATCACCAATAGTGTCTCGAGTTGCTGCTTGGCGGAGCTTTTTGCTTCAAGCCGTTGAATGTGTCCATTCAACACTTCTTCGTTCGCACAGTCATCAGAAAGTAGGATGTAGACGGCCGTTTTTGCGGAGAATCGATCTTTCAATGCCTCCACTGAAATCACGATTTTCTTGTCGATGAGTCGTTTTATGATGGGCTGAATGGTTTGAATACCAACGATCTCAGCAATTTGTTTCAAGTCAAGTTGTTCACTGATTTCCAAACTTTCAACGATCAAGGTTTCGCGTTCATCCAAGCTCGTGTTGATTAGGTCGGCATCGGGATGAAGTACAACTTTTGTTTCACTGGCCAATTTAAAGTTTGCCGGTAAGGCCGCGTTCATCACATCGCCGATGGGCGCCATATAGTAATTCGAAATCCACTGCCAAAACTGATACTGTTCTTGGGTAACGATGGGTTCTTGATCGAGGAAATGGGCCACGTATTTTGCGGTATAGGCCGTAGGTGCTACATCTGAAGTGCGAATAGCAATGCCAGTAACGAGTTTAGATCGGCCAAAAGGAACGATGACACGTCCTCCGATGCGAATGAAATCATTCATTTCGTAAGGTACGCGGTACGTAAATTCAGTGTAGACAGGAACCGGTAGGATCACATCAACAAATAACGTTCTCCGTTCACTCATGCTGTAAAGTTACAAGAATGATTGTCCCGAAAGGAAATGTTGAAAATTATTGGCAAGCAATAGACGACGACAAATCTCCAGGGTGCTGACTGCAGAAAAGTAATGTCCCCGTTATTGGCCCATTGCACAACTCTGTGGTTGTTTTTCCGGAGAGCATACGCACATTCGGATTATCTGGATTCAAAAAGAACTTTTCTTTCTTATAGGTTTGACGCGAAGAGAAGATTCCGATGACGCGACCATTGCTAGAGACAAGGTTTGTAAACGTTGGTTTGCTTTGTGCCAATGACGAACTTGGTTGATTTACAGTCATGTAATTGTACAAATCATCAGAACCTCCGGTACACATAACCTCAATCGAATGGAAGCGACGCTGATCAATGGCTGCATTGTTTGTTACATGGTCACGAATCAATTCAAAGAATATCTTTCCATTGGCAGTAAATGACACGGAAGGGGAACCATCAACTGTTTCTGACTCACCGAGATTCCATTCAAATGATTTCAAGGTATACGTTCCTGCCAAGCGCTCGTAGAAGTTGATTTTAAGTTTCGTATTGATGACACGCGCATTTCCTTTGGCTACAGCGACACCTGTTGGGATGTAGTTTCCAGGATTGTCGGCAAATTTGAATTGGAAATTCTGTAAATCAACAGCAGTGGCAATTACGCCATTTACCAATTTTGTTTCACCATCTACTGTAAATTCACCACCGTTCACAGAAACGTGCAATTTGTATGTCATTGAAGGGTCCAATGGTGCGTTGGAGGATGTTTTGAAGTAATAAACTTTTTGTTCAGGTGCGTAAAAAACACCGTTCTCGCTCTTATTCGGAATGATCGTATCTACTAATGTCCATTCACGGAAAACTGCACCATTTTTTGTTTCTTGAATCGTTGCATCCACTTGATCAAAGTAGCTAGAATCAGGGATTTGAGCAATGTCCAATGAGTTTCCAGGTCCGATGAAAGCACGTGTGATTTTCACATAATGCAGGGTGTCTTCTTGGTCTAGAAGTCCCACAATGACTGCTGTTTCTTTGAAGTCACCTACCAAATTAATGTCTTCCGAACAAGAAGTAAGGCTCAATGTAACAAGCGTAATGAGGGCAAATATGTAGCGAATTGGATTCATCGTTTGGGTTAAATAGATGTCAAATATACTGAAATAAATAACGGAGTAAACAGCAGCATATGGCTTAATCACGTACTTTATTCATTCCCATAGCGCGCAACATCCAATTCGGTAAATATTTACCTGGTTTTCTGTGCTTTAAATTGATGTACCAGCCCCATTTTTTCATCACAGGCACTTTGTGTGTTTCCACAAATTCGATCCATGTTCCATCGGGGTCTTCAATGTAAGAGAAACGTCCACCTGCCTCGCCCATGTCGAAGGTGCCTGCACTATCTACTGTGAATGGATACCCTTTCGCTTCGCATTCTTTTTGAAGTTGGTCCATGCCTTGAATGTCGAAACACAAGTGAATGAAGCCCCAATCTCCCCAGAAGCGATTTTCGAAAATCATGCGCACATCGCTGCGGTCCAAAGATTGAATGAGTTCTATTTCTGTAGGTCCCAAGAGTCGTGCAAATGGTCCTTTTCTCGGGGTACTGTGTGTGAGCAAGACTCTTCGGTACCTACCTGAACCTCCAAAAGCATTCAACTCGTCAAATTCACCAGTGACATCAGATTCAACGCGATCATACCCCAAAATATCTTGGTACAATGTCAGCGCTTTGTCGATATCTCGCACACCAATCACTGTCCCTGCCGCACCTCCGCATAAAGAGGGATGACCGGAATTGGAGAAGTAGCCGCGTCCTTCAACAATTTGAAAAATATTTCCATTGGGATCCTTGCAGTAAAATGTTGGTTTTCCGTTAGGTTGAGTGTAAACTTCACTTAAGTCATTGGCGCCATTTGCTTTGAAATACGCATGACTTTCAACAACATTTCTGGATTTTATTTTACAGATATACAAACCTGTATCTCCTGGACGAATGTCGAACGTGGCTTTCTCTGTTGGTCGACTTGTAAACTGCCAGATTTCAAATCCGCCACCACCTTCCATGCTCAAAGCCAAAGTTGCAGTGCGAGAATGTACTTTTCCGCCAGTGTAACGTGTCATCAAGGGTGCTTCAGCAGCTTCTTCGAACACGCGCACATTGACACCGAAAAATGTACGGTACCATTTCCAAGCCGATTGCACATCGGGAACACCAATTCCCATTTGCTGAATTCCACAGATAATCTTTTCCATAATTTAGTTCAATGAACGCAAAGATAATATTGTTGGCTTAACGAATTGCTCTTTCGTTAAAGAGCACATACCCAAAACTCAACTGAAAACTGAATGGTGTTTCTTGTTTTGGAAAGTAATTTACCGTAGCGCGAATTGGTCCAGCAAAGGAATGATAAATGACGGATGCGGATGCCATGTACGTCTCTCCTTTAAAGGGTTTTGAATACCCGAAGGTGCCATTGCTGTTTTGCTGTAAGGTCACAAATGGCTGGTAAAAATAACCGTCAAAACGCAAGTCAAGGTCCTTTCTTGGGGATAAAATGGCATTGATTCCGACGCCCACATATTGCGGTGAACGGTACTCTTTGAAAAAGTGTGTCTCGGCGTCTGGTACCAGAGAAAACGAGGTCAAAGTGAGCAAAGATGCTGTATAATTGGTGAAAAGCGACTGACTATTGAATACTCCCTTTCCGTGAATTCCTAAGTGAAAAAGAGGTTGATCGATGAAAAAAGATTGAAATTCTGCCTTTAAGTTGATCCAATTGTGTTGATTTTGAACAATTTCTTCAGTTTGGGATGTTGTGCCCGGTGTATATTTTTCTTTCCCAGTAACATACCGCGCTTTGAAAAGAAAGTAATGCCCTGAACTGGCAAATTGCTTGCGATTCAAGGAGTTTTGGACAAATTGCCAACTGTATGTGTAGCCGTTAAAATTGGTGACATCTGAGGTATCCTTGTTGCTGAAATTTTCGGATTGATAGTAATCGTCTTCAAGGATGAAATAGCGTGCATCGAAAGTGCTTTTGCTATTGTTTCCAATCGGATGATCGAAGCGTGCACCGTAATACATTTCATTTTGAACAAGAAATGAGGGCTTTACATCTTCGAAAAATGTAGCAAAACTTCGGAAGTAGTCCCATCGGTTCATGGTGAAATATCCTGATAGTGAAACAGGATAAACAGATGGGAAATCAATCGTGTACTCCAATTTGGCTGATCCGTAAAATTTTCCAAAATAGGAGGAAGCACGAAATGTAGAGGCGGTTTTACCGATCATGCGGTACGATAGTCCAATGAACCCAGTGTTTACAGGTCTTGACGAAAAATGCCCGCCTACTTCAAGCTTAAACGCTTTCGATTTTTTTGCTTCAAGGTCAAGGTGGTAGGTGCTGTCTTTGAAGGTTATAAGAGGATAAAGAAACGCAAGCTGACTTGTTGCGTTGAGTCGATAATAGCGTTTTTCAACCAGCTTAAGCGGTAAAACTTCATTCTTCCGTTCGCGAATCAATGAGGATGTTACAAAGTTCAATGGGCGTTTATAGCCTGAAACGGTATGGATCGAGCTGACAGATAATGGAGCAATTTTTTCACGAAATGCTTTTCGACGCTGTGCCAATTCTTCAGGTGTTGTCCGTCGGGTGACATGCAACGAAATGGAGTCGATATACAACAAGGCGTTCTGATAACCATCGGCAATGGCGCGCTTTACATTCTCGAATTCAAAGGTAGAAACATCGGTCTTTGGTTGAATGATGATGCCCGCATCGCAAGGAAGGTTGTAATCGGAATAAGAGACAAGCATGTTGGTCAACTGGCTGATCAAATCGTCCTCTGTTGGTGGCTTGGCGTTATTGGACACATTGCTGCCAATGATGTAATCGGGATTGAAATCTTGGTACATCACATTTGCCGGGAAGTTATTGTAAAGTCCACCATCAAACAAAAGGGTACCATTTACCCGAATGGGAAATAAATAAAACGGAAAGGTCATCGATGATCGAACGGCCTGATTGAGTGGACCTTGATCAAAAACGACACTTCTTTTGTGAGTGATATCGCTTGCAACACAGCGGAAAGGCACAAATAGACTGTCGAAATTGTTGTTATAAGAAGCGCCTGTGGTCCCAAGGATTTTTAACATCTCAAAATCTAGGAACGAAGAGGAAATAAAGTTGGTAGGTAAAGATTTTTTAATGATGCTATCTCCAGAAAAGGAAATGTCGACCATTGAAGCATTGTATTCTTGCTCTTTGTACAGAAAGCGTTGTGTGCTTTTCAATTTTCCTTGGGTCATCAATTGAAAATCTTCGCTCAAGACATACGCTTCTATTTCCGCAGGACTATAACCACTCGCGTAAAGTGAACCCACAAGTGCACCCGCAGAAGTTCCTGTAACGTAGTCTATGGGAATGCCTTTTTCCTCCAAGGCTTTGAGGACCCCAATGTGTGCCAAACCGGTAGCTCCTCCGCCACTTAACACGAGTCCAACCTTTTGTCCATGTGAAAATCCACTCCAAAGCAAGAGGCAGAGACAGAAAACATGACGCTTTATTGGGTTCAAATTCGTTCTTTTGTACAAAGTAAAAGGAAATTAATCATAAATAGGCAAAGATGGGAACAGAGATGAGGGAGCAAGACCGTAAAATGGTGATTACATTGAAAACGTTTTATGGTTTGGAGGAGATTCTGAAAGAGGAGTTGGAAGAATTGGGCTACTCAGATGTTGTGTTGTTGAACCGTGCTGTGCAGATCAAAGGAAATTGGAACGATGTCTATTATTTGAATCTTCATTGCCGTTGTGCCATTGCTGTATTATTGCAATTGGCTGTTTTTGAACTGAAGTCAGAAGACGATTTGTATGCGCGCTGTGCAAAGATGAATTGGACATCTCTTTTTGATAAAGACAAAACTTTCGCTGTCAAAGGAGCGATTTTCTCCGATTTATTTCGCCATTCCCAATACCCATTTTTGGTGGTTAAAGATGCCATTGCTGACTCATTTCGCGACAAATATGGGTCCCGACCGGATGTCAATGTGAAAACACCTCAGGTAATGATCGACCTGTATGTGAACAACAAAACGGCAACGATCTCGCTGAACACCAGCGGAGTTCCCTTGTTTCAGCGAGGTTACCGCGAGTCGGTAGGTGAGGCACCAATCAATGAAGTTGTGGCTGCAGCACTAATCCGCATGAGTGGGTGGGACCGAAAATCGACCTTTGTGGATCCATTTTGTGGTTCGGGTACCTTGCTGATTGAGGCGGCCTTGCTGGCAACAGGTATTCCTTCGAATATTGAACGTCAGCATTACGCGTTCAAGAATCTGTTGAATTATGATGCAGAGGTTTGGGATGAAATGTACGAAGAGGCGAACTTGAAAGTACGCAGCTTGCCGTGCCGTATCATTGGTTCTGACGTTAGTGATGAGATGGTGACCAAGGCACGACGCAATTTGAGAGGTTTCTCGTTTGGTAGATTTGTCGAGACCTCGGTGTGTAGTTTTGATGAGGTGAAACGTCCCGAAGAGCACGGTACAATGATTACGAATCCACCCTATGGCGAACGTCTAGAGGTAGACGTTGAACAAATGTACGATGCTTTGGGTACTTGGATGAAACACGAAATGAAGGGCTTTGAATGCTGGGTGATTTCATCAAGTGAAGAAGGCTTCAAATCATTGGGACTTAAACCTGATAAGAAAATTCG
>JBDKGB010000156.1:0-45721 GCA_039798485.1 Bacteroidota bacterium
AGCATGAGCCAAATTTAACGTAATCATGATGTTGTTATCCGATAATTTCAATGCCTCTTTCAAAAATTTCACGGCAACCTCGTACTCAAAGTTCAATAAACATCTCCAACCCAAAGAATTCAGACTTGATGGTGTTTTCTCTCCTTTGAGATATGAATTATAATGATATAAGAAACTCTTTTCCAGTTTATTCTGAGAGATTATAAATGCATCAATTTGTGCATTGTCACCTGCATTTGTTTTTTGATTTAACAAAGAATTCAAATCATTCGAATTTGTCAATAAATTGTATTTCCCAATAAAGTCTGAACTATTTGTCCGCAAAGACAATTTTATCATTCTTAATTTATCGACGATACCCAACAACTGAACTTTATCTGTCTCCCAAGTTGATGCGTTTGTTTTATTCAATACAAGCATGTATTCGTTTTGGAAATAGGCTTTTAGTTTTGCTGTTTCCATTGCATTATTGTACCATTCTTTCAGTAACTTATCATCAAGCCCTAACATGAGAAAATCATTTTGTATACTTTTCACATAGGTTGAGGCCAAAATCAGATCGTGTTTAATTTCATAAACCAGAAAACTCTGCTTGTCAAAAGAGGCAATGTTTTGCAAGTAAAGGTCGGGCTTTGCATTCACATAAAACCAAGGGGCTACATATGGAACTAGCTCACTTAATTTTTTTATCAAATCTTTGTTATTCAATAAGTAGGAGGCAATAACATCAGAATTTACTCTTGTTAATGCATCGCCATAATCTAATTCATCAAAGTTAAGGACCTCATTCGTTTTATCGTAAGTGCAAGTTTTAATTTGAAGATTGGACATTTCAATAAGTTGAGATAAACGTGAATTTTTGAAATCCATTGTACTTACTAAATATGCCAACGCCAACGCGTTGCTCGAATTTGCCATCTCTTCGCTGTAGAGTTCCTTGTCACCAATTGAAAGATTCTTGACCTCACTAGGAACCATCCAAGAACTATAAAGTGAGTTATCTAAATAGTCCCAAAACGATACATTAGAATAATCAAAAACATCTGTTGAAATATTAACTTTTACCGCATTCATTTGCGAAGCTGTATTCACTACACTTGGGTTAACAGCCAATTTATGATTGACCATATTGTAATTAATGTAAGGATTTGACTTTGATAAATCTGGGAACTCCTTGGAAACCAAAAATTGCCAATACGTGTATGCACATCTCAAATACGCCAGGTTTGATCTACTTCTGTTTAACAAGAAGATTTCGTAACTGACGATTCGAAGTCTATTGAACATGTCATATTGATCTTTGAACTGACTTGAATTGACAAATTCGTCAATCACATTGACATCCCAACGCTTGAATGGCTTTGAGTTGACCTCGGTTGATATTTCTTCATAGAACTTTATTCCTTCATTTAAGAAGTCAATTTTTCTATCTTGAAGCGCATTCATCTTCTTCAAAACATCCATTTCTGGCACGCCCCGGAAATTGTTCATTTTTTTAAACTCCGATTCAACTGTCTCGAGGTTTTCAAAAAAATCAACCAGATACAATTCGTATGCACATTGAAAAATCGTCCGATCCTGATATCCATCGTGATCATCTGTAAAGACAAGGTCATGTATGGAACTTTTTAAAGAATTGAAGGTTTTGATTGTGGCTTCACCTTTCGACATCAACTTTTTATAATATTCTTGACGCTCTTCTACCGTTTGTGAAAAAGTAACAAACGGAAAGATTCCTATAAACCAAAGTAAAAGCAGAGCTTGAAAGAGATTTTTCGTTACCGAAATCTGTGAGATTATTGACTTTTCCTGTTTCATTTTAACAGCCAAAACTTCTTTATTTTCTGTTTGAAAACTACCAACGAATTTCTTGTTTGATGCGCTTTTTATCATACCGATTCAATTAAATTAATCCTTACATTCTTTAGAAGTGCGAAGATAATCATGTGAAAATGCCTCATAGCTTGCAACTTCTTGCATCTTTCTATCAAGGCAATGGGGATACAAAACCGAAAACTAGAACTAAAAAAATCACCGCATAGGCGGTGATTTCTCTTCTGCAATAAACACTGTTGTTTCGACTAAGTCTAAAACAATAATGAATTTCTGTTCCTATTTAATGCCCATTACAATCTTATGAATCCTGTAAAAAATATTTGTTGATTCCGAAAACCCCTTTGAATTCGCGCATTTTATACCACAAAAGTATTTGGTCTGAAACCTCAGGAAATTGGATGTTTCATATCCAGATTTTATATTCTTTCCGCAATTGGCGCATTTCACATGCGAGGTAATGTCATTTATTGCGTTAAACCTACTTTTCTTCTGAACTTTTTTTGCCATATGTTTAAATCTATTTTAATACTCTTGATCATCAAAATCAAAAATCTTATGTTTATGAAGGTGTCAAGAACGAACACACTTTTTTTTCAGTTTTTTCAGTTACCGAAATTAAAAATCTATTTAATTGATATCCATTGCAACTTTTTGCAACTTCTTCTTCAGTTCTCAATCATTCAAATTACTTTTTTATATTTTGGTCTATGAAAGTGAATACCCAGAAAATCAAAGACGATTTTTTTCATATTGAATTGCGCAAAGCAATTCGGCTGAAATCCGAAAAAAGAATGGTTGAATTCCATGAATGCGTTGCACTTTCAGAGCAATTTTCCATGTTAGGAATCCCTATTTCAGCGCACACACTTGCACGTTTTTTCGGTGTCTTGGAGACCAAGCACCGTCCCTACACCTCTACGTTGGATTTGCTCTCGCAGTACATCGGTCACAATTCGTTCACCAAATTCTGTTCTGCCCTGAGTGAGAACTTGGATTCCGCTTTATTTTCCCCAAAAGATACATTTTCCACCGGAGCCTATTCACTCGTAGCTTTCGAATTGGCCATTGCAGAAAATGACTGGAAAACCATGAATGATCTCTTGGAATCTGTACATCTAAATGATCCATTCACCTACGAATTGGTGATGTACCTGGGAAGTGCTGTTCGAAGACACCCCAACAAAAAGGATTTTTTAAATGCCCTTTCTCAATCCAAAAGTGGACGTTGGTTTTTTTATGAATGCTTTGTGGATGAAGATGATGAAAACAACTATTATTCGGATGCCTTGTTGGCGTATTATGCAAAAAGCCCAATTCCTGCTGGCAATCAGATTTTCATAAAGTGTTTTCTAGCAGTAAAATCCATTTATGCAGGTAAATCAATCCGTGCGGAAGACTTCGGTTGGATTCAGATGGAAAGCATTTCCTTGGACCAGCTACATTTCCACGAAATATCGCGCGTTTTAGAACTTCGTATACTTATCGATCATGTAAACAAGCAACTTACACATTCACTCATCACCCACCTAGATCTTGTTTGCGAGATCAGTTCAAAAATGGCTCATTTTGATGCGTGCTGGATTTTAGCAAGAACCATAAAAGCACTTTCCTTCAGCGGAGTTTATCGCGCAGCTCTGAGCTATTCCACTTTTGCTGATACGGTCATCAAACGCTTTCATGAAAATCCAACTCGAATTCATTCAATCGGTGAATTAATCCTTCAATGTGCGGGTCATAACTATTACTTACACGTTAAAAATGAACGCTTCAATTTTCCGCCTACGAAACTGAGCTTCCGCCACGACAACGAAACCAAATCAAGAATTCTGGTAGAGTCTGCAACTGCTCTTATGTACGCTGAGGAACCTGTAAAAACCATGTTGAAAAAGAACCTTCACGCCTACTCGGTAAATACACACCAAACGTGGATTAACGCATTGATTCTAGGCTAAAGATCTTCGGATGAAAGAACGTGTCCTCCGCTAAATCTGGGCATCAGCCAATCTTATACAGCATTTTTATCACCCAGTACCAAAAAGAGACGAGAAGAACAATACCTATCGCTATTCCAACTACACTAACTACCTTGATGATCTTCATTGAAAATCGGTCTAGATTTCGGTTTAATTCTGCATCATGTTCATAGGTCGCATCGTCCACTTTACTGCGAAAAAGTGAAAATCCTTTTTTCTGTTTGTTCATCGTGATGTCTTTCGAATTGCCTGTCGGTTTTTTTCTTTTCCAATCACACTTGCCTTTCCGACAAGTTATTGAAGGCAATAACCAATTTCTCGATTAACTCCTGCGTCACATCGGTATCTGAAGACACCAACGCTGTTTGACCAGAAAACTCGAATTGCACATTGTTCTTTTTGAAGCGAATGAACAAAAAGGTTTTGCTTCGTCCACTCGGATATTTACAGGTAAAAGTGATGAAATTGGGCGTATAGTTGATTTGGATTAAATCATGGAATTTCTGTTCAATGCGATCGTGAATTGACTTTAAATTCGAGATATATTCTGAGGAGTGTTTGTTTCCTTTCAGAATTTCTGCCAAGGCAGCGAATCCTTCAAACCGGACCTTTTCACCTTTCGACACTGCCTTTGGAATGACTTCCAAATTCACGCTCGTCACTGCGCTGAAGCCTATGATTCGCGAAATCTCTTCGGAGAAATTTAGGTTCTCTGGCACCAACTCAATGATGTAATTCAACAATTGGGAAATCTGGAAACTTCGCGATGTCATGTACGGATCTTGCTGACATTTTCGAAACAATACCTTCTCCCATTCCTCGTCAAATTCCGAGGTTGTGTTGAGCACAATGAGTTGTGATTCTGTCAATTCTGGCAACCTCAATTTTTTAGCCGTCTGTTCCGTCCATTCGCGAAAAGCTGGTTCTATCGTCAACAATTCATAGATTTTGGGGTAGGCGATTTGTATGCAAACGAGCGCATAATTGATCAACAATTCATGCATCTCCTTCTGTTGATTGCTATCCATTTTTCCAATGATGTTCAATAAGGAAAGTGTATTGATCAACCGTTTCAATGAGCGCGGATTGGTACCCACCGAAAGCAAGGTTAAATCGGCTAATTTTTCCTTCAAGAAATCATTTTGCAAGACGCGATCGTCAATGTAACCGATGTCTTCTAAGGAATGAATCAAGAATTTTGTAACATCATAATTGGCCACCGGCATTGAAAATGGTAACTGGATAATTTTATCAAAAAACGAGCGAAATTCCCGTTCATTCTTATCCGTCAATGGTCCAAACTTAGGGACGAGACCTTTAACAACCACCTCATAGTCAATTGCTAAGACGAATAAGCAATTTTCGACCTCAAAAATATTCTTAATCAATTCCAGTATTTCAACGGCCACAGGCGGATCAATGCGGTCCAAATCGTCGATAAAGAAGATAAATCCTTTGTTGTTATTTCCATTTTTACGGTCCTCCTCAAGGCATTCATTGATGGCATCTTGAAGGGCTTGTTTGAATTGAAGTAGATTTACTTCTCCCTCTTCAGTTTCCAGCAAAGAATCAACAAGATCAGACTCAAGTCCAACCGTTGTAGCAGCAGCCTTAGCACCCACCTTCCCCAATTTGGAGAACAGCCCTTTTACTTTGTTTAAAGTAGCTTTCGACTTAGATTCATGTTTCTCCTTGATGATGGAAAGAATCTCATTTGTCAGACCACCAATGATTGAAATCAAGGCCTCATCCTTACTTTTCATTAGGGAATACTGCCATGTATTTACCCAAATGCCATAGAAAGGTTTTTCATTGTTCACCTCCTTGGAATTCAATCCTGACTCACACAGTCGATGACGAATTTGATTCAATAACGAGGTTTTACCGCTCCCCCATTCACCTTGTATGGCCAAGGTAGTAGGCATTTGGCACGTCTCAATAAAGTGAATCAAGGCGTCGGTGTATTTGTCCACGCCCAATAAATCTTCCGCACCTTCTCTGCGCGGTTTGTCAATGATGTTCGATGTCTTTTGCATATACGGTGATTTATAGATCAAGTAGTGTTTACTTTCTCAATCAAATTTTAAAGCACGGAAGGTACTTTAGTTTACAATTCACTTTTTTTGATGAAACACAAGCGCGGCTCGATAAAACCACTTGTCGGATGGACTTTCGCTTGTATGGATCCTTTTCTGTTTTATTTCTTCGTCAACAAAAAGAAAGCAACAAGCCCTGCTATAGCGCATAGTAACAAAGCCAAAACCCAAAGAGGAAATCTTCTAGTTTTTGCTGTCGTGAGTTCTGAAAGCAATGTTGGGTTAACCAGTTCCAGTGCGTATCCACCTTTTTTAAATGGTTTTTCTGCTTGGAAATCTACTACACGAACACCATATTTCTCAACATGTTTGATTAGATTCTGCAAATCATGTTCACCCGTTTCTGTGTCTTTCGATTCCCACGTTTTAGCGACCAAAATTTCTACGCCATCTGCCGATTTAAAAGTTTCAGAAGCATCCGTAAAATGAGACGCATTCAAGTCAATATCGTGCGCTGCGCATTCTTGACGAATACTTCCCGGTTGAATGACACCATACATTCGGTCCGTATAAGGCCGAAACAACGATTTGAAATTTTTCGGTGCCGACGGATTGATTGAATCCGGCAGCATGAGTTTCAACTCATCAAATGTTGCTGTCGGATACAATTGCGTCATGGCATCTACAATGCCCAATGCTGTGCGATTCATGTGTCGCCCTGAAACTTCAAAAACTCCCTTTTTCAAAGAGAGTTTTTGAGCGTCAGAAAGTTTTTCAAAAACCTTCATGTTTAAATTTTATAAGAAGAAAGCTGGTTAAAATATTCGGTAATTCCTTGTTGAATACTCGGTAAAAACTCCCTTGAATATTTGATATCATCCACATTTCCCGCGTATTCGAAACGAATAAAATCATTTTTCATGCGCACAAAGCAAAATGTCTTCGATCGAGAAATTGGATTTGTACAGGCAAGCGTCATGAAGTTAGGCGTGTAATTGATTTGTGCATTGAACCCAAATGTTTCTTCAGTCCAATCATTCACAGTGCGCAAGGCCTCGATCAAATCTGAAGGATAATCTTTCTCAACCAACATTTTCTCAAATGATCCCCAACTCGTAAAACGCGTTCTTCCGCCAACGATGATGTAGTCTTCAAGATCTGCCTCTACATCAACCAAAAGTTCACCCTCCTTTTCTTGAACTTGAAACAATAAACGAGCGATCGCTTTTTCAACCGGAACGTCAAGGGCTTCAGCAAGCGTAAGAATATTTCCAATTTCCGATTCGGTGATCACGCCATCCGCTAAGACAGTACTGATTGCCGCTTCGAAAACCTTTGGTTTATCTTCGGCTGAGAATTTCGCTGCACTTGAATACAGCATATCAGTCATTTCATCATCAGAAAACACATGCGCCATGGAGATGACGTCTTTTATCGATGAAGCCAAACCAGGCAACTCCGTATCGTTTTCTAAAGAAGCCAACAATTCACTCTCCTGCTCTTCAAATGCACCATCAGCCAAGATTGATATGGCAAGAATGTTTGCCAATTCATTGATATTTTCTTTCATATTTTTTAACTAATCAGATTGAATCATTACCAGAAGAAAAATATCTTTTTCCAAATACTTTTCTTTCTTGCTGCACGTGCCTTTGATAGGCGGTCAGCAACTTCACGCCCTTTTCTTGTGCGTTGATCCAGTCTACCATCGGCCCTACGTTTGGCCTTAATTTTTCGTGATCTAGCAGCCATACTGAATTACAATTCAATTTTATCGCAACCCTCTTCATGCAACGTTTTGCTCGCTGAAGCAAGTGTCATTCCGTCATATTTCGGACCTGTCTTCACCCATTTACCATTTTTCTTGAAGTGAATCTGACATTTAACTGAAAAAGCTTCTTCAAAACGTTTTTCAAAACCACCAATTGTCAAATTACCACGCATAGACAAATCAGCATCTCCAGCAGGCACATACTTACCACCAAGTGATACATTCTTTGCATTTGCGATTGTTGCATCCTCATCAACTGGCTTGTCATTTGGGTATCTCAATGAAGGATACAAATAGGGATATTCGTTAACGAATTCTTTGTAAAACGTGATTACTTTTTGTTTTCCGGAGACATTTAATTCTGACATAACTATACATTTTTAAGTTTATCAAATGTAAGTTTCACAGCAGTATGTCGCTGGTTTAAGTTAGTTCAAGTTTGAATTGTTGAGGAGGTGATAAAGGGATCCGTTTTGATTAAAGTATGGAATGATTTTGTCCAGTTTTTGGTCATACAACTTACTCGGCATTACATCAAATAAATGCGAGAACATTACTTTCAAACGGTCATGAATCTGGAGGTCAATGAGCGTAGACAAGATAAAACACTCACCAAGGGAAAAGAAAAATATCCGCTGTTCTTCGCGTGTTTGGCCCACCATTTTTCTCTCAAGGTAGTCGAACAATTCCTCAATCAATTCAGTCATTCTCTTTTTATCTTTTTTCAATTCGAAATAGATTATTTTGCATGAGAAATAACGCGCGGTCGGAAAAACACCTATTTCAGTCAATTGATTTTCATTAAGGTTCATTCGTTCGTACAACTCTTTACCAATTGATCCTGCTTTATTCAGCTGTCCAGAAATGAAATAATGCCTAAATAGTAGACAATTTCCAAAAACATAATCTTGCAAATCTCGGAGACGTTCGTCTTTCCGTAAACCACTCAAATAACAATGAATCCCCTCTTCATAATTTGGTATTGAGAAGCTAGGATCGGCTAGAAATTCAAAGTAGTATTCTCTAATTACTGGGAACCGACAAAATTGACGAAAAAACAATCGATTGTCCGAATTGGTCAAGGTCGACTGGAAAATTTCTTCGGCAAATTTCACTTTAAGATCAACATCAGTAATGTCGTTGAATTGCTCAGTGTAGTGAATCAAGGGTTTGATCTCGTCCGTATGAATACAAACTGAGATTAAACTCTTTAATGAAGTTCTGTTTTGAGGAAACAATCCATATCCACGAACAAAACTATCTAATTTATTTTGCTGTTCCTCGAAATCATTCCAACCATTAAATCCACAAAACCGGGCAAGAATATCCAAGGTATGCAAATAAGGTCGATTCGAACTACCATGATGCAAAAACAATCGGTACAGAGAACTTTCAGAAATACTACTATGCCCCTCAGTGGTTATTTGTTCACTTAACTTCCTACAATCCAACTTAGAACGAATCGGGAATCCAAGACGTATGCAAACCAACTTATAAAGCTCCTTTTTTAAATAGTCTGAAAGCACATAATTCGGCTTTGGCATAAAACGTCATCGTTTAATTCAATGTCTAAATATATAGATTACTCAGACGCTTTTGTCATTCGCAACTACTTGAACCAACTTGAACCAATCAATCAGACCGAGCATATGAAGCTAGGATAAATCAAGACAGCTCACCTGTAGACCTAACATTTGATTAACTTTGATTGTACCTATTTATGTTTGGTCTATGAGATTTGTTTTTATTGCCTTGCTGCCTTTTCTTTCGTTCTCTCAAACGATTCCCAATGTTTCTGCACTCAAACTTGAAGACATCATGAAGGGAAACGAATTTGTCGGCTTTTTGCCAGAAAATGTGAGATGGAGCGTTGATGGTCAATCGATTTACTTTGACTGGAATCCAAACCACGATGCAGGGACGAGCACGTATGAATTTCGCCCAAACGAAAAAGGCGCAGCACCAAAAAAAATAGACCGCACAAATGCACTTGAATTTGATCCAAACCAAGGTCAATTTCCTCAACAATATGCTGCGATTGACGGAGTATTTGTTGTGATTGACAAAAAAACTTCCGCAGTTACACCGCTCTACTATACTTCCGAGGCTGTGAGCAATGTTCAACGCACCAGTTGGGAACACCTCGTCGCATTTCAACAAGGAAACAACTTATTTCTATACAATGCTTTAAACGGTTCAATAAAGCAACTCACCAATTTCCAAGCGGGAAATCAAAAAGGTTCAGATAAAGAAGATACCACGTACCTCATGCGTGAAGAACAATTCCTATTCACGTATTTGCGTGATAAAAGAGAACGCAGCGCATGGCAAAAAGAGCAGCAAAATACACGTTTTTCCTTACCATCTGAAATGTATGTTGGGAAAGAATCCATTGAGAACCTTCAAATCAGCGGGTCGGGCAACTACATTACCTTTCGTTTAAGTGCTTATCCAAAGGAGCGTGACACCGAAGTTGAACATCACATTGCGCGAGATGGCCATGCTTATACTGTACCAGCCCGCGCAAAAGTTGGCGCTGAAGAGCCCACACACAAACTTGGGATTTATTGCATTGACAAAGACTCCCTTTTCTTTGTCGATTTTTCATCATTGAGCGACATTCGAAAAAAACCTGCTTACCTCAACGATACGACGCCGTACCTTTCAGATCGAAAAGTTGTGATGCATTCCTTAAAATTTTCAACCTATGGAAATCAGGCTGTGTGTGATGTTCGTTCCTACGACAACAAAGACAGATGGATTGTTTTAATCAATCTGGTCACAGGAACATTTACAGAAATCGATCACCAACACGATGAAGCATGGATTGGTGGACCTGGAATCAGTGGGTGGAATACTGAAGAAGGCACGCTTGGTTGGATCATCAATGACATGGGCGTTTGCTTTCAATCCGAAAAAAATGGCTATTCCCAACTTTACCTATACACGTTGAGAACTCATGCCATTACACCCATTACCCGAGGAGTATCATGGGAAGTGCATCAAGCCGTTTTTTCGAAAACCCATGGTAAACTATTCATCACTGCGAACAAAACGCACCCCGGCAATCGAGATTTTTATGTATACAGTTTTGCAACCAATGAACTCACCCCTATTCTCACCAAAGATGGCGCTCACGAGGTAAGTGTTTCCCCTGATGAAAAAATGCTTGCCGTACGCTATTCCTCCAAAAATGAACCTTGGGAGTTGTTCACCGCAACCAACACCTCCAACACTACGATGACTCAAGTTACCCATTCCACAACGGAAGAATTTAGTCGTTACCCGTGGAGAACGCCTGAAGTCATTGTATTCAAAGGATCGGATGGAAAAGATGTCTACGCACGTATCTATGCACCCGAAAAAGGCAAAGGGAACAAAGCAGCAGTGATCTTTGTACATGGTGCAGGATACCTTCAAAACGCACACAATTACTGGAGCAATTATTACCGCGAATACATGTTCCACAACCTTTTGGTTGACAATGGCTACACTGTCCTTGATATCGATTACAGAGCAAGCGAAGGATACGGCAGAGATTACCGCACAGCCATTTACCGCCACATGGGAGGTCGCGATCTTCAAGACCACATCGACGGAAAAAAATTATTGGTGAGTTCCTATGGAATTGATTCCAACCGAATAGGCATTTATGGTGGATCCTACGGTGGATTCATTACCTTAATGGCAATGCTCACCATGCCCGGCGAATTTGTATGCGGTGCAGCACTGCGTTCTGTTACCGATTGGGCACATTACAACCATGAATATACCAGCAATATTCTCAATTATCCGGCAACAGATCCCCAAGCCTATCGAAAAAGCTCACCCATTTATTTCGCTGAAAATCTCGAAGGTAAATTGCTAATGCTACATGGTATGGTCGATGACAATGTACAGTTTCAAGATGTGGTGCGCTTAAGTCAACGTTTTATCGAACTGGGTAAAACAAATTGGGACCTCGCCGTGTTTCCTGTTGAATCACATGGATTCAAAGAAGCGTATTCTTGGACAGATGAATACCGCAGAATCTACGAACTCTTTTACACGCAACTTATTCTTCAACGAAAATGATGACCATCAAAGAACTTCAAGGTAAAGATGAAATGCTCGTCCAATTGGCGGTAATGCAAGAGCTGTATCCCAGTTTGACAATCGACACATATGCTTCGCTGCTCGATGGCATGCTACCCAACAACAGGTATGGTCAAGTGGCTGTGTTTCACGAGGAGGTTTGTATTGGCATCGCAGGCTTTTGGATCGGTACTAAAGTGTGGTGTGGTGCCTATTTGGAAATCGACAATCTCGTGGTTGCAGAAAAGTTCCGATCATTGGGGGCCGGAAAAATGATGTTCGATTATTTGTCCAAGAAAGCCAGCAATGAAGGATGCAACATGATGGCCTTGGATTCCTACACCTCTAATTTTAAGGCGCACAAGTTCTTTTACAACGAAGGATTTGGACCAAAAGGATTTCATTTTATTCGCATTTTGGACGAAAATGGCATTCGATAAACACTTAGAAATGCTACACTATTTTAACAGTGCTTCACGCAAATTAAATTACATTCGCAACAACCAAACTGAACTATGAAAAATCTAGTCTTCTTGCTACTCATAGCACTATCCTTTACTTCATTCGCCCAAGATGAAAATCACTTGTATTGCTCGAAGCGCGATCGGTTTTCAAACCATCAGATGAAAAGTGCCAGCCTTTCTGTTGCTCAAATAGCAGAAACTGAGCGCTATAATGTGCACTACTATGCACTGGATGTAAAAATGACCAACCTTTCAACAGCAATTCAAGGAACAGCTGAAATTCATGCCACGGCCAATGAATTTTTAGATTCAGCCTTGTTCGAATTGTTTCAGTCGTTTACCATCAATCAAATTACGGTAAATGGAATTCCCACGAACTACTCCAGAGTGCTATCTGCCATCAAAGTGAAAGTAAGTGCCTCGACTGGAAATAATTTTATCATTAAGGTGGATTATGCTGGCACCCCACCGACAGCGCAAACAAACCCTTTGGGCGGCGCTGGAATGTCAAATGCTGTTTCACCTTCATGGGGGAATCAAGTAACTTGGTCGCTTTCTGAACCTTTTTCTGCCTATGAATGGTGGCCATGCAAACAATCACTCACCGACAAAGCGGATAGTTGTTCAGTTAAAATTACTGTTCCCGACGCGTGCAAGGCGGGATCAAATGGACGCCTTGAAAATGTTGTACCACTAGGAAATGGAACAACGCGTTACGAATGGAAACACAATCATCCCATCGATTACTACCTGATTTCTGTCGCTGTTGCCAAATATGTGGAATACAATGTGTATGCGAATCCAGCTGGATCTCCTGGACCTGTGTTGATTCAAAACTTCATATACGACAACCCTCAAACTTTACCCTATTTTCAAGCAGACATTGATGAAACAGCAACGTTTCTAGAACTCTATGCTGGTCTTTTCGGTCCTTATCCATTCCAAGATGAAAAATATGGACATTGCATGGCACCAATTTCAGGTGGTATGGAGCACCAAACAATGACCACACAAGGATTTTTCGAAAAGAAATTGACCACGCATGAACTATGTCACCAATGGTGGGGAGACAATGTGACATGCGCAAGCTGGGCGGATATCTGGATCAACGAAGGATTTGCTTCGTATGGTGAATACCTGATGCTTGAAAACTTGTATGCAGGGCAACAAGTGCAGCACATGACAGATGTACATACCTCAGTGATGGGTTCACCCGAGGGCAGTGTATACGTGCTTGACAGCTTGAATGAAGGCCGCATTTTTGATGGGCGATTATCGTATGACAAAGGGGCTGGAATCATACATACCTTGCGTTACTTGATCAATGATGACGCGGTATTCTTTAGTACCTTGAGGCAATTTCAAAATGAATTCAAAGACAGCACTGCGACAGGAATGCAATTTCGTGATTTCGTTGCCGCAGTGACGGGAATTGACCTTATTCCATTCTTTAATGAGTGGTATTATGGGGAAGGATTCCCAACGTATTCAGCGCGTTGGAACACAGTAGGCACTGACTTGCTCTTGGAATTGACACACACGACCTCGATGCCTTCGGTGACACCAACCTTCACCAATCCTATCGATGTGCGATTTACACGATTGGGACAAGCTGACACCACAATTCGATTTGAGATTTCCTCCAACCTAGACCAATACTTGGTGCCCAATGTTGGGACAATTACCAATTTGACTTTAATCGATCCGTACAATTGGGTGATCAATAAGATTGGAACGAAAGTAAAAGATGTGAACTTCTTTTTAGGGTTGGATGAAACAGCTAACACGGAGGTTTCCATTCACCCAAATCCGTTTGATGCAGAGGTTCATGTTGAGGTTCCTTCAAATAGTCTTGTAGACAATCTTTTGGTTTACGACGCCTCAGGTAGAAAGGTACTGTCAAAAGGTATAACCAACAGTTCAACTATTGATGTGAGCCAATTGCCTTCGAATGAAATCTATCTCTTTGTTCTCACGCACCAAGACCGTATTGTTCACACTGCTAAACTTGTAAAATGATGTCGTTGACCAAACTGTTTTGCCTCTTCGCAGTACTCATTACCTTCACTCTTTGGAGTCAGAACGAAGAACATTTCTGCGCTCAGTCAAAAATGCATTCAAAACATGTTGGAAGCAAAACATTGACAGCCATAGAGGAAGCGAAAGCAAATGCTTATGATGTGTATTATTATGATCTAGATGTAAACATGACTAATCAGTCAACATCAATAAGCGGAACAGTTTCCATACATGGCACATTGCTTGAAAATCTAGATACTGTCCTCCTTGAATTGTTTCCAACACAAATCATTTCTGAATTGCGGGTAAATGGTGTTCCGTCCAACTATACTCGTGTAAATTCACTTTTAAAAGTAGGCATCAACCAAGCCCAAGGGAGCAACTTTATCATTACTGTCACCTACAGCGGTACCCCACCCACTTCGGTTCAAAATCCATTTGGCGGTAGCGGTGTTTCCAATGCAACAGTCTCAACAATTGGCAATAAAGTAACGTGGACTGTTTCCTGTCCCTTTCTCGCTCACGAATGGTTTCCATGCAAGCAAATCCTGCGCGACAAAGCCGATAGTTCTGCCGTTCGCATCACAGTTCCTAACGGATTGATCGCGACTTCGAATGGAACACTCGAACAGACAGAAGATCTTGGAAACGGTAGCACTCGATTTACTTGGAAAAATCATCATCCTATCCTCTACTACCTGATTTGCGCGACAGTTGCTCCCTACACCGAGTACGTGAAGTTTGCACACCCAATCAACCTTCCGGGTGATTCCATAAAAATTCAAAATTTCATCTATGGAAACGCTGCAGGTATTTCTCAAGCACAGGCACAATGCGATTTGCTGCCAGGATTTGTAGAGTTGTATTCCGATAAGTTTGGACTTTACCCATTCAGTGATGAAAAATATGGCATAAGTCTCGCCCCATTGTCGGGAGGGATGGAACACCAAACCATGACCACAGTAGGTGTAATGGAAAAGAAAATCACGACACATGAACTTTGCCATCAATGGTGGGGAGACCATGTAGGAATTGCTTCATTTTCGGATGTCTGGCTGAGTGAAGGATTCGCAACTTATGGGGAATACATCATGTTGGAGAATTTTTATCCTGCCGAAACTGCCGCTCTTGTCAATGCATGGCATAGCTCAGTCCTCACAGCAGCCGGGGGAAGTATTTGGCATACCGATACTTTAAACATCGCACGCATTTACAATTCGCGTTTGACTTACAAAAAAGGAGGTGCAATCATTCATACACTAAGGCATATTATCAATAACGATGCTCTATTTTATGCGTCCTTGCGAAGTTTCTTAAGCACTTATGGCGACAGTGTTGCGGTTGGATTGGACTTGAAAGCACATTTAGAGGCAACTACAGGCATCGATTTAACACCATTTTTCGAACAATGGTATTTCGGAGAAGGGTATCCCACACTATCTGCGCGTTGGAACGCTCTTGGAAACGATGTCTTGGTAGAAATTAACCACACAACATCGATGCCCTCTTCTGTTCCCTTCTTTTCGATTCCTTTGGAACTTCGATTTGCGCGAAACGGAATGTCAGACACTATAGTTCGGGTAACGATTACAGACAATTCAGATCAATTTTACCTTTCTGGAATGGGAACGGTAACCAGTTTGAGCGCCATTGACCCCAACAACTGGATCATCAACAAGACTGGAACAATCGTACAAGACCCTACATTTACCGCAAGCACAGAATTAGTAGACGAAGACGAATTGTGGAAAGTCTATCCAAACCCAAGTGCCGATGAAATCACCATCTCATGGGCAGCAGGAGAATGCACCCTGCAGATCATGGATGCCTTTGGAAAAACCGTTCAAATCATCGACCAACCATCAACCTCGCCTATAAAGGTAAGCGGATTAAAAAGCGGGATGTACATCGTCGAAATCATTTCTGAAAAGGGAACGAGAAAACAACGACGCATTCTTTCACTTTGATGACACCTTGTCGTTACGAATGATGAGTTACGAGTTACTGGTTACAAATTCTGTGCTTCGTATCCCCTTGTTGGATTCCTAAACAATTCGAAGAGGCAACAAGTCTTCGCATCCTAAAATCTTGAGATTTTAAAATCGACAAGTCCTTTGTCTATTGTCCTTTGTCTTAAAGTCTTAACATCTTGACATCCTAAAATCTCCCCTACAGTCTCCCTGGATACACCTTCAACGCCTCTTCCAAGCATTTCACTGCGCTGCGCAATGCATCTTGATTCAACACATAGGCAATACGAGCTTCTTGTTGACCAAGACCTTTGCTCGAGTAAAATCCGTTTGCAGGAGCCATCATCACCGTTTGGCCTTCAAATGAAAAATCTTCTAAAAGCCATTGGCAGAATTTCTCGGCATCATCCACAGGAAATTTTGCCACACAGTAAAATGCGCCACTCGGTTTAGGACAGAATACTCCTGGGATTTGGTTTAAACCATCCACCATAATGTTTCTGCGCTCTACATATTCTGCAACAACATCATCAAAGTACGATTGTGGTGTGCTTAGGGCAGCTTCTGACGCGATTTGATCAATAGTTGGCGGAGATAAACGTGCTTGACCGAATTTCAATGCAGCCGCCATCACCTCTTTATTTTTTGTGATCAAAGCACCAATGCGCGCTCCACACATTGAATAGCGTTTTGAAACGGAGTCTATCATGATGACATTGTTTTCAATACCTTCAAGGTTCATCGTTGAGAATGGAATGGCACCATCGTAACAAAACTCGCGGTACACTTCATCAGCAAATAAAAACAAGTCATGCTTTTTCACAATGTCACGCAATTGCTCAAGTTCCTCTTTTGAATACAAATATCCTGTTGGATTGCCTGGGTTACAAATGACGATCGCTTTTGTCTTTGAGGTGATTTTCTTTTCAATTTCTTCTACTGGTGGAAGGGCAAATCCATTTTCAATCGCCGCTGTTACGGGAACAACATTCAATCCCGCCATTACCGCAAAACCGTTGTAATTGGCGTAGAATGGTTCTGGAATAATGACTTCATCACCTGGATTACATGTCGTCATGAATCCAAAAATCAAGGCTTCAGACCCTCCTGTTGTGATGAGGATATCTTCCGCATTCACATTGATTCCAGTACGTTGGTAGTATGCCGCTAATCCATTTCTATAGCTTTCAAATCCTGCAGAATGACTGTATTCAATCACTTTTCTGTCCATGTTGTGTACCGCATTCAAAGCAACCTCTGGTGTTTCGATATCCGGTTGACCAATGTTCAAGTGGTAAACAATTTTTCCTTGTTTTTTTGCCGCTTCAGCGTATGGAACTAATTTTCGAATGGGTGAAGCTGGCATATCGACAGCTTTTTGAGAGATATGTGGCATACTATTTTTTTAGAGTTCAAATGTACTGAGTTTAGCGAAATAACCGTGTTATAAAGATTTTAAGATGCCAAGATTTTAAGACATCAAGAGAAAAGACATCAAGACAAAAGGCAAGGGACAAAAGACAAAGGACTTGATCATGCTTCGAAGCCTCCTATTTCGTTATACAGAACTTGAGGAGTTTAGAAGAATTAGGGCAAAAAAAAATCGGAGCCGAAGCCCCGATTCCTATCAATGCGTTTCGAAAGATTATTTCTTCACGAATGTGTTACGAATAACTGTTCCGTTTTCAGCAACGATTTCGTAGATGTAAGCACCAGCCAATACATTTGAAAGGTCTACAGCTACAGTGTTTGAGCTAACATTTTGCGTTGAAACAACTTTTCCATCCATAGAGATGATAGAAACAGAAGTAGCGTTAGCCTTCAATTTGATGTTCAATACATCAGATGCCGGGTTAGGATAAACTGATGCAATAAGCTCGTTTTCTGACAAAGCAGCTTGGAAGTTCACTACAGGGAAAGCAGCGATAGCAATAAGTGTTCCCCAGTTGTTCGCATCTCCAAACGTGTGGAAAGTATTGTCTGACCAGAATTCACCTGTATGTGTCACTGCGTCAGCAAAATCTCCATCAGTATTCGTTACAAGAGCAATTGTATCACCCGCTGTAGTTGGCAAAACAACACCAGCCCAAAACTCACCGTTTGCAGGAATAGCGATAGCAGATGTAAAGTTAGCAGCAACGTTATAACCTACAGCAGCTTCGGCAACCATTGTACCTGCTGCAGTAGTGTCTACAGAAGAAAGAGAAATTGTAGCAGAACCAAGCTCAGCACCAGGAGTACCAGCATTGTTTGCCCAAATCACTGCACGAAAAGAACCTCCGGTTCCAGCGTCTGATTTTACAGGTGCCCAAAGCAATAACCCTGTGATTGATCCACCACCGTTTACACCGTGTGTTCCATCAAACAATTGCATTTTAGTTAAATCTCCGTATCCATTGTTTCCTGCTAAATAGCCGCCTCCTCCAGATGCAGCAACACCGTAAATTGTTGGAGTTCCAGTAAAGAACTCAGTTAGCGTGTCAACTTGCGCATTTGCAGCAGCAGCAGAAAGAACAACGCTGATTGAAAGTAAAATTTTCTTCATAGTCAATAAATTTTTAGTTAAACCAAGGCAAATATAGGACATTCTTCCTTTCAGCAAAAAAAACGAATGAATAATCTACACAAAGTCTTGTTGAAAATCAGCTTTTAAAGAAATCAATGTGCTGTTTTCTCCTTCACATCGAGTGCGTGGGAATCGTAAGCAATGAACATATTGGCCCAGATAATTTTTGACAATGCAAATAAAAATGGCGCGAGAACAACGGTTGCAAGTATGATAACCAAGATTTGAACACCTGTAGATACATTGTCAAAAAACAAGTTGAATGAAGTCCAAAGCGCAACAAATAAGGCGACCCCCATGGCATAAGCGACGTACATCGCACCAAAATAAAACCCTGGCTCCTTGGAATAATTCACGCCACAGTGATCGCAATGTTCGCGCACGTCTCCGACATGACGCAAATCATACACCTTGGAAACAAGAAATTCACCCTCCTGACAACGCGGACATTTAAACTTCCGAATGCTGTACATTTTTGTTCCTTTGCCTAACATAATCTATCTTTTTCTGCAAATGTAATCATACCTCGAAGCATCCGATGTAACTTTTGTTACCCATAATCTGCCTGTTCCAATCTTTGAACCATATGGCATTACAAAAATCCCCTTTTACCTCTCATTGAAAATTGACTTTTGTCATATTTCCATTTGAACTTTATCATTGATTGCACGATTGTCTTTTCTTCTCTTTGTGGTATGCGTTGGCATTCTTGTGTCACGTTATTAATACCAATAGCACATGACAACTAAACTTGAACCCGCGCAAACCGAAGAACTAATCGCAGCGTTTGAACAAAAAATTAACGCTGAAATTAAAATCGAACCTACCGATTGGATGCCCGATGCTTATCGGCAGCACCTCATCCGACAAATTTCGCAGCATGCACACTCCGAAGTGATTGGAATGCAACCTGAGGGCAATTGGATTACCCGAGCCCCTTCACTGAGAAGTAAAAAAATACTCTTGGCCAAAATCCAAGATGAGGGCGGTCACGGACTTTATTTATACAGTGCAGCAGAAACACTTGGTGTAAGTCGAGAACAATACATCGCATGGCTGCATCAAGGCAAGGCGAAATATGCCTCAGTGTTCAATTACCCAACCTTGAACTGGGCAGATATCGGTGCAATCGGCTGGTTGGTTGATGGTGCGGCAATCGTCAATCAAGTATCACTACAACGCACCTCCTACGGACCTTATTCGCGGGCAATGGTGCGCATTTGTAAGGAAGAATCCTTCCACCAACGCCAAGGGTACGAGATCATGTGGCGCATGATGCAAGGTACAAAAGATCAGCAGCGAATGGCGCAAGATGCAATCAACCGTTGGTGGTGGCCTGCCCTAATGATGTTCGGTCCACACGACAGCGACTCACCGAGAACATCCAATGCCATGCGCTGGAAAATCAAACGCGAAACGAATGATGCCCTACGCGAAAAGTTTATCAATAAATCAGTACCACAAGCTGAATTGATTGGTTTAAAAATTCCGGATCCAGCATTGAAGAAAATCAGCGATGAAAACTATTCACATGGAGAAATCAATTGGGAAGAATTTCATCAAGTCATCCATGGAAATGGACCTTGCAATCAAGAACGCTTGGAACATCACATTCGCGCTCACCGCGAAGGAGAATGGGTCCGCGAAGCAGCATTTAAATCAGATTTAAGAAATCAATAAGTCATACCCATGAACAAAGAAGCCCTATTTCAAGAATTGAGAGAACAGAAAATTCGACTCATTCTTGAGTTAAAAGAAAATGTGCGAAATGCGCACAGCATGGTTGACCTTGATGAAATTGACACCATAGATCCTGAAGATTTATCGCATCAAAATGAAGGCACAGAACTGCAACGACTGTTTGAAGAACAACTCAACCGTGCCGAAGAGGATTTATTGACATTGAAGCACATCGATACGACACGAAAAGTTGAAGTTTTTCCTGGAGCCATTGTTTTCACGCAAGACTTCAACTTCATCGTTGGCATACCCGCTCTCCCGTTCCAATTTGAAAACACGCAATTTGTTGGCATATCGACAGATTCAGCAATATATGCCCAAATGAAAGGAAAACATGTTGGAGAAGAGTTCAAGCATGCTGAAAATAAGTATAGAATCAATCAAATCATTTAAAATGGCAACACCATGAAATCAATAGACAACCAAGGAGAATTATGGGAAGTATTCCTACAATCTAAGCCAGGACAAGCATTCAAACATGCGGGAAGCATTCACGCATTCGACAAGGACAATGCCATTGAAAATGCACGAGATCTTTACACCCGTCGCAATGAAGGTACTGGCTTATGGGTGGTACCAAGCAAAGAAATCATTGCTGTTGCGCTCAACGAATCTGATTATTTTTTCGAACCGGCAACGGACAAAATCTACCGACACCCCACCTTTTATAACCTTCCCGAAGGTGTAACACACATGTAATCCTATGGACACAACATTGAACTATTACCTACAGATTGCGGACAACGCGCTGATTTTAAGTCATAGACTCGCAGAAAACACAAGTAAAGGACCTTATTTGGAAGAGGATTTAGCCACTGCAAATGTAGCCTTGGACCTCATCGGATTGGCAGAATCTGTTTACAATGAAGCCGCAAAATTAGAAGGCTACGGTCAAACAGGTGACGACTTGGTCTATCGAAGAGAGGAAAAAGAATTTGTCAATTGCCTACTCACTGAACAACCCAATCGCGATTTTGCACACATTGTGACACGCCAATTCATGATGGATGCATTCAATTACCATTTCTTCATGGCGTTGACGGAAAGCAAAGATTCATTTTTGTCTGCCATTGCCTTTAAATCAATCAAAGAAGTGACCTATCATTTGCGTCGCAGTTCGGAATGGATGATCCGCCTAGGCACAGGAACAGACGAATCAAAGCACCGCGTTCAATTGGCCATAAACACCTTGTGGAAATTTACAGATGAACTATTTGAAGCGACACAGGCCGACAAAGCAATGCTTGCAAATGGCTGTGGTGTAGATCTAAATGATATCCAACAGCAGTGGAATCAGAAGGTAAATGAAATTCTTTTCTTGGCCAATTTGGAGGTACCAAAACATCATTTCTCAGTGCGGGGAGGAAAAGAGGGAATCCATACCGAGCATCTCGGGCACATTCTAGCAGAAATGCAATTCCTACCAGGAAAGTACCCGGATGCCGTATGGTAATGAATTAACGTCCTGCGATGCGAAGAAGTTTGTCGCGATTTACAATTTGCAATTTGCGCGTATGAATTTCTATGATCTGATCCTCTTTAAAATCTTTCAAGAGGCGAATCAAGGTCTCCGTTGCTGTACCAACAAAATTGGCCATGTCTTCACGCGTAAGATTGATTTCTTCCTCACCATAGATGTCTGCCAAAATCAATAGCGAGAAAGCGAGGCGCTCCCTTACAGATTTTTGTGCCATGTTGGTAATGAACTGGGCGCGATCACCAAGCTCTTTTGAAAGCTCCCGAATGATGCCGTTACGCAAGGTTGGATTGTTGTCCATCATCAGTAGGAAGTCATCTTTTCCGATGAAGCAGATGTTACTCTCCTCAAGCGTTGATGCAGAAACTTTGTAAGGCTCCCCACTGAACATCGAGCGGAAACCAATCACATCACCCGCTTTCGCAATGTGAATGATTTGTTCCTTTCCCTCGTCACCGCGAGTAAAGACCTTTACCTTCCCCTGGTTCAGACAAAAAACTCCCCTAGGGAAGCTGCCTTCGATGAATAACGGCTGGTTCTTTTTGTAATAATTGCACATTTTCTCGTGGTTAAGGTCTACGACCTCAGATTCACCGTAAGTGCCGAACAGCGAATTCTTCCTCGCGCTACATGTAGCACAGGAAACGTGTTTGTGTGATTTTTCTAACATATGTAGACTGGTTTTCGTATTGCTAATTTAAAAAAAAAAGTGACACCTCACAAAAGATAAAACTGATAATGGTCATGTTTTAGATTTAACCCCGCAAATACCTTTGTTCTATGCTATTGGAGTCCGCTAAACAATTGATTCGAAAATATAATGTACCCGGTCCAAGGTACACATCATACCCTACTGTTCCGTATTGGAAAAATGATCCTTTATCTCCAGAGGACTGGTTAACTAGTTTTACTATTGAATGTAACGACACCACTGAACAAGAACTGAGCATTTACATTCATTTGCCCTATTGTGAAAGTCTCTGCACCTTTTGTGGCTGCCACAAACGCATCACAAAAAATCATGCAGTAGAAACTCCTTATATCGATGCGCTATTGAAGGAATGGCAGCTGTACCAAGTAGCGCTGCCCTTTTCACCGAGAATAGTAGAAATTCACCTTGGCGGCGGGACACCTACTTTCTTTCATCCCTCTGAGCTTGAACGATTGATTCAGGGGATTCTCGAAAATCAACCAATTCACAACGCAACCCATCTGGGATTCGAAGCACATCCAAACAACACGAGCGACGCGCATCTTACTACTCTTTATTCTGTTGGATTTCGTCGCCTAAGTTTAGGCATTCAAGATTACAGTGCCACGGTACAAAATGCCATTCACCGCATTCAGTCTTTTGATCAGGTGAAACGCGTGCACAACAAGGCCAGAGCAATGGGATACACTTCCATTAGCCATGACTTGGTCTATGGACTTCCAAAACAAACGTTGATGGATATCATCGATACGGTTGAAAAGACCATCGAACTAATGCCTGACCGAATAGCCTTGTACAGCTACGCACATGTGCCCTGGATCAAAGGTGTCGGACAACGTGGATATGACGAAAATGATTTACCGAAAGATGAAATCAAACGGGCCTTATACGAGACGGCTCGGGAACGCTTATTCGAATCAGGTTACAAGGAAATTGGCATGGATCATTTTGCCTTAGAACACGATGAATTGTACCAAGCTTTTTCATCCAAAACCTTGCACCGAAATTTCATGGGCTACACCACAAAATCAGCAAAAACAATGGTTGGCTTAGGCATGTCAGCCATCTCAGACAGTTGGTATGGTTTCGCACAAAACGACAAAACCGTTGAAGGGTATCTGCAAAAAGTTAACGAGGGCATGCTTCCCATCTTTCGTGGACATCTCTTGTCTGAAAAGGACCTCATCATCCGTCAGCATATTCTGGATTTAATGTGTCACTTCGAAACAAGGTGTTCCGAGGAAATTTTAGCATCCGTAGAGGAGCGCTTGTTTGAATTGATCCAAGACAACATTGTCCAAATTGAAGGAAATACTGTGCGTATCCGAGAAGGTGGTGCGCCTTTTGTCCGCAACTGCTGCATGGCCTTCGATGAATACTTGATCAATGACAAAGGAACTGTCCCTATGTTTTCAAAGACAATATGAGCGAAGATTGTTACCATTGTGGGGATAAAATCCAGGGAAGAGGCATCCATTTCGATGACAAAGACTTTTGTTGTATCGGTTGCAAGAATGTCTATCAACTTTTGTCGAACAGCGCACTTGGACAATTTTACCAACTTGAAAAAGGTGCAGGCCAAAAGCCACAAGCTGGTACATTGGAAAAATATGCCTTCCTGGAAGTCGAGAAAATTCGTGCAAAGTACATCGACTTCGAGGACGACACACACGCAAGAGTGACCTTGTTCTTGCCGCAAATACACTGCTCTTCCTGCATTTACCTACTCGAAAATATCTCCCGCATCGACAGCAGAATTCGCAGTTGCCAGGTAAACTTTGCGAAGCGTGAAGCTGTCATCCATTTCAACAAGGAAATTAAACTTTCTGAACTCGCCCATCTTCTTGAACAAATCGGGTATACACCAAATTTCGGTGACCGTAAAACGACCGAAAAGAAAAAAGACCGTTCCGCATTGTACAAGTTAGGGTTTGCAGGTTTTGCCTTCGGAAGCATCATGCTTTGGAGCTTTCCTGAGTACTTAGGTGTCGAAAAAGACAATCCTGAATTTCGTGCCTTTACTTCTTACCTATCGCTGGTTGTTTCCCTGCCGGTGTTTTTTTACTCGGCATCGGATTACTTCAAATCCGCCTACAAAGCATTAAAATACAAAAGTTTAAACTTAGATGTTCCCATCACCATCGGAATCCTTGCACTGTATTGCCAAAGCCTTTACAGCATTTTTATCAATGCTGGACCTGGATACATGGACTCTTTTGCGGGATTCATCTTTTTCTTGCTCATTGGAAAATGGTTTCAGAGCAAGACCTACCAATCGCTCTCCTTTGAACGCGATTACAAGGCCTATTTTCCTGTTGCGGTAACACGTCAACTTCCCAATTCAGAGGAAATCGTGGAAATTGAAGAAATCCACATGAATGATCTTCTTCTAATCCGGAACGATGAGGTCATTCCTTGTGACTGCATATTGGAATCGGAACACGCGCGGATCGATTACAGTTTCGTGACCGGAGAATCAGAACACATCGCAAAGAAAAAAGGAGATTTCATCTATGCTGGAGGAAAACTCATTGGCCAGCGCACTGCATTTAAAGTCGTTAAAGAATCGGATCGTTCCCATTTGACAAGCCTTTGGAATGAGGTCCGAAGCGAAAAGGAAAACACTGACCGTTCAGCTTATCAAGATAAAATGTCGGTCTATTTCCTAGCAGCATTGCTCATCATTGCGGCAGCCGCTTCTGTAGTGTGGTTTTTCATTGATGCTTCACGTGTGATGGAAATTGCCGTGGCAGTGTTGATTGTCGCCTGTCCATGCGCCCTAGCACTTTCTGCTCCATTCACCTATGGCAATACCATGCGTCTCCTAGGACGTAAGGGCCTTTACTTGAAGAACACTTCCGTCATTGAGCGCTTAAACACAGTCACAGACATTGTTTTCGATAAAACGGGAACCTTAACGTCAAGCAGCCAATACCGTGTGGACTATGAGGGTGATCACTTGTCGGATCATGAAAAAATCGCCTTATGTTCCTTGGCGAATTCATCAACCCACCCTTTGTCGCGATCCATCGTTCGGTATTTTATCGAACAGCAATTGATTCCTTCAAACGACATTTCCGATTTTGAAGAGATCACGGGCAAAGGATTGCTGGGATCATTCGATGGTTTGAAAGTCCAACTCGGCAGCAGCACCTTTCTTGGTAAACCGTCCAACGAGAACATTGAATCGTCGAGCCATGTGCGTGTAGGCAACAAATATGGTGTTTTCCGCTTTTCCTCCGAATTGCGACAAGGCATCGAACAGTTGCCTAAATCACTCGATCGCTTTACATTGCATGTCATTTCCGGCGATGGTGAACAAGATCTTGAACTCTTGAAACGGATCTTCCCAGAAGGTACTCAGATCCATTTCCGTCAAACCCCCGAAGATAAATTTAGGTACATCAAAGCACTTCAAATGACGAAGAAAAAAGTGCTGATGATTGGCGATGGATTAAATGATTCTGGCGCCTTGGGAGTTGCTGATGTGGGCATCGCGGTTTCTGAGGAGGCATTTCGCTTCACCCCTTCCTCCGATGCCATCATTGACGCAGGATCGTTGACTGCCTTGAAGCCCTTATTGGATACCAGTGCCTTTTCAAAAACCATTTTACGTGTGTGTCTCACCTTCTCCTTGGCGTACAATTTTACTGGACTTTCATTTGCTTTATCTGGCATGCTTACACCACTAGTTGCTGCGATTATAATGCCTGTAAGCTCTATTACGATCGTTTGCATAAGTACCTTTGGAGTGCTTCTTTACGGACGCTATTCGCGACACTAGAAAAACATGATTTTTATCAGTTTTTTCAAAAATTACAATCATTCTTTTTAGGTGACATTCCCATGACATTTGTTCCATGGGAATGATCTATATCATGCTGACCGTAAGTTTACTGATTGCGCTATTCTTTTTGGTCTCTTTCTTTTGGGCCACGAAATCGGGTCAGTTCGACGATGACTATGCGCCATCGGTCAGAATCCTTTTTGACGACGAAATCAAAAACAAATCAAATACAACAACAGATGGAAGTACAGAAATTTAGCTATGACAATAAAGTCGTAAAATACTTCGCATGGGCTACGATTATCTGGGGGATTACCGGCATGCTCGTCGGATTGATTGCTGCGCTGCAACTCGCCTTCCCCGAATTTTTTAACGACTACCTTGGATTCAGTTTCCTGTCATTTGGTAGAATTCGTCCATTGCACACCAACGCAGTGATTTTCGCATTTGTCGGAAATGGAATCTTCATGGGGGTCTATTATTCGCTCCAACGCTTATTGAAAACGCGCATTTGGAGTGATAAACTGAGCATGATCAACTTCTGGGGTTGGCAGTTCATTATTCTTTGTGCAGTGCTTACTTTGCCTTTTGGAATCACTTCAGGGAAAGAGTATGCAGAACTTGAATGGTGGATTGATATCCTGATTGCTGGACTGTGGGTCGTTTGGGGATTCAACATGTTTGCAACAATACTCATTCGTCGAGTAAAACACTTGTACGTCGCAATTTGGTTTTACATCGCCACATTTGTTACGATTGCTATTCTACACATCTTCAACTCGTTTGAATTGCCAATTTCCTTCTTAAAAAGCTACTCGTGGTATGCGGGTGTTCAAGATGCCTTGGTGCAATGGTGGTACGGTCACAATGCAGTGGCCTTTTTCTTGACAACACCCTACTTGGGATTGATGTACTACTTTGTACCGAAAGCCGCCCAACGTCCTGTGTATTCGTACCGTTTATCGATCATTCACTTTTGGGCATTGATCTTCATCTACATCTGGGCAGGACCTCACCATTTGTTGTACACCTCATTGCCGGATTGGGCACAGAGCTTAGGTGTCGTTTTCTCGATCATGCTCATCGCGCCATCTTGGGGTGGTATGTTGAATGGGTTGCTTACACTCCGTGGTGCTTGGGACCGAGTTCGCGACGACGTAATGTTGAAATTTATGGTGGTGGCCTTAACCTGCTACGGAATGGCAACCTTCGAAGGACCACTACTTTCCTTGAAAAATGTCAACATGATCTCTCACTTCACCGATTGGACCATTGCACACGTGCATGTGGGAGGTTTGGGATGGAACGGTATGATGACCTTCGGATTGCTTTACTGGTTGATGCCGCGCCTGTTTCGCACTGAATTGTATTCCAAGAAGTTGGCTAATCAGCACTTCTGGATTGCGACACTTGGGATCATCTTGTATGCGATTCCAATGTACATCGCTGGATTTATGCAAGGGTTGATGTGGCAAGATTTCAACGCCGACGGAACCTTGGTAAATGGAGATTGGTTGAAAATGGTGGATGCCATGAAACCGTATTATATTCTCCGTTCATTGGGTGGAACCTTGTACATCATTGGGGCTGTCATGATGTTCTATAACTTGATTAAAACGGCAAAAGCAGGAAACTTCTTGGCCAATGAAGAAGCGGAAGCCCCTGCTCTACGCCAAATTGAAACATCATCTAAAGGCGAATACTGGCACAGAAGTATCGAAAAACGACCAATTCGCTTTATGATTTTTGCGATACTTGTCGTTGCCATCGGTGGATTGGTAGAAATTGTACCTACCATGATTGTGAAAAGCAATGTTCCAACGATTTCAAGTGTGAAGCCTTATACACCACTTGAATTGGAAGGACGCGATTTGTATATCCGTGAAGGCTGCTACAATTGTCACTCGCAAATGGTTCGCCCACTGCGCTACGAAACCGCCCGATACGCACCAAGCCCAGAAAGTGGAGGTTATTCAAAATCTGGTGAGTTCGTGTACGACCACCCGTTCCAGTGGGGATCAAAACGAACAGGACCGGATTTAGCGAGAGAAGGCGGATTACGCAGCAACTATTGGCACTACCAACACACACTGCGTCCAAAAGATGTTTCCCAGGGCTCTATCATGCCTGCCTACATTTGGATGGACGACGAGAACTCACTCGACCTTTCCATGACGAAAGCGAAGATAGAAGCCATGCAAACGCTCGGAGTACCTTACAAAAAAGGCTATGAAAATCAAGCAACCGCAGATGCCAAGAAACAAGCATTGGCCATTGCCACAAACATTGTCGATGACATCGTGAATTCGTTGCCGAAAAAGCTTCAAGCCAGCTACAACAAAAAAGAAGCAGTGGCGAAGATGAAAACGAAAGAAATCATCGCGCTCATTGCTTACCTACAACGATTAGGTATGGATGTGAAAGCAGATGTGAAAAGTAAAACCGTAAAAAAATAAAACGATGCTTCGATTTATTACACACAATCTGACAGGAATCAACGGCGTATCCATTTACCCTATTATTTCCTTACTCATTTTCACGGTATTCTTTGCCATCGTCATCACGCGTGTCATCAGAATGTCAAAAGCTGAGATTACTGAGTTGGGAGAAATTCCCTTCAACGATCAGGAACAATCAGAACAAATTGGTTAATGAAAATAGATCTTCAAAAATGAATATCATGCGCACATATTTGAAAAACTCATTCTCGATAGCACTTTTGTTGTTCGCAGCAACAACTGTGCAAGCACAAGATGGAGCACAGCTTTTTAAAGCAAAATGCAACACCTGCCACATGGTAGACAAAAACTCCACGGGTCCAAACCTGAAAGGTGCAAAACAAAAATGGATAGATGCAGGCGAAGGCGAATTGATTTACGAATGGGTCAACAACCCACAAACGCTTATCGCTTCGGGAAAGAGCACCATGGCAACGGCGATAAAATCGTTCAGCCCAACGGACATGACGCCGCAACAGGTAACCAAAGAAGAAGTCGACGCCATTCTGAATTATGTTGACACCTATGCACCACCCGCTGCACCGCCTGCGGGAGGAGATGCGACAGCCGCTCCAGGAACAGCAACAACCCCTGTGGCCACAGTGCCGGATTACAATGGAAATTTGACGCTTTTCTATTGGCTAATCACGTCCATTGTGGTCTTGTTGATTGCCATCATTATCTTATCCACCTCGATCACAACCTTGGTACGTTCAGATTATTTCCGCGAGAAGATCAAAGACAATGAGCAAGCCGCTAAGGTCCTAAAAACAATGCTACTCATCATCGGATTTACGTCCCTCATTGCCTATGGTAACAATACATTAGCATTGACCTTTATGCAGCCAGGAGAAGCAGAAAAAGGCACTCCGTGGTTATTGGTGGAATCCATGGACTTGTATTTCTTGATTGCCATCAATGTAACATTGCTTGGAGTGTTGCTTTACTTACGTCGCATGTTCAATGACTTCATGGCCATGGCCCGTCCTGCGAAACACCAGGAAGCTCCGGCTGCACAAACATTGAAAAAGATCAACACCATCCTCACAGATGCGGTTGCTATTGAAGAAGAGCATACCATTTTGATGCAACACGAATACGACGGCATCCGTGAGCTAGACAACAACTTACCTCCTTGGTGGTTATGGGGATTCTATGCGACGATTGTTTTTGCGGTGGTCTACTTGTTTAACTACCACGTTTTCAGAACGTCAGATCTTCAATACAAGGCCTATGACAAAGAGATGGCGCAAGCGAAAAAAGATGTGGATGCCTACCTCTCAAAAATGGCCATGAATGTCGATGAACATACGGCTACACTGTTGACGGATAAGGATGCTTTGTCATCTGGAAAGGCGCTTTTCGATGCAAACTGTGTCGTATGTCACAATCCAAATGGTGAGGGTAACATTGGGCCTAACCTTACAGATGAGGCTTGGATTTATGGTCCAGATGTGAAAGACCTATTCAAAACGATCAAGATGGGAACTCCGAATGGGATGCCCGAACATGCTTCTAAATTGAATCCAGTTCAAATACAACAAGTTGCGAGTTTTGTTTTGTCCTTACCCTATACAAAGGGGCTTAAGCCGAAAGGCAAAGTGTATCCGAAGGGCGCAACAAAATAAAAAACGGTTGAATACCTCGGGGGATTTCCCGAATCGAATAGACGAATATGATAGAGGAAGAGGATGAATACAGAGACCACATTGCCACGGTAAACGAAGAAGGTAAGCGGGTATGGATTTTCGCAAAAAAACCGAAAGGTCCATTCTACAACAAACGCAAAATTGTAAGTTATGTCTTACTGCTTGCGTTGTTCAGTGCGCCGCACATCAAATTCCGAGGCGAACAATTGTTGCTTTTCAATGTGATTGAGCGGAAATTCGTCTTATTTGGAAATATCTTCTGGCCGCAAGATTTGTATTTGTTTGCTTTAACACTCATCGTTGGCGTCGTTTTCGTGATCCTCTTCACCATCATTTATGGACGTATCTTCTGCGGATGGATGTGCCCGCAAACCATTTTCATGGAAATGGTATTTCGCCGCATTGAATATTGGATTGACGGTGACGCTACCCACCAACGGAAGTTGAAAAATGATTCGTGGACAGGCGAAAAATTGCGCAAGAGAATCTTGAAAAACAGCATCTTTTGGGTGATCTCCTTCCTCATTGCCAATACCTTCTTGGCCTACATCGTTGGTTCTGATCGACTTTGGGAAATTCAAACCGATCCGGTAGGAAAACACCTCGGAGGATTTATCGCTATTCTTGTCTTCACCACTATTTTCTACCTTGTTTATGCGCGTCTTCGCGAACAGGTATGCACCACCATTTGTCCTTATGGACGTTTGCAAGGTGTATTACTCGATCCCAATTCCATGGTTGTTGCCTACGATTACAAACGTGGCGAACAACACGGAAAATTCAAAAAGGGTGAAGACCGAAAATCTGCTGGCTTGGGTGATTGCATCGACTGCAACCAATGCGTGCATGTATGTCCTACAGGAATAGATATTCGCAATGGCACGCAGCTGGAGTGCATCAACTGCACCGCGTGTATCGATGCCTGCGACACCATGATGGAGGGCGTTGGCTTGGAAAAAGGTCTTGTTCGTTTTGTGTCGGAAAACGGCATTAAAAATCGGACACCCTTTCAATGGACGCGTCGCGTAAAATCCTATACAGCATTACTTGCCGGATTGGTGATTGTCCTAGTTACTTTACTTGTCACGCGACGCAGCTTTGAAACGACCATCTTGCGTCAACGTGGAAGTACCTATCAAATCGCTGGTGATGGCAATGTGAGCAACATCTTTGAAATCGACTTGGCAAATAAAACACATGAAAATTATACAGTGACTTTGGAAATAGAGGGAGTTGTGGGTAAGATTGAAACAGTCGTTCCAACGCTTAAATTGAAAGCTCAAAGTGAATTGAAAGAACGATTCATCATCGAAATCCCGTTCGAAGAATTGGAAAAAGGCAAGAAAATACTCTATGTGCGCGTCAAGGGTAATGGAAAAGAAATAGAACGCGTCAAAGTCAAATTTATCGGACCAATATTATAACGTATGAACTGGGGAAAAGGAATTGTGATCGGAATGGGCTTGTTTATGTCCTTTATTACCGTATTGGTGGTCATCTTAATGTCACAAAATGTAGATCTCGAATCGGAGGATTACTACCAACGAGAAATCGATTATGAGCAGGAACTGACTGCCATGCGAAATGCGGAGCAACAAGAAAAGCAGATTAAAGTTGCATTTTCGGATGATTACGTTGTGGTACAAGTGCCCGACAGTGTTGCGTTCACCAATGTATCTGTGTATTTGCGTCGCCCAAACAATAGCAAGGACGATCAATTCTTTAAATTGAACAACTCAAAAAATCTTTTGATCCCAATGAGCAAATTGCGCAAAGGGAATTATGGTATAGAAATCTCCTATTATGTCGGCGACAAACCTTGCCTTCAAAAAGAAAATTTATCACTATGAATTCCGCATTGATTATAGGGTTGGTACTCGGACTTGGTTCCAGCTTGCACTGCATTGGCATGTGCGGACCAATTGCTATGGTGCTGCCCTTGAAGAACCGTTCCACTTTTCGTGTATTTTCAGGAATTCTTCAATACAACATTGGTCGCGTAGTTGTTTACGGAATTTTGGGAAGCGTCATTGGTGCCATCGGATTCACGGCATCCTTGTTTGGGGCCTTACAAATTGTCAGCATTATCACTGGTATCGTAATGATCATCTTCGCTTGGCAAAAACGCCTGTTTTCTGGATTTGCTGCGTGGAATAGTTTTAATGGCTTCTTGAGTAAGGGTATAGGCAATGTCATGGGGTCAGATTCACCGTTCAAGCTCTTGCTCTTGGGTTCCATCAATGGACTTTTGCCTTGTGGAATGGTTTTCATCGCCTTGATGAATGCCGTTACGGGAGGTACTCCGCTCAATGGTGCTCTCGCCATGGTGGCCTTTGGTCTGGGCACTTTACCTGCTATGATGATTGTCGGCCTTGCCGCCAGTAAGATGAATCGCGCTTTGCAGCAGCGCATCAATGCTTACGTACCGTATGTCTTGACAATCGTTGGCTTACTTGTTTGCCTCCGCGGAATGAACTTGAACATTCCGTACATCTCACCTTCCATCAAGATGGCTAAGAAAACAGAAGTTATACACGAATGTAAAAAGCCAATCCAGCACCAAGAGGTAAAAATGGACTGTTGTCATCGGTAATCTGACTTGTATCATCGCGTCGTATGACCATTGTCATATTTCATGAAGTGCAAAAAAGGAATCTTTGCAATGTAGAACAACACAATGAATATCAAATATTTAAAAGCACTAGTCATGAGTAAGCAAGAACCAATTTACAAGCAGCACGAAGAAAATCGCGAGTTCACAAGCAAGCTTGATTTTTACAAGGATGAGATTAAAATTCTTGAAGGAAGATTGGGTGAATTGGCATCAAAAAACTCAAAGAATGACATTTTAGGTGAGTTGGAAAAGTACCAAAATCAACTCATCATTCAACGCAATAACATCGATGAAATCGCTCATAAAGTCAAAGTCAATGAGGATGCATTGCAAAAAGAAATCGTAAAAAATCCTGTAGCCGTAGATCACCGCCATGTGCCCTATCACGGAGCAGAAAAAGCACTTATAGAAGGTTTCGAAACGAATTTTCATTCTCTTCGAGCCGATCTGAACGGATTCATTTCCAAATGGATGTAAGTATCATAGTTTAAGTTTAGCGCAGTTAGGTTTAGTTAGTAGGTAAAGCGGTTCTGAAAAGGACCGCTTTTTCTATGAAATAGACGTCAGGATGTTAAGATATCAGCAGTTTAAGACAATGGAAGCGTCAGCCGCAGCTGACTGAAGGACAAAGGACAAAAGACTTTAACAAGCTGCGAGTTATGAAATTACGAGATACGAATAATTGGATTTGTGCTTCGAAATTGCGTAGCATCAAATTCCGAATTCCCGAAGGGATCAAATTTCTAATTGACGAAGGAATCAAATTCGTTTAGACGTCAAGATGTTACGATTTCAAGATGTTAAGACAAACTAAAACTCGAAGAAGTGAAAACCAATTGCGAAGCATTAAATTTCAAATTGACGAAGTCATCAAATCACTAATTCCCGAAGAGATCAAATTCCTAATTCATAACGCGCAACTCTCAATTCTTACCACTATCTTCGCACAAAAAAAAGCAGATGCGTGTATATCTGGACAATGCAGCCACAACGCCCTTAGCACCCGAAGTTTTTGAGGTGATGGCGCCTATATTAAAGGATCAATTTGGAAACCCATCCTCAACGCACTTTTATGGCCGTCAAACAAAGGCGCTGATTGAAACGTCTCGACGCACCATTGCTGCATTATTACATTGTCAACCGTCAGAAATCATTTTTACCTCTGGTGGAACCGAAGCAGACAATATGGCGATCAACACGGCAATTCTCGACTTGGGAGTTGAACGCATTATCACGTCACACATTGAACACCACGCTGTTGGTCATACGGTTGAGGTGCACAAAAAACACCGAGAGGTAAGCATCGATTATGTAAAATTGGACAGCAAAGGTCACGTGGATTTACAACATCTCGAAGCCTTGCTTTCGGATGGTAAAAAAACGTTGGTATCGCTCATGCACGCCAACAATGAGATCGCTACCCTTTTGCCACTTCAACAGGTTAGCGCACTTTGCCGCAGGTATGCTGCCTATTTTCATTCGGACACCGTACAAACTATGGGACACATTCCCTTAGATTTGAGTCAACTTGATATCGATTTCGTGGTGTGTGCAGCACACAAACTACATGGTCCAAAAGGAAGTGGATTCTTATACATCAATAAAAACGTCCGCGCTGAAGCTTTCATTCACGGTGGTGCTCAGGAAAGAGGCCTGCGCGGAGGGACCGAAAACGTAGCCGGAATTGCTGGTTTGGCAAAGGCTATGCAGCTGGCATGTGAAGGGCTGGATGAACACCGCGAACACATTCAAGGGTTAAAAAGCCACCTTATGGAACAACTGAAAGCGATGTTTTCTGACGTAACATTTCACGGAGAAACAGACCCTGAGCGCTCCCTTTACACGGTACTCAATGTTTGCCTCCCGAAAACGGAAAAGGCGTCTATGTTGTTGTTTACGCTTGACTTAAAAGGCGTAGCCGTTTCGGGCGGAAGTGCCTGTACCTCAGGAGCGACTAAAGGATCGCACGTACTCGAAGGTATTGGTGCCGACACTACTCGTCCAAATGTGCGTTTCTCATTTTCACGGTACACCACCAAGGAAGAAATCAATTTCGCACTCGAACAATTGCAATCGGTCTATTCCAAGACACTCGCCTAGCGAATACCCGTCATGCAGGACAAACGTCACATTTTAATCCTCAGTTCGTGGTATCCCAATCGGAAATCCCCGTTTCTTGGAAATTTTGTGATGAACCACGCCAAATTGCTCGCAACATCATTTCAAGTCACTCTGCTGCATACTGTAGCTGATGAAAAATGTACTCAAATTGAAATCGTCGAATCCCAGCAAGAGAATTTCAGGGAAATCGTTATTTACCACCCAAAAGGCGCACATTTTTTCGAGCGAAGAAAAGCCATCGACCGTGCATTTGACGCCGGCATGCACATGATTGATCGCGTTGATCTCATTCATGCGCACGTACTCTTGCCGAAAGGATATCTCTTTGTAAAAGCTAAGAAACAGTTCAATTGCCCATTGATTGTCACGGAGCACAGTTCAATTTTTGCCCGTCAACGCCAAAAGTCATGGTCGCTAAAAGACCACTATATTGCCCGAACAACACGAAAACACATCGATCATCTCGTAGCAGTTTCAGAATTCCAACATAAAGATTTGACACGCTACTTTAAGGATACGCCTACGACGGTCATTCCCAACCCTGTCGATGTTAACTTTTTTACCCCAGCAGCTGCGCCTTACAATGAGAAATTCCGTTTTCTCCATATCTCAACACTCGACCCAACGGTAAAAAATCCATACGGGATTATTGATGCCGTTGCTTTATTGCATGAAAAAGGGTACCGCACCTTCGAGATGGTCATTGTGAGTGACGAACCTGTGGATGCCTTGAAAAACTATGTAGCAACAAAAGGTTTATCCCAGCACATACGCTTTTTTGGTCCATGTCAACCTGAGGAATTGCCGCCATTTTACCGTGCATCCGATGCCTTCGTCTTGTATTCCGATTATGAATCCTTTTCGATTGTTGTGGCCGAAGCCTGGTCCTGTGGAATCCCTGTGATTTCGACCTCAGTGGGCATCGCCGCTAATCTACCTGACACCTTAGGCATTCAAGTTGAGGGACGCAATGCCTTGAGTTTGGCCATCGGTCTGGAACGTATCTTCAATGGCGCTGTGTTCGATCGTAAAATCATCCGTGAATACGCCTTGCAATTCTCGAACGAGGCAGTGCTTGATGCTGTAACTAAACTTTATACAGATGTCCTTGGATAAAATTCGCGTGCACGCAGCACTCATCAGTGCATTGAATGAAAAATACAAGGAATTGCAAGCTGCTCTAGCAGAAACAGATGACTCCTTGAGTGCCGATTCAAAAAGCACCGCTGGCGATAAGCACGAAACAGGGAGAGCGATGGCTCAGTTGGAACGTGAGAAAATTGGAGGATTCATACAGCATCATGAACAGCTCATGGCCAATGCACAGCGTTTGGATTCTTCCGTCGCAACATCAACTATTCGCTTTGGAAGCTTGGTGAACACCTCCAATGGATGGTATTATATCTCAGTCGCTGCAGGACGTATAAACCTTGAAAACACACCCGTATTTTGTCTTTCACAGGCAGCTCCATTGGTTGGCGTATTGCTTGGAAAGAAATCAGGTGAAGAAGTGGTTTGGCAAGGAAATACCATTGCCATTATCTCCGTTTACTAAAGGGTTAGCGGATCAAATGAATGAATCCGTGACCTTCAAATGGCTCGCCTTGAGCTCCCGTGGCCGTGTAGGTATAAAAATATACTCCTGGCAGAGCTTCCACCCCATTTTGTGCTTTTCCATCCCACTTGAACAATGGATCTGTACTTTTATACACAACATTACCCCAGCGATTTAGGATCGTAATATCGATCGCCGTAATGTTCTCCATGTTAAAGGTATAGGCATCATTGCTTCCATCACCATTTGGTGTGAACACATTTGCCGTTTCCAATGAAACAGGCACTGTTGGTGGAATAACTGGAGGATCATTTACAATAATCGTCACATAGGCCGTATCTGTGCAGCTTCCTGTTGTTGCGACAAGCATCACGACATAGGTTCCTGTTGTATCATACGTCATATTTTGACCAGACAAATCTGTCGTTGTTGCTGTTGAACCATTTCCAAAATCCCAATCATAGGTAGTTCCAAATTGGCTACTGTTGGTAAAACTCACAGGCAAAGGATAAATTCCTGTTAAAGGCGTGGCACTTACGGCAGCAATTGGCGGATTGTTAATCGTTACTTCCATTGAATCATAACGGTAACAGCCATTGGACTCAATCGATAAGTAATACCATCCTGGCGCAAGGTTGTCCCAAACAGATGCATTGATGGCATTCGGGTTTGTTCCCGGTCCAGTCCATGTGTACGACGCTGGATCCGAGAAGGTTCCAGAGGTAATCGCAGATACGTATCCATTTGTTTGGCCGCAATCCGACGGTCCCATGATGATTTGTGAAATGTTCCAATCCATCGCCGTTATGCTCACATTCACTGCATCGGAAGAAGTACACCCGTTCAATGAGGTTCCAGTTACGGTATATGTTCCAGCCGTCGTTGGTGAAAAAGACGCAACTTGCTGACCGCTGCTCCAAGAGTACGCACTGATATCCACATTTGCAGAAGCAGTTAGTGTATCTGTTTCATTGGCACAGAATAAGATATCCGTTCCAGCATTCACCTGCACAGTATCGTAAACAACGTTGATGGTATCTGTCACCAAGCAAATTGGTGCGAAGTAAATGTCATCAATGGCGAAGTCATTTCCAGAGGTCAGCGTACTTTGGTTTACAATGGACAAAATAGCTTGAGTACTTGCACCGGAGTTCCATACACCCGCATTTTCAATCCACACACAAGCGGTTGTCGACGTTGGGATAATCCCTGAAATCGGTGCACCATTGATGAACAATTGAAGGCTCGCTACCGCGGTTGTATTGAGTACATTCATTTCCCAAAAAGAAAATACATAATCTGTATTTGCAGCAACGTTAACGGTTTGCGTCCAAACTGTTGTATTTGCCGCAGAAGCACCATTCGCAATCAACATGTTTCCAGTACCAGTGGTATGGTCACCACAAAAACTAAAGTTGTTGTGCACCAAGGATGGCGAAGTTGAAATGGCGTATTGACCTTCTGTAGATAAAAGTCCATACGTACCTCCCGTTCCAGGACCATAAGCGGTAGTAAAGTTATTTGCAGCAGTAGTAGTTCCGCCTTGAAAATCTCCATGAAGAATGATGGTGCTACCAATCAATCCGGCATTGACCGAATAGGTCCCATCCGTCGTTACCGTGATGTTTGGACCTGTTGTACCCGTCGACCATTGGTAAAAATTGAAACCAGCCGGTGCATTTAAACCCAAAGTTTGACCTTGACAAAGCACAGTATCAGGACCGAAATCAATGACAGGCTCAGAGCCATTGCACTGTGAATTAGCAGTTAAGGCTATTGAAACTAAAAATGTTAATGCGAATATGTATTTCATGCGAGTTAAATTCTGTCTTTCAGACGATACAAATATAGAAATGGTTGTATTTACGTTTACAATAAGTCGAAAAGGTTATGCACACCAATTTCTCGCGCTGACGTAAATCCTTCCGCATATTTCACACCGATAATCCTTCCGTTTTGAATCATACGAGATTTAACAAAATCAAAAAATTCTTCCCCGGAAATTGGTGTTGCTGGTTCAATTGAATTGGGATCGTAAAACTGCGTTTTAAACGCTTTAATGGCTTCAAGCTTTCGATCCACATACCCACTTGCATCAACAATAAAATCAGGTTTAATGTAATGGTCTTGGATGTAATGGTAGAGCGCCTTCGGACGATGTGCCAGTTGATTCACGCCGTCGTAGTTGGTCTCGATTTTTCTTAATCCTGCCAAAAAACAAGCGTCGGCCACCAATTTTGCAGCCCTCCCATGATCGGGGTGTCGGTCTTCAATGGCATTTGCAAGTACAATTTCCGGTTGAAAGCGACGAATCTGTTCTATGATTTTTCGCTTGTTCTCTTCCGAAAAATCAAAAAAACCATCTTTAAATCGCAGATTTTCGCGCACTGTGATGCCCATAATTTTGGAAGCTTCTGCAGCTTCTGCATAACGGGTATCGACATTTCCACGTGTACCGAGTTCACCTTGTGTAAGATCAATGATCCCGACCGTTTTACCCATATCTATGTGCTTCATCAAGGTTGCTGAACAAGAAAGCTCAATGTCATCGGGATGCGCAGCAAATGCAAGAATATCTAATTTCATAGTCGCGTTGTTTTAGTTTTCGTCTTCTGTGTTTGCTTTCACATACTGACGATTCCGCACATAAGCCAGGACGGTGAAAAGGAAAAACCCAATAACCGTAAAGATGATCCAATTCGGAATCGTTCCAAGCCCCTCACCTTGCGCGTAGGAATGTAAACCGACCAAATAGAAGTTCACCCCAAAGAAGGTGAAAAGGATCGCTGAATATCCCCAAAGACTAACGACATTGAACGTGAACTTACTTTTCAATGCTGGTATATAGCGCAAGTGAAGAATCACGGCATACACCAACACAGACACCAAGGCCCATGTTTCTTTTGGATCCCAGCCCCAGTAACGTCCCCATGATTCATTCGCCCAAACCCCACCAAGGAAGGTTCCGATGGTCAACATAAACAATCCGATGGTCATGGTCATTTCTGAGACATAGGTCAATTCATGGATGTTCAACGTAACGATTTCACCGTTTCTCTTCGAGCGGAACGTATACAGCGTAAGGTTCAACAATCCCAGAATTGCTGCCAAACCAAGGAACCCATAACTTGAAGTGATGATGGCCACGTGAATCATTAACCAATAGGATTTCAATACTGGTTGTAATGGCGTAATTTCAGGGTCAAGCAAATTCATTTCAGTCACGAAGATCATCATGGAAGCTAAAATTGCTGTACCAGCAAGAATAACGGCATTCTTTCGTGAGAAAATAAACCCGGCAATCATCGTCGCCCAGGCAATAAACACCACTGCTTCATACCCGTTACTCCACGGTGCATGTCCAGAGATGTACCATCGCGCACCCAATCCCTGTCCGTGGTACACAAAGACAGCGATTAGAATAAAGGTGATGGTTTTTCGGATTCTTCGGAAGGTTTTTGATTCTCCGAAACCTGACTTGGCGAAGATGCGAATGAAATACAAGAGCAAAAGCAATAACCCTAACAACAAATACATTTGGTAGGAGTGCTTAAACACATTCATTTTGTTGTACCAAATTTCGATTTCCACCTTCTTCTCGGATGGCACAACCTTACTTCCAGCCTCTCGCTGAAACGCAATGAGCTCAGTTAACAAATCGTCCACTTCTCCATAGCGATTCGTATTTGCGGCACTATCCAATCCTGAAATGTAACGCAAGGCCAAGGTCGAAGAAACGGAATCCATTTGCATCAAATCCATGCTCAATGGAACATACCAGGTCTGATTGACATCTCCTTTTACCGGGATAATCTTCATGTATTGCCAGTTGAAAATCGACTGAACCACCTGAAATTTCTCGACCAGTTTAATGAGTTTTTTGTCGTACTCGTTGCGCTTAGATTCCAATTTTCGATGGGCAATATTGTAATCCCCCATCTTTTTGAACTCACCAGTTTTTGGATCCGCCAAATCAGTATAAGATGCGAATTCATCCGAAACTTTCATCGATTCACGAAGGTTAGACGGCACCTGAATAATTTTCACATCCATCCAGTGCTGTGGATACATGTGCATGCTCATGATGGTTTGCACGGCGTTCCATTCCTCGAAGGTATTTCCACGATGTATCTTGCGCAACAACTGATCACATAGGGTATGCATCGGGATAATTCGCCCTTGAAAATCCTGGACCAACAAATAAGCCAGTGCCTCGGAATGCTCTTCAGAGATCACGCGATATACTGGTTTTGCAGGTGCTTCTGAAGCGTGATCATGACCTTCATGCGATTGTGAAAAGGCCGTTCCACCAAAGCCTGTTAGCACTGCAATCAAAAGTATTGCGGACAACTTTTCGCGCTTTTCTCTCAAACGACGCAGTTTGTCATTCAACTCTCGGAAACGTCCAACTGGCGCAAAAAGCGACAACAACATACCAATCGCCATCAACAAATACCCAAAATAAGTGATGTTTGTTCCCCACCAGTCGTAGTTCACACTCAGGTGAGTACCCTTTTCATCGGGATCATAACTCGACTGAAAAAAGCGGTATCCTTGGTAATCCATCACATTGTTCATGAAGATGCGCTGATTGCGCTTGTAGTTGTTTTTCTCGTCCAAGATGGTCACTTCACTTTCAAACGACGACGCGGTTTCTGAACCTGGATAGCGGTCCAATTTGAAGTCACGACACGCAATAGAAAATGGCAAATCAATTTTTGTTGAACCGTACGTCATCTCATAGGTCAAGCCATTGAAAGAAAACACTTCAGCATCTGGAATAGTACCAATTCCACCTTGCAGACGAACAATCTTCGACTTTTTCCCATCACGCACTCGCACCGTCAAATAATCTGAACCCACATTTCTTTTCCCTGAAGGAAGTAATATTTTCTTCGCATGATTCACCTTTTCTTTGAAGACAAACTGCTGTTGTCCAACTAGGTAAAGCGTACTGGTAAGAAAGGGCACCAACGAATCGGTAGGGACTTGTGTAAACAAGGAGTCCATCACTTGACCTGAACGGTTGGCTTTTCGCATTTCCGCCATCGCCAAGTAGCGCATCGGTTGCTGTGATTTAATGAAAATTTGCTTGTTGCGTTCAACGACTGTCACCCCAGGCATGGCATCTTTTTTCTCGAAGGAAATGGCAACATCTCCTGCCATGACAAATCCACCTTTAAACAGGTAATTCGGCGTCATTCCATCGGTCACAATTTTCAAGGCATAGCCTAAAATGGAATCATTGATGACCACAGAGTCAATCATTTTCTTTTGGAAATTGACGTATTCAACGGAAATGTCAGAAGCGTGATTTGGGAATTTTAATTCGTCAATCGTAAAGAAATTGTCTGTTTGTTCTGACATGAACATCTTTTCAGTATAGGTCAATTGTTGCTTTCCATCATTGATGCGCAACCACAAGTGCGGGTCAGCGGAATAGATAAAATTTGCTTGTTCACCTTCTCGAATGAGCATCATCCCCTCAAAACTAAAATAACGCGTAACGCCAGCACCTATAAGAATGACGATAAATGAAAGGTGAAACGTAAGCATCGCAATCTTTTCCCGCTGAAGCATCTTGTAGCGAAAAATGTTGGCAATGAGATTCATACCTAGATACACCAAAAGCAATTCAAACCAAAGTGCATTGTAAATGATAATCTTGGCGGTTTGAATGTCATAGGCAGACTCAATCATTGTCGCAGCACCAATGGCTACAAGGAAAACAATCATTGCTAGTGCCATCATCCGCATTGAAAAAAATGCGCGCGAAAATTTCTCCATGTCTTGAACGTTTGATTCGCTGCAAAAATAGGCAAAATCAATGGCTTAATGCCTAACCAAACCTGCAAGAATTCGTGCAGAAACGGATATCATTCCGATTCAAAAAAGTGGACCCGAACAATCTATCAATTTTTCAGGTGACGGTGGTCATATTTTTACACTGAAGGAGTCGCGTATCTTTGTAGCTCATAGAAACCATTTAATACATAATCGTATGAGTAATTTAATCAAGCGGGACAATTTCGTCCCATCTGTCAACACCTTATTGGATGATTTTTTCAGCCGTGAATTTTTCGACTGGAGCGACAAAAACTTTACCCTTGTTGGAAACACACTGCCATCTGTCAACTTAAAGGAAACGGAAAAAGAGTACCGCATCGAACTTGCTGCTCCGGGATTAAAGAAGGATGATTTCAAGGTGGAATTGAACAACAACGTGCTTTCCATTTCCTCAGAACACAAAGAGGAAAAGGAGGAACACAACAAACGCGAAAATTTTGCACGCAAGGAGTTCAATTACCAGTCATTCTTGCGTTCATTCAATTTACCTGAAAGCATTGATGACGATAAGGTTAAGGCACAATACGAGAATGGAATACTACACGTGAATGTCGCGAAAAAAGCACCCAGTGCGTTAAGATCGACAAAGCGAATCCCAATCAGTTAATTGATCTGATTCAGGGGAGAAAGGGTTGTTTCTAGCAATAGAGGCAGCCCTTTTTTTTTGACAAAAGACAGAAGACTCATGGATGTTAAGACGTCAAGATTTTAAGACTTGATTGTTCTTCGTAGACAAAGGATCAAGGATTCAAAATTTGATGCTGCGCAATTGTCCATTTGATTGCTGCGCAAATTTTTGCTTAAAGCATAAAGATTCTAAGACGTCAAGATTTCAAGATTTTAAGACTTGACTGTACTTCGAAAGTTATGAATTCAATTAACTCGTAACTCGTAACTCGTAACTCGTAACTCGTAACTCTTAATTCTTAACTCTTAATTCTTAATTCTTAGGAGAAATTTATAGTGCCTTAAGAAAAGCAACAACATTCTTCTCAATGCGCTCTTCAATATTCTCTGTTGGGGCAGGCTCGAATGTCAACCCTGTGATGCGCTCGTACAATTCGATGTAACGCTCCGTAATCGTATGCACAAAATCATCTGGCATAAAAGGCATTGTTTGACCTTCAAGTCCTTGAAACCCATTTTCAATCAACCATTGGCGAACGAATTCTTTGGACAACTGTTTTTGAGGCTCATTGCGATCTTGTCGGTCTTGATAACCTTCAGCATAAAAATAGCGCGACGAATCAGGTGTATGAATTTCATCAATCAAGATCACTTCACCATTGCGTAAACCGAATTCATACTTTGTATCTACCAAGATTAGCCCTTGTTTTGCTGCCATCTCAGTTCCTCTCTGGAACAATGCACGGGTATATTTTTCCATTTGAAGATAAATGTCCTCTGGGACAATACCACGTGCTAGAATATCTTCTCTCGAAATGTCTTCATCATGTCCTTCATCGGCTTTGGTTGCAGGGGTGATGATTGGCTCAGGAAACTTATCGTTTTCTTTCATTCCCTCAGGCAAAGCAACTCCACACAACACACGTTTACCTGCTGCATATTCACGGGCAGAATGTCCTGCAAGATAACCGCGAATCACCATTTCAACTCGGATAGGTTCACATGCATACCCCACTGCGACGCTAGGGTCTGGTGTGGCAACTAGCCAATTTGGAACAATATCGCGTGTTGCTTCCAAGAACATCGTTGCAACTTGATTCAAGACCTGACCTTTGCACGGAATCCCTTTCGGGAGTATGTGGTCAAAAGCTGAAATTCGATCCGATGCGACCATCACCAAAAGATCATTTTCAAGGGTATAGACATCCCTCACCTTTCCTTTATAAACTGCTTTCTGTCCTGGGAAATTAAAATCTGATTTCGTAATTGCGTTCATCGACTCTTCTATTTCTACTCTAAATTATTTTTCTTCTTTTTGAGACGAATTCTTCTCCGCCTTTTCTTTCTTTTCATTTGCTTCAGCTACATCGAAAGCATCAACAATGCGCTTCACAAGGCTGTGACGAATGATGTCGCTTTGTGCAAGCCGCACAACACCGATGCCTTCTACATCCTTTAACACATCCAAGGCATAGGACAATCCTGATCGTTGACGGTGCGGCAAATCGACTTGTGACATGTCACCAGTAATGACAAACTTTGCCGTCATCCCCATGCGCGTCAAGAACATTTTCATTTGCATCGACGTCGTGTTTTGTGCCTCATCTAAAATCACAAAAGCTTTATCAAGGGTACGTCCGCGCATGAATGCCAACGGAGCAATTTCAATGATTCCGAACTCAATCATGTCCGCCAATTTTTCAGGTGGAATCATGTCGCGCAAGGCGTCATACAGCGGCATGAGGTACGGATCTAATTTTTCTTTCAAATCACCTGGTAAAAAACCCAGATTTTCACCAGCTTCAACAGCAGGTCGAGTTAAAACAATGCGCTTGACCTCCTTAGCCTTCAAGGCACGAACAGCCAAAGCTACTGCAGTATACGTTTTCCCCGTGCCAGCAGGACCAACGGCAAATACCATGTCATTGGCATTTACGGCTTGGACCAATTTCTTTTGATTCAGCGTGCGGGCTTTGATCTTAACACCTTGATTTCCGTGCACGATTGTTTCCGATCCATCATCTGTCGAGATCATTTTTTGTCCTTCATCCAACATGAGGTTATCGATGTTGTTCTCCGTAACCGCATTGAATTTATGAAAGTGCTGAACAACCAATTCGAATTTGCGTTCGAACTCATCCATCACCTCTTCATCCCCCATTATGGTAATGAGATTACCTCGAGCAACCACTTTCAATTTCGGGAAGAAACTCTTAATGTGCTTTAAATTAGCGTTGTTCACTCCGAACAACTCTACGGGATTAATCCCACTGATCTCTATCGTTTTCTCGTGCAACCTGAATTATTTGTATTGAACTGCTTTATAAATCGGCATTAAAACCGTATTTTTAGCGTCAAATTTAGGAATAAATCACCAAAAGGACT
>JBDKGB010000157.1:0-2745 GCA_039798485.1 Bacteroidota bacterium
TTGACGCTCAATGCTGGCGAATTGACATCGTACTCGAAGCAGGTCACACAGCATGAATCGAGCATTCACATCGACAAGAAAAAGAAACGCAAGAACAAAAAGCGCAAAAAAGCATGTAAAAAATGGGCACGTCAGTGCTACGCTGGATAAAGCGAAAACGGCATAGAGCAAGCGGGAGAGGATTTTCTTCCGCTTTTTTTGTGCTGTTTCATTCGTAGTCAAAATGTGTCGTGTATCTTTAAGAAAAACTTCGAACTATGGCCAAAGTGCGTTCTGCTTATTTCTGTCAAAACTGCGGATATGAAACCCCAAAATGGTTGGGGAAATGTCCGTCTTGTGCGGAATGGAACACCTTTGTGGAAGAAGTGATTGAAAAGAACATTCCTTCGGTGGTGGCCTTTTCCACCTCATCGCGCAATGCAAAACCACAGACCCTACAGTCGATTGAAAAGCAAGAACACGAGCGCATCTTTTTGCAAGATGCCGAATTGAATCGTGTGCTTGGTGGTGGATTGGTCCCTGGATCGCTCATCCTTTTTGGGGGCGAACCGGGCATCGGTAAATCGACACTTTTGTTGCAATTGGCAGTCGCCGAAACGGATCTTCGTGTGCTGTATGTTTCTGGTGAAGAGAGTGAACAACAAATTAAAATGCGGGCTGAACGCGTTGGTACGTTAAATCAACAGTGCTTCATACTCACGGAAACCAACATTCAAAACATCTTCAAACAAGCCGAAGAAACCGTTCCTCAGCTCCTGGTCATTGACTCCATTCAAACCTTGTATTCCTCACAAATTGAAAGTTCGCCAGGAAGCATTTCCCAAGTGCGTGAATGCACCGCTCAACTTTTACGCTATGCCAAACAAACGGGTGTTCCCGTATTTTTGATTGGTCACATCACCAAGGAAGGCTCGCTCGCAGGACCGAAAGTGCTCGAACACATGGTCGATGCCGTACTGCAATTTGAAGGCGATCGTAACCATGTCTACCGCTTGTTGCGTTCCATGAAAAATCGCTTTGGGAGTACGAATGAATTGGGGATTTATGAAATGATCGGTAGCGGGTTGAGACAAGTGGAAAATCCATCCGAAATTCTAATTACCAACACAGACAATACCTTGAGCGGCATTTCCATCGCGGCAACACTCGAAGGAATTCGGCCGATGTTGATCGAAGTGCAAGCTTTAGTGAGCACGGCGGCCTACGGTACACCTCAGCGTTCTTCAACCGGATTTGACAGCAAGCGCTTGAACATGCTTTTGGCCGTCATGGAAAAACGCTGTGGATTTAAATTGGGGGCAAAGGATGTCTTTTTAAATATAGCTGGGGGCATCAAAGTGGACGATCCAGCCATCGATTTGGCTGTCGTTGCTGCCGTGCTTTCGTCCAACACCGACTTGCCCATCGACAATAAAACAGCGCTCTCCGCCGAGGTTGGACTTTCAGGTGAAGTGCGTCCTGTGAACCGCATTGATCAGCGCATTTCCGAGGCCGAAAAATTAGGATTCGAACGCATCATTATTTCAAAATATTGCAAAGGAATTGAGCAGAAAAATTACAAGATTAAACTTGTTCCTTGTGGGAAATTGGATGAAGTGGTGAAGGCACTTTTCGCCTAGTACAATCGGGTTAACTCACCAGATAAAACGCAATACCCACGAGCACCATTGTTGCATCGAGTCCAGCGTAAAAAAAATCCTTTCGGTCTTCATTTGTCGCGAAAATAAACACTGCTGTAATCGCGTAACTTGGGATTAAAAGGAACATTAACCAAGAATTTTGATTGATATTTGCGATTATAAGAGCAGATATTCCTATAAGCAAGATTGCCAACCAGCGGGATTTTGCGACGCCAAGCACCATAGGTATCGTCTTTTGCTTTGTTGCGTCTAGGGACAAATCTCGAATATCGAAGGGGATGGTTAGTGCTAAAAAGTAACAAAAGAAGGCAAGAGCAAACGCCATGAAATCTAATGTAACATGTACCGATTCTAGTTGTGGAAACGCGATGAGAATTCCCGTCCAAACGAGTGCGACAAGCGGAGCTTTGAGCAAGGAAATTTCACGTAAGCGAAAGGAGAAAATTGGGACAACATACCAGGTCGAAAATAGGGCTCCGATGCCCATTAAAATGTACTGACTGAGCGACAACTTCAGGATGCTAAGGGGCACAAATGACAGCAACAAGGTAATGAAACATATCGTTTTGACGTATGCTTTATTTTCCGCGTACCAGTCATTCATTTCCGGTTGACTGAGCTTACGTTCACATTTGTAAATGCGGTGTGCGTTGTACACGCTACACACAGAAAAGATCATTAAACCCGAAAAAATGAGTGCATCGTCTAGGTTTAAATAGCTGCACCAACCAAACGACAACACTCCTGCTCCCATTGCTACAAAGAAATTGATGCGGTAAAGAAGCTGGATAAATGTCCTCATTTCACTAGGGAAAGGAGCGCAGTAAAGGCCTGTTCAACAGAAATTTGTTGCACACAAAGGCACTTTTTCCCCTTCTTACATTGGGGACAATCCTCGTCATACACCAAAACATCAACATGCTTTCCAATTGGCTGCCACCTTCCTGGATGAATTGGTTTTCGCGGAGAATATAGTCCGACGGCGTGTGTACCTAGAACACCTGCAATGTGCAAGGGACCTGTGGAACATGCCACCAAGGCATCCACCTTTGCGATCAGCACGATCAATTGTGCCAGCGTCAATTTGCCCGTTATGTCAAGGATA
>JBDKGB010000158.1:0-24467 GCA_039798485.1 Bacteroidota bacterium
AAAGCATTGCCGAAGAAGGAGCAAGGTGAGTTCAAGGTTGGTGGACGAAAAATGGCGGTGCGCACAACAGGTGATAAATGGAAGCTCATGCAAATCAAACGCTACAAGATTCTTGCGCAGCCGTACTATGTGATGCAAGATCCAAATGGAAAGGACCTTGGAAACGGTTCGGCTGACTTCGAACATACCAGTGATCCAAAAGATTTCAAGAAGTGGCTCGACAACGGTTTGAGCGAGTTTTCGAAGAATAAATAGGACCAAATACCCCCCGTCTACGTAGAACTACTTAGTGCACTTAGTAGTATACGCTGAAACTCACACTCGCCTAAAGAAAAAGGTGGATTTGTTTGAAATAGATGTCGTTGCTTTGTTGAAAGAAAAACACAGACATTATGAAAACGACACATTTTTCCTCAGCTCTTCTCTTCATTCTCTTCACTGCTTTTGCATGGACTGCATCGGCAAAGGAAATGGAACTTAACCTTACCAAACAAGATGTTTCTTGCTTCGGTCGAAAGGATGGTTCAGTAACCGTTAACATCTCAGGTGGCGTTGCACCGTATACCATCGTTTGGAATACAGGTGAAACTTCTGCCACGTTGACAGGATTGTCGAAAGGTGCATACACGGTTAAAGTGACTGATGCGAAAGGTCTGATCGCAGAAGCACAATCTCAAATTGACATGCCAAAGCCATTGATGTTGTATTACGAAATGGACGAAGCTACTTTCGTTGATGCCTTGAGCGGAACGATGAATGCGAAAATTGTAGGTGGTACACCATGGTCCGCCGATAAAGCACCGTTTTACTTCATTCGTCTGAATGGAAACGCAAACTTCACAGATCCAACATCAATGACAGATGGTGTATATGCCATGACCGTAGAAGATGCGAAAGGATGCAAGTTAAATGTGAAAATCAATGCGGATTTCGAAATTCAAGGGGAGAAACCTCAAATTTCTGAAAACCCAGAAATCAATGCAAGTTATGGAACAATTCATTTCTTGCTCAATGCACCACAACATTCACAAAACAACAACGCAGTGCCTTTGGACCTTGGTCAATTGTAAGCGAAAAAGCACTTCATGATAAAACTGTACAGAAGGCCCCGGTTCGTCCGGGGTTTTTTGATGGATAAAACTTGAGTTTTTCTATATTTACACTGTGAATGATTTCCTAAAAACTCCCATTGAATTTCTGAAAGGTGCAGGGCCACAGCGCGCAGAATTGCTTCGTCAGGAATTGGGCATTCACACCTTCAATGACCTTTTACAACATTTTCCCTTTCGGTACATAGATCGATCTCGCTATGTGACAGTATCGGAATTATCGACAATGGAAACGGCAGCCCAGCTTCGTGGCCGCATCATTGCTGTTGCTGAAAGTGGAACGGGGAGGATGAAAAAGCTCACTGCAAAGTTTCAAGATGCCAGCGGTGTCATTGATCTGATTTGGTTTCAAGGGATTAAATGGATCAAGCCTTTGCTGAAAATAGGCGTCGAATACCAAATTTATGGGAAAGCAAAAATCTACGGAAGTACCTGGAATATGCCGCATCCTGAATTGGTGGAGTGGAAGGATGTGCTCTTGAAAACAGGCTTGCAGCCAGTATATTCGACGACCGAAAAACTCACAGCGAAGGGCTTGCATTCGAAAGGTCTTGAAAAACTAACTGCGGTCCTTGTTGCGCAACTCAAAGGGAAAATAGCGGAAACAATTCCTGCTCCTATTTTACAGAAACACCATCTGATTTCTCGCGAATCGGCCATGATCTTGGTGCATTTGCCTTCTGTTGAGAACGATTTTATACGTGCACGGATGCGCCTGAAGTTTGAAGAGTTGTTCTTTTTGCAGTTGGAGCTCCTATTGCGAAAATCAATAACTGCCCAAAAATCGAAAGGATATCTCTTCAATGAGGTTGGCACTGTTTTCAATACCTTCTACCAGGAACATTTGCCTTTCCCATTAACAGGAGCGCAAAAGCGCGTCATCAAAGAGATTCGAAAAGATTTCATTTCAGGTCAACACATGAATCGTCTGTTGCAAGGCGATGTGGGTAGTGGAAAAACACTCGTTGCCTTGCTGACGATGCTCATCGCTATCGGCAATGGGTATCAAGCAGCCTTGATGGCACCAACGGAAATTCTTGCCTCACAGCATTACGAAACGCTCAAAGAGTTTTTGAAAGATCTACCAGTTCGGATCTCACTGCTCACGGGCTCTGTCAAAAAGAAAGACCGCACAGTCATTCACGAAGGCTTGGAAGATGGCACGATTCACATTTTGATAGGTACCCATGCTTTGCTCGAAGATGCCGTTCAGTTTAAGAATTTGGGAATCGTCGTGATCGATGAACAACACCGATTTGGCGTGGCTCAGCGGGCGCGCATGTGGAAAAAGAATACCATCCCACCGCATGTGTTGATCATGACTGCAACTCCAATTCCTAGAACGCTTGCGATGACCTTCTACGGTGATCTTGAGGTCTCTGTAATCGATGAACTTCCTCCTGGAAGAAAACCAATAAATACGGTGCATCGCTATGAAGCAAGTCGATTGAGGGTTTTTGGATTCATGAAAGAAGAAATCGCGAAAGGTCGACAAGTCTATATTGTTTATCCATTGATCAATGAATCAGAAACGCTCGACTTCAACAATTTGATGAGTGGCTATGAAGCAATTACACGATCTTTCCCCTTGCCCGATTATAAGGTGAGCATTGTCCATGGAAAATTGAAGCCGGAAGACAAGGACTATGAAATGCAGCGATTCATTAAAGGTGAAACGCAAATCATGGTGGCAACAACGGTGATCGAAGTTGGGGTCAATGTGCCCAATGCATCGGTGATGATCATCGAAAGCGCGGAACGATTTGGTTTGTCGCAGCTGCACCAGTTAAGGGGTAGAGTAGGGCGCGGTGCTGAGCAGTCCTTTTGTATATTAATGACAGGATTGAAGTTGTCTAAGGAGTCCATTCGCCGCATGGAAACAATGGTGAGTACGAACGATGGATTTGAAATTGCGGAGGTGGATTTACAACTTCGTGGACCCGGAGATTTAATGGGGACGCAGCAAAGTGGGGCACTTGATTTACGCATTGCAGATCTTTCGAGAGACGGTCAATTGGTCATGTTGGCTAGGGATGAGGCGCGGTCACTCCTCGAACTCGACCCTGGCTTGGACCGGCCGCAGCATTTGACCTTGAAAGAAATTTTGCGCGATATTTTGAAAAGCCGCCCCGACTGGGGGAAAATTGCCTGAAACCAATTTAATATTCTACCGCGGAGGCGCAGAGAAAAAAATGGAAAATCCTTCTTTTAAGATGGTCAACTGCAAACAATACCTCTGTGGCTCTGTGGTTAATTAAATGTTAATGCTTCTAACCTGGTGGCGCAGAGAAAAAAAATGGAATATCCTTCTTTTAAGTTGGTCAACGGCACACAAAACGAAATCCTTTAAATCGTTTTCTTCGCGGCTCTATGGTGGATTTAATGTTGATTTTTCTAATTAGGAGGTGTAGCGTCTTTGAAGAATATCTTGATGTAACATTTAATCCGTCACTGCGTATCCTAGAGTAAAACGTTCCGACCATGAAAGCCTATTTTCTTCTACTCTTTTTAAGCATTTCCTGTACTTCGATAGCACAAATTATCGGAGGAACACTCGTGGATGATGGTCGCAAGATGACGTCAACAACCAATTTTTTTGTGACCGATAGTCTCTATGCAGGAACAGTGGTCATGAACCTTTCTGTCAATCGAAAGGGGGAAGTAACTTCAGGAAAAGCAATTTCAGAGGGAACAACAATTCAATCCACCCCGGTGCGCATTAAAGTACGCAATGCAGCGATGAAATTGAAATTTGAAGAGAGCATTTATTACCCGGAATTTCACATTGTAACGGTGAAGTTTACGGTCAAAAAACCCTAACTTCTCGCTTAGTTTTCTGCGTAAATTGACGCGTATTCCTTTTGGTACTTTGCCAAAATTTTCTTTCGCTTCAATTTCAAGGTCGGTGTCAATTCCTCCGCTTCGATGGAGAATTCCTTTTCCAAAAGAACGAATTTTTTGATCTGCTCCCAGTTTCCAAATCCCTTGTTGAAGGCATCGATTTCTTCTTGAATTCGGCCAATCACATGATTGTCATTTGCGATGGCGTGGTTGCTGCCATCTCCAAGTTCATGCCCCTTGCGCTGTGCCCATTCTTTGATAAATGCAAAACTTGGAACAATCAAGGCTGATGGGAATTTTTCACCTTCACCGACAACCATGATTTGCTCGATGAACCGCGATTCTTTGAACTTATTTTCCATCGCTTGAGGAACAATGTACTTTCCTCCTGAAGTTTTAAAAATCTCCTTCTTGCGGTCGGTGATTTTTAAGAAACGCTCTTCAACAAACATCCCTATATCTCCAGTATGGAACCATCCCTCTGAATCAATGGCCTCAGCTGTCGCTTCTGGCAGGTTGTAATACCCCATCATTACATTTGGACCTTTCACCAAGATTTCCCCGTCTTCCGCAATGTGAACCTGAACATCATCGATCAATGGACCAACAGTGCCAATGCGAATGCCACTGTAAAAAGAGTTCACAGACACCACGGGAGAGGTCTCTGTTAACCCATAACCCTCGAGAATAGGAAGGTTTGCCGCCAAGAAAATGCGCGCAAGACGAGGTTGCAATGCTGCACTTCCAGAAGCGATGGCACGCACATTTCCACCAAGCGCTTCTTGCCATTTCGAAAAAATCAATTTTCGAGCTATCGACAAGCGGACTTTATACCACCAGCTTTTACCAACAACGTCATATTCCTCCGCCAAGGCAACAGCCCAGAAAAATAGTCGTCGCTTGATTCCTGTCAGATCATCACCTTTTGCCATGATGCGATCAAACACCTTTTCAATGAGTCTTGGAACGGCTGAAAATACATCTGGCTTTACCTCCCGAATGTTATCTCCGATGGTATCCATCGATTCAGCAAAGTGTATGGAGCAACCAAGGTACATGTAGAGGTAATGCAACATACGCTCATAGATATGACAAACTGGTAAGAATGTCAATACTTTAGAGTTTTGATCTGCAGGGATTGGGTTTTTGCATCCGGAAACGTTCGAAAGAATATTGTGGTGAGAAAGCATTACCCCCTTCGGATTTCCAGTTGTTCCAGAGGTGTAAATAATGGTGGCTAAATCATGGCTTTTTACGTCATCCATGCGATCGCGAACTGCAGACTCATCCATCTCTTGAGATTTTGAATGGATGAGGTGCCAATGGTCAAACCCTTCGATCTTATCGAATGTATATAAGTGCGTTAAGCTAGGTACATCTCCACGAACATGCGCAATTTTTGAGGCGAGATCACTGTTGCTTACCACGCACATTTTAATCCCAGCATCATTCAAAATATAGCGGTAATCGCTTTCTGAGATATTTGGATAAAGCGGGACAACAATGGCGCCAACTTGCTGAATGGCAATGTCCATTACATTCCATTCGACACGATTAGAAGACACCAAAGCAACGTTGTCTCCCTTACTTACTCCCAAGGCAATTAATCCACGAGAGACGATCATAACTTCATTCAAAAACTCATCGCAGGACATCATTTGCCAAAGCCCATTATTCTTTGTCACAAACATGCCTTTGTTTGGGTAGGTACGCTGCTGGTAATAGGGAATATCGAATAAGCGATTCGCTTCAATCATAGGTCTGAGTTTTAGAATGATAAATATATTTATTATTTGCTAAAAAATTGTTCGCTAGAAACTTGAATTTGTTCAGCCAAAAGCATTAAATATTCGTTCAACGACACAGTTTGATAAACCATTTATAGATTTGTATCCCAAAACGATGTAAAAATCGTTCACCATGTAACTTTAAGAGTTATCAAATTGTTTTAACTGCTACCTCGGAACACTGTTTTGAAAAGACACGAATACAATATTGCGGTCAGCACGCACAGCGGTAAACTTTACGGCTTTGCGTTGAAGTTTCTTCGGAATGCTGAAGATGCGCAAGATATCGTACAAGATGTTTTTGAAAAACTGTGGATCAACCGAAAGAAAGTGGAAGTGGAGAAGGCGAAAGCCTGGATGTTTACAACAGCACACAACGCAATGATAAATTATGTGATGAAAAAACAACGCATGATTTTGCCAGGGGATGAGTTAATTCCCGAAACTGCAAAGTCAGACCGAAGTTTGTTTGAATCATCTCAAGTTGTTGATCGGGCTGTAAGTATTCTTCCACCAGTGCAGAAAAGTATCATTCTGTTGCGGGATCTCGAAGGATATACCTACGATGAGATAGGTGATATTCTTGAACTTTCACCTTCTCAAGTAAAGGTCTATTTGTTCAGAGCGAGGAATAAGATTAAAAAGCAGTTAAAAGGTTTGACACAACTCGTATGAGCAATCCATCATTTTCAAACATCGATCGTTGGCTATTTGAGCTTATGGAGGGAAACCTCAGTGAGGAGCAAGTAGCACAACTTGAGTCTTTTCTGATTCAGCACCCTGAATTGGATGTTGACCGAGACATGTGGGAAATCGCTAAAGTTGACAACGAACAGGTGGTTTTTCCACATGCAGATCGATTGATACGCAGACGCCCTGTTGGACTTTTCATGTCTATGGGAATGGCGTCAATTGCTGGAATCATAGCGCTCGGCACGGTTATGTATTGGCCAACAGCTATTGAACCAACACGAGATGCTGCCACCGCGAATGTGGAAACTCCAACAATAGCAGCTAAACCTAAGACAAAAGCAATCGATTCCGAAACTACTGAAAGGGGAGGAGCGAATGAAAAGGCCATAGAAATTGGAAATCAACCGCAAGCAGCGCTGAATACGCCGGAAGATCAAACACAAGAAGTTACAGAAGTGCGAGGACAACGAGGAATCACAACGATTGCTCAACAAAGGGAAACTACTCCTCAAGGACATACGAATGTTGAATTTAATGTCGTTTCGTCATCTGTTGGACAGACGCCGGTGACTGAACTTGCTGCAGATACAGGAGTTGGTCGTGTTGATGAAGGTCAACAGCATGCTCAGGTCGAAACTACAGTACAGAAAACGGAAGCGTCAACCCTTTTACAAGAAGTGGGTTTGACGAGCAACACGAGCAAAGGGCAAGAAACAAATGAAGTTGTCGCAACAACAACAACAAAATCAACCATCAAACATACGGTCTACAAAGAAACATTTTCGTCGAAACTTCGTCAGGTAGGACGTGCAGTTAGCCGAATGTTAGACAATCCAGTGGCTTTGAAGAACTTGAAAGATCCACATTACCACGTGCCAGGCATGCAGCCTACAGAAGTTAACTTTGGTGCTGTGGGTACCTTGTTGGCAACGCGCGTTCAAACGATGTCTCGCCTACAATGGGCAGGTCAGCCGAATCAACAACTGATGAATAGCGTTTCAGTGGATGGTTATTCATACGGAATGCGCGGAGGCCTTGGGCTTGTCGTGAGTCATTCGCAGTATGCCGATGGTGGGATTCAAAACATTCATTCGTCATTTACCTATTCTCCGAAGTTTTCTGTGAGCAGAAATGTCATCATTGAACCTTCTTTCCGCTTCACGATGGGAAATAAAACGATTGATCCTACCAAAATTCAGACGGGCTCAATGGTAGAAATGGAGCGCTTGAATCCACATCAGTTTTATACTGCGGGTCAAATGCCAATCGGTCGTTCTTTATGGTACCGTGATCTAGGCTTAGGACTTTCTGTGAATACACGATGGTTCTATGCCAGCGTTCAAGGTGATAATTTGTTGAAGCACACGGACAACATTTATTCCAGCGACCTAACTGACATTCGCCGTTCTGGGCAACACTTCATCGCAACGATTGGAACGGATTACGAGTCGCGCAAGGAGCACTTCAGTGTTTCTCCTTACGTCGTATACCAGCAGTACGAGACCTTAAAAGAAGCATGGTTGGGTGTAAACATGCGCTACCATTGGATTACTGTGGGAGCTGCAATTTCTTCCCAACTTGATCCTGCCGTTTCTGTAGGCCTAAAATTCAATCATTTCATGTTGGCTTACAATGCGGATCTGACGCATTCAGAAGTCTTTGGAAAACAATTTTTATCACATCAACTTACGCTACGTATCCTAACTAAACCAAGTCGCATGGGGCAACGCCTCCTCAATTTATAAGCCATGAAAAAACTACTGATCATTACCGCCCTTTTGGTTTCTTCCTCTTCATTTGGACAAGATCCAACATTCACGCAGTTTTATGCGAATCCTTTGTATCTAAATCCTGCCCTTGCAGGATCATACGGGTGTTCGCGCTTTGCATCGAATTACCGCAACGAGTGGCCTAATTTGTCGAGCAATTATGTTACCTATAGCGCTTCTTGGGATAGTTATTTTAGCAATATTTCTGGAGGAATTGGCGTACTTGCAACGCACGATCAGCAGGGGGTAGGTACGATTAAAACCTCTATGTTGGGGTTAATTTATTCGTATCACGCTCAACTTAACAGAAGATGGAAGGTTCAATTTGGTGCTCGCGCTGCGTGGTACCAGAAATCACTCGATTGGGATAAATTGACCTTCGGGGATATGATTGACCCAAGAAGGGGGTTCATCTATTCAACGGGTGATGTTCCGCGAGGAGGATCTAGAGGTTTTTTCGATGCTTCAGCAGGAGCGGTAATTTTTAATAAGAACTTTTTTGCTGGTGTTGCTGCTCATCATGCAAATACTCCCAATGAATCGATGATTGTTGGTGAGTCACATCTACCAGTGCGATGGACAGCTCATATGGGAGCTGAAATTCAACTTGGGCGTAAATCTAAGTACTCAAATGGAACGTCAATCATGCCGAATGTCATTTACCAGTACCAAAATGGGTTTCAAGAATTGAGCATTGGTACCTATGTGAAATACGGGGTAATCAACGCAGGTGTTTGGTACCGCAATCGCGATGCGTTCATCATTACGCTTGGAATCAACACTGGACGTTTTAAATTGGGCTACAGCTACGATGTTACTGTTTCAAAATTGAACAACGGTGTGTCACGTGGATCACATGAAATTTCGATGGGGATTAACTTAACGTGTAAACCGAAAATTCAGCAGTTTAAGTTGATTTCTTGTCCTTCGTTCTAAACAGTTTTTCTGAGCTTTTTAAGGGTTTTGTCGTCCATATTTCCAGAAAAATACTTCTCAAGTACAACGCGAAAAATGGGGTGAGCATCCTTAATCTGTGAAAATAAAGTCATGGATGAGCATAGTTTATAATGGTCGCCATGACCAACAACTTTTTCGGGATTGGTCTCATCCAAGGCGAAGAGTGCTTGAGAAATTTCTTTCAGTCTGTTGCCTAATACTGGATGTTGCAAATAGGCTTCGGCTTCGGACAAATTTTTTGTTCCGTAAAAGGTTGAATTGTAACTATAACCGAACCCATCAAGTTGGGGGAAGATGAACCATATCCAATCTGTATTTTTCTTACCCGATTGTATTTCAATCAAGGCACGTGCATAAAAGGATAGTTCTTTATAAGTATAATGCGGCTTCTCTTGCGCCTCAACAAATCGTTCCAAGCTCATTGTTCTTGTTTTACTGTTCAATTAGTTCAGTTTCATCAGTGGTGAAAGGTACTCCCACCGCCAGTCCTGTTGCACATTTATCGCGTTCATTTCTGCATTCATAATGCCATAACTTCCCGTATTGAAGAGTTCTTCTTCTAAGGTCCACCAGCAAAATCCAAGGCGCTTGGTCTGAATGTACGTGCTCAAATCCCTTAGCCAAGACTCCACATCTTTACCATCGCTGCTGCATCCAAATTCGCCAACAATCACTGGAGCAACATGCTTAAAATCCTTCTCTGTGACAAAGCCCCAAAGTCGTTCGTAATGCTCATGACGTTCTTCCGAACTCAAATCAGTGTACTTTACTTGCCTTTCGGGAATAAGTAAATTCGCCTTGCTCCAACTGAATGAATAATTGTGCACTTCATATACGAGCTTGTTGGGGATGTTTAACACGATGGGTCGTTTGTGTACGGGTGTTAAATGTACAAATGTAAGGTGACTGAGGAAGCGAACCTGTGCATTGATCCCCTCCACAACAATCAATAAACGCGGGTTCACAGCATGGATCGCATTTCCCGCACGTGTAGCATACTTGTGCCAATCTCGCTTGTTTTTACGACCCCAGTTTGGATTTTTAGGCAAGGGAATGTGTTGCATCCGAAGGGGACGAACCTCGTTGCGAAGATCTGCGCCAATAACCTTCGGATTGTTGGCATAATGTGTTGCCATCATCTTCCAATCCGCAATCCATTGTTCAGATGTTTGTGAATAATACGGGTTTTTGCCAAACCACAAACCGTTGAAATCATAGTTACAGCACCAATGTGTCGTGGTCGAGTGGTTGTTCAAAAGCACAAAAATCCCTGCATTTGTCAATTTCTGAACGACGGTGTCAAACACTTCGAAGGGTGTTCTTCCGATTAACGTTGTATTCGGACCAACCCATGTCGCTTCTGTGGGTGTCTTGTCATGCAGCATTTCATTGGAGAAGGGCAAGCGTACAGTATTGAATCCTGCGTTTTTAATGGCTCGAACGATCGTGTCAATGTACTGTATGTGAAGTCCAAAGGGCATCGCGTGGGTGTCGGTTCCTTTGCTGTGGTCTGCGCTATACGGATATTGGCTGCCATTCGCGCCCCACCAATTCACGCCTTTTAGGATGAAGTCATCGCCATTCGCATCAACAATTCTTCCTGAAGCTGTTGACAGCGGAGCGACTTGCGTAAAGCCTAGAACGGGTACGAAAAGCAGCAAGAAAAGGCAAATTATCGGGTAGCATTTCATGCCGAAAAGTAATGGTTATTGCTCTTTAGTGGATGTAAGGTCTTAATAATCTGTGCTGTAAACCTTCTTTCCGCGAATGAAAACATGGTTGGCAAAGTTTGGTTCGTAGGTCTCACCAGCTTGAATTGGATGCTCGAAAATGACAAATGTTGCTTCTTTTCCTTTTTCCAAGGAGCCTGTTCGTTCTTCTTGGAAGGAAGCAAAGGCTGCCCAAATGGTCATTCCTTTCATGCATTCTTCGAGTGTTATGGCTTCGTTGGTGTAAAAACCACCATCAGGAAAGTTCTCTCCATTTTTGCGTTTCACAGCAGCTTGAATGGTTAAAAATGGATCTGTTAACTCTACGGGAAAGTCTGTCCCAATTGCCAACATCCCATATTTCTCCAATAATGTATGGTAGGCATAGGCACCCGCCATGCGTTGTTTTCCCAAACGCTGCTCTGCCCAGCGTTGATCACTCACAGCATGTGTTGGCTGTACAGAGGGAAAAACACCATAATTTGAAAACAATACAAAATCCTTTGGGTCGACAACTTGTGCATGTTCAATCCGCCAGCGATGGTCAGGCTTCACCTCAAAGATTGTTTTGTAAATGTCCAATAAAATGCGGTTGGTCGAATCACCAATGGCATGTGTGTTCATCTGGTAATCGTTGGCTTCACAAAACGTTGCAATCCGCTTCATGTCGGAAATTGGCGTGGTAAGCACACCAAAATGATTGTGCTGGTCGGAGTAGGGCTGTTTCAAAAAGGCTCCGCGTGACCCCAATGCGCCATCGCCCATCACTTTGAAACTTCGAATGATGAGGCTCTTATGTCTGAATTTCCCCTGCTTGCGCACGAAATCCATGTTTGCTTTGCTAGGAAAGAGCATCGCATAGACTTCAATTTGGAGTTTTTTCGCATCGATCAATTCCTTAAACAAAGAGATGTCATTGAACTCGATACCTGCCTCATGGACCCCGACGATGCCATATTGAAGCAATTCTTGTTGAATGTCGATGATGGCCGATTTGATTTCTTTGCGAGGAAATGGTGGAATGAGATGATTCAATGGTTCCATCGCATTGTCAACCAACAAACCTGTGCATTTGCCATCTTTGAGGTGAACAATGCCTCCATCAATTTTTGATTCAGGGGTGATGCCAGCCTTTTTTAAGGCAGCATCATTCGCCAACAGCGCATGACCATCTATTCGGTAGAGGCAAACAGGGGTGTTTGGGAAAAGCAAATTGAGCTGCTCGTTACTCGGCAATTCAGTAGTTCCCCATAAGGATTGATCCCAACCACGTCCAACAATGAACTTTCGTTTGTAGCGGTCTTGGTATTTCTCTGTTCGAACGAGCAATTCATCAAAGCTCTTGCAAGCGACCAAGTCAACACTCAACTTTTGTTTGGCATACGACAGGATGTGGCCATGGGCATCGGTCAATCCAGGATAAATGTCTTTTCCGCCAGCATCCATCTCTTCTTCTGCTGAATACTTGTTCAAGATTTGTCGTTCCGGACCAACTTCTACAATTTTTCCATCTTTAATGGCCATGGCTTCGTACACTTTCGGGTCGTCGGTCATGGTATGAATGCGTGCATTGTGCACAACCAAATCGACGGATTTCCCTTTGTAACATGCTGTGAAGAGCAGTATTGTGGAAAGTAAAAACAGGAGTGTGAAGTGACGCATCTTTTTTTCACAAAGATACATGCCAATTTCAAGAATGAGGTTCATTCAAGGATGATTTAGCGTAGGAATTTATAGTAGCTCTGCGGAACATACCCTGTCAGTTTGCCATAGAATCCCTATCTTTGCTCCCAAATTCAATACCCATGGAGACTCCAAAGACATACGAGCCGCAAAAAGCAGAAGAAAAGTGGTATTCCCACTGGATGAATAAGGGATATTTTCACTCTGTTCCCGACAACCGCGAGCCGTATACTGTGGTCATTCCGCCGCCCAATGTAACTGGGGTTCTCCATATGGGACACATGTTGAACAATACCATTCAAGATGTATTGGTTCGTCGTGCACGGATGCTAGGCAAGAATGCCTGCTGGGTGCCTGGAACTGACCATGCATCCATTGCAACGGAAGCGAAAGTGGTTCAAAAACTTCGGATGGAGGGAATTCGCAAGATCGATTTAACGCGCGATGAATTCTTGAAACATGCCTTCGAATGGAAGGACAAACACGGTGGGATAATCCTAGAACAATTGAAGAAACTCGGTGCTTCTTGCGACTGGGAACGTACAAGTTTTACCATGGATCCTGAGTATTCAGAGTCTGTGTTGGATGTGTTCATCGACTTGTTCAATAAAGGTAAAATCTACCGCGGTGTGCGCATGGTCAATTGGGATCCTGAAGCACTTACTGCCTTGTCTGATGAGGAGGTTATACACAAAGAGGTAAACTCAAAGTTGTTCTACGTGCGCTACAAAATTGCTGGTAGCGACGACGAATGGTTGACCATCGCTACGACACGACCTGAGACAATTCTCGGAGATTCTGCGATTTGCATCAATCCAAATGACGAGCGTTTCAAACATTTACACGGTAAACAAGCGATCGTTCCGATAGCCAACCGCACCATTCCGATCATCCAAGATGAGTATGTGGACATGGAATTCGGTACAGGATGCTTAAAGGTTACGCCAGCGCACGATACGAATGACTACGATTTAGGTAAGAAACATGCGCTTGAGACCATTGATATTTTCCATGCCAATGGTACCTTGAACGAGCACGGAATGCACTATGCAGGAATGGATCGCTTCGAAGTGCGTAAGGCCATAGAAAAAGAACTGTATGATAAGGGTTACTTGGTAAAAACCGAGGACCACATCAATAAAATAGGCTTCTCAGAACGTACAAATGCGGTGATCGAACCGCGCTTGTCCCTGCAATGGTTTGTTTCCATGAAAGAATTGGCGCAGCCTGCTTTGGACAATGTGATGAACGGTAGCATCAAGTTTCATCCAGAGAAGTTCAAGAATACCTACAAACATTGGATGGAAAATGTGAAGGATTGGTGTATTTCTCGTCAGTTGTGGTGGGGACATCGCATCCCAGCATGGTTCTACGGTGAAGGTTCAGACGATTTTGTGGTGTGCAAAACAGAGGCGGAAGCAATCGCAGCAGCGAGTCAAAAAACAGGCAGAACGATTAGTGCTGGTATGCTTCGTCAGGATGAGGATGTGCTCGATACGTGGTTCTCTAGCTGGCTTTGGCCTATCTCAGTGTTCAATGGATTGACACAGCCCAACAACGAAGAAATAAAGTACTATTATCCAACAAACGACCTTGTAACCGCACCTGAGATTATGTTCTTCTGGGTAGCGCGCATGGTCATTGCGGGGTATGAGTACATGGGCGATTTGCCTTTCAAAAATGTATATTACACCGGAATTGTCCGTGATAAATTGGGACGAAAAATGTCCAAATCCCTGGGGAATTCTCCGGACCCAATCGATTTGATTGAAAAATATGGCGCTGACGGTGTGCGCGTGGGAATTTTAATTTCTTCCCCTGCCGGAAACGACCTTCCGTTTGATACGTCTCAATGCGAACAAGGAAGAAACTTTACCAACAAAATTTGGAATGCGTATCGTCTTGTAAGTGCGTGGGAGGTGCGTGAGATGGAACAGCCGAAGTCTTCTGTGAAGGCCATTGAATGGTTCGATGCGAAGTTCAATCAAGCGTTGGCTGAAATCAATGAGCTTTTCGATAAATTCAGAATTTCAGAGGCCTTGATGGCCATTTACAAACTTGTGTGGGATGATTTCTGTTCATGGTACCTCGAAATGGTGAAGCCTGGGTACGAACAACCGATCGACCCCAAAACTCTTGAGGCGACGAAGGACTTCTTCGAACGTTTATTGAAGGTGATGCAGCCGTTTACGCCGTTTGTATCGGAAGAATTGTGGCATTTGATCCGTGAGCGCGCCGAAGGTGATGATATCATTTTGGCAGAATGGCCTAAGGTGCAATCGGTAAACGCAGCTGTGCTGAACAGTTTCGATAAGGCTGCGGATGTCATTACACACATTCGAAATGTGCGCAAGCAAAACAACATCGCCAGCAAGGTGAAAATGGAGTTGTTCATCAAGAAAAATTCAGACATTGATACCTCGTTTGATGCCGTGATTGTGAAAATGGGGAATCTTACCCAATTGGAGTATGTGACGGAGAAAGTGGCGAATGCAAACTCATTCCTCGTTCAAGGAAACGATTATTACATTCCATTTGGAGAGACCATTGATCTTGAAGCGGAGAAGAAGAAGATTGCAGAAGACATCGTGTATACACAAGGTTTCTTGAAGAGCGTTCAGAGTAAGTTGCAAAACGAAAAATTCATGGCAGGTGCGCCTGAAGCTGTGGTTGCGAATGAGCGCAAGAAAGAAGCGGATGCCTTAAACACAATTCGCATTCTGGAAGAGAAACTTGAAGGATTGGGATAATTACAGTACTCACTTCACGTCAAGAAGCTCTTGTATTGTGTTTTTTGTTACTGGGTGATAATTGACACGTGCCTTTTCAAAGACGCCGCGTGCCCAAGCTAAATTTTCTGGTGACTTTGCGAGTTCCTTGTAAATCGGTGCCACATATTTTCTTCGACCAACTTTGAGGAGGAATTTTTCCATAGAAGGGCGAATGTCGGTATAGCCAGCGCGAATTCCTTTGATGTACCATTCGTACTGAATTTCACTGTTGGTCCACTCGCGGAAATGCAAATTTTTATCGATCGTACGCAATTTATCCGCTGAAATAGTGTTCGGTAAACGACGGATAAAGGCTTGCCATTCTTGTGCGATATGCTTGTCACGTGTGAGTTGAATGACCTGTTTTTTCTTTTTTCTGCGGCCTTTGATTTTGATCCATTTCACTTTTCGTTTGAAGATGTTTTCACCTTTGGCAAAACGATCGGCTAAGGATTGAACCTCATTAAAACGAGGTGAAACAATTTGATAACAATTCTTAGGGATTCCCTCTTTATACACCCATTCTTTGGTGTTGAAATTCAAGTTTTGCGGTACAAGAAGGTGTTCATCGAGGTATTCTATGAATGTTTCGGAAGAAACAGTTTTGAAAGCAAATGCCTTGAAATAGCTGTTTAAAAACTTATCGAGACGTTCTCTGCCTGCATCGCGTTCCAATGTTTTCAGGAAAAAGGCACCTTTCACATAAGCGATATCTGTAAGGCCGTCATCCGGATCACGTCCACGCAATTGAAGTTTCAGTCGTGTGTCTTCTGGATGTGCGCTTTCTCCAATTTCTTTCAATTCATCTTGTAACTCTTGGAACTCGATCAAAGCGAGAATATCGGAAATTTCTTTTCCATAAAGCGCCTCCATGATGCGATTTTCGAAGTAAACGGTAAATCCTTCGTTGAGCCAGAAGTCGTCCCACGAACGGTTTGTGACAAGATTTCCCGACCAACTGTGGGCCAATTCGTGTGCGATAACAGAAACCAAACTCTTGTCGCCGGCAATGACAGTAGGATTCACAAAGGTGAGTCGTGGATTTTCCATTCCTCCAAAGGGAAACGAATAGGGGAGTACGAGCAGGTCGTATTGTCTCCAACGGTACTTTCCATAGAGCTTTTCAGCTGCCTGAATCATTCGAGGAAGGTCGGAAAATTCATTCGCACTGCTGCGCAAGAGCTCCGGTTCGGAGTACACTCCGCAATTCGTTCCCAATTTCTTATACGCAATATTTCCAACAGCTAAAGCAATGAGATAACATGGAATCGGTTGTTTCATTTGAAAGAAATAGACCCCCTTGTCGTTTCGTTTTGTTGGATTTTCAGCACTCATTACGGCCATTAGATCCTCAGGTACTTTGACTTTGGCAGAATAGGTGATGCGATTGGCAGGAGAATCTTGCAGTGGAATCCAAGAGCGCGTGAGGATGGCTTGACCTTGCGTGTACACAAAAGGATGCTTTTTGCCCGTGGTAAGTTCGGGATTCAGCCAACCAAGTGCTTCCGTTTTGTTGGTGGTCTTGTAATAGATGTTGATGTGTGTGGTCTTGGAAGTAATGGTTACCAACAATGGTTGACCTAAAATCGAATCTTTGTCCCATTGTCCAATGATGAAATCGGTTTCCTTTTCTTTTCCTTTTCCAAGGGTTATTTTTTGAATTTCGAGTCCTTTGATGTCGAAAATGGCAGTGTCGGTTCCATAGTTTTGCATCGTGTGACGTGCAACGCCGTAGATGGTTTGATTGTCAAAATTCACATCGAGGTCGAGGTGTAAATGTGTTGTGCGAATCTGACGTACATTGCCGTAGGAATGGTTGTCAAATGCAGCGTCAGCAATGACTTCGGTATGGCTCAAATTCTTCTTAGCCCGCAGGTTGCAGGAAAAAAGTGTACTGAAAAGTACGAGCGTATAGAGCAATGGAAGGAGACTGCGCATGCTATTGTTGTAAACGTAAAGATAGCAAAAGAACCTCAGAAAGCAGTTGATGTAACGCCCAGTACATTGTTTACTCGGTGAATCTATCCCAAAGACTTCATTCGTCCCTTGTCAGATAGCGCAGGACATCTGCTGCGCCATGCAAACCAAAAAGTGCTGGCATATAACTGACCGTGCCGTAAAATGAACGCTTGTAATTGAGTCCATTGGTCATTTTAAGTGCGTCTTTTTGTTGCAGTTCTGAGGAGAATACAGCACGAACTGTTTTGGGTGTAATTCCTCTTTTTTTGAGGCGTTTTTTCACATGCGCAGCGAGTTTACAATTGTAGGTACTTGGAAGATTGACAACCTGCACCCGCGTTGGATCCATTTTTCCACCTGCACCAAAATGAGAGATGATTTTGGTTTTTAAACGAATACAGGCTGCAATCCATTCAATTTTTGGTGTTACAGAATCAATACAGTCCATCACCACGTCAGGTTTGTAGGTGTTTAAGATTTCCCAAACCCGCTCAGGAACAACAAATTCTTCGAGAATGTGAAGCTCAAGGTTGGGATTGATGTCTTTCAATCGTTCACCAAGAACAAGGGCTTTATTTCGTCCAATGGTGGAGTCAAGTGCCGTGAGCTGACGGTTTTTATTCGTAGGATCAAAAACATCACCGTCGATAATGGTCATAGTGCCAACGCCCGATCGTGCAATGAATTCCGCTGCAAACGATCCGATTCCGCCAAGTCCTACAATCAGAACATGTGATTTCTGTAAGGTGTTCAGTTTGTCTTCTCCGAGGATTAGCTCGGTGCGTTCTAACCATTGTTCCATCTGCTAAATATTCGTTTAAAGTTGTGTGCAAGTATAGCTTTCAGCTCACTGATTGGAATTCCTTTCAGTTCAGCAATGTTGTGATAGATGTGTTCGATGGGTACCAAAGAATCATCGGTTTCAATCAGCATTTGTTCAAAGGGGATCATTTTTACTGCTTCTTGCAGTTTTTCATTTGACAGCACTCCAGCGCCAATGCTTACAATAAAACCTTCGGAAAGAATTTCCTGCATGAGGTTGGCCTTGGAAATGCCGTGATATATCCAGTATTGTTTGGGTTGAAGTTCTCTGCGAATCAATTTTAACTCATTCCAACACCGTACACAATGAATAATGACTGGCAGTTGATAAGTTTCGGACAACTCAATATGTTTTCGAAAGAGCCATTCTTGAACAGATAAATCAGGTCCTTGGATGCGATCCAATCCTGTTTCTCCAATCGCAACACATCCTTTTATTTGAATGATTTTTTCGATGAATGCTAGTGATTTCAAGCCCTCTGAAGCATCCCAAGGATGTATGCCAATGGAGAAGTTGTCGCAGATTTCTTCCTCAACACGCAAGTTGTACACTTCGTGATTTGTGTGTTGGTGATGATGTGTATGCGCATTGAAGTACATAGCCTTAAGTTTCAAAAGGCGAAGTTTTAAATAATTTTTATATTTTCACGACACAAATTTTAACAAACTACAATGGAAAACACTGCACAGAAAGGGCATCCTAAGGGACTCTATCTCCTTTTTACCACAGAAATGTGGGAACGATTCTCCTATTATGGAATGCGCGCCATCTTTACGCTCTTCCTCACTCAAGCCTTGCTTTTTGACAAAGAAACAGCTTCAGGAATCTATGGTTCGTACACAAGTTTGGTCTACTTAACGCCAATCATTGGAGGATACTTCGCGGACAACATCTGGGGAAACAGAAAGTCAATCATGGTCGGTGGTGTCATGATGGCCATTGGTCAATTCTTCATGTTTTTGGCCGCTTGGTTCTATGAAAATCCAGGACTTTCTTTGCCTTTGATGATTGTTGGTTTGACTTCTTTGATCTTTGGAAATGGATTCTTTAAACCAAATATCTCCACGTTGGTGGGACAGTTGTATTCAGATACGGACAAACGTAAAGATGCGGCTTACACCATTTTCTACATGGGGATCAACCTTGGAGCTTTCATCGCACCGCTGATTTGTGGTGGATTGGGTGAGCGCTACGATGCAGATGATAACGCGATTCCGTATGCGTTCAAATGGGGATTCCTTGCTGCATGCATTGGTATGATCATTTCTGTGATTACGTTCCAAATGCAAAAGAACAAATTGCTCGTTTCGCCAGAAGGTGCGCCGATCGGTGATATTCCAAACCGTCAACGTTTGGCGCAAGAATCAGGCGATACAAGCACAGAATCAAAAGCTCCTAAAAGCAAAAAGAATGTATACATCGGTGTGTTGGTGGGAATGCTTACACTCGTTGTTCTTCGTTTGTACGTCTTCACTACAGCAGATGAAACGATGATCAAGTTGGTGAACAATTACATCTCGGCTTTCATCTTCGCTATCTCATTGGCCATTCCATTGATCATCATTTTTGATCCTTCATTGAATAAAGTTGAAAAGCAGCGAATTGGAGTAATTTATATTGTTGCCTTTTTCGTGATCTTCTTCTGGGCGGCATTTGAACAAGCTGGAGCATCTTTGACGTTCTTTGCTGCTGAACAGACAAACAGAAATATCCTTGGATTCTCCATGCCTGCGAGCTGGTTCAACAGTTTCAATGCGGTATTCATTGTGATTCTTGCACCGGTAATTTCGGTATTGTGGACGGCACTTTCGAAGCGTGGTCTTGAGCCAGCTTCTCCATACAAACAATCCTATGGTCTCTTCTTGTTGGCATTGGGTTATGTTTTCATTGCCTTTGGAGTAGATGGTGTTGAACCAGGCGTGAAGGTGAGCATGATTTGGTTGACAGGTTTGTACTTGATTCACACCATTGGGGAGTTGTTCCTTTCGCCGATTGGTTTGTCCATGGTGAATAAACTGGCTCCAGTCCGTTTTGCATCTTTGCTGATGGGCGTTTGGTTCTTAAGTACTGCGGCAGCAAACAACTTTGCTGGGTTCCTTTCTTCTTTCTACCCAGAACCAGAAGTGACTGCAGCTCAAGTTCGTGCATTGGAAGAGAAATATTCAACACCAGAACACAACGCTTATGTTTTGGTTGGAGACAAGTATTCGGACAAGACCATTCAGGTTGAAGTAACAAGAGAAGTGAAAGAAGCGGCTGTTGCGGATACTGCTGCTGTTTCAGATACAGTTACAATTTCTGCGAATACAGGAAATGACGTTTTGCCAATGAAAGTCATGGTAAATAAAACCATTTCAGTTGCCCTAGACGATGTGACCAAAGACACAGTTGAAGTTGCTCAAGTATGGGTAGCAACAGAAAAGGAAGTAGAAGGATACAAAGCAAAAGGATTGAAGTATAAGGATGTTCACGCCAATGTTGTTCCAATGACGGATGCTGACGGAAACGAGACAAAAATCCCTTATTCAGCGGTAAACTTCAACAATCTTTTCCCAAAAACAAAAGACAAAAAGAAACAGGAAGAGTACCACAAGTTGATTCAAGAGGAAAAAATTGCCTTGGCGAAATTGGCAGAGAATAAGGAAAAAGAATTCTTAGGAATGAAAATCGTTGATTTGAAATCATTCTTCTGGCTGTTCGTTTACCTTGCAGGTGGATCGTCAATCATCCTATTCTTACTCAGCCGCTTCCTCGTGAAGATGATGAACGGTGTGAAATAATATGAATAAATAAACTTTGAAAAGCAGTCTCTTCTGGGGGCTGCTTTTTTTACACATAGATTCGATATGAAAAAGTGGATTTTTGCAGTCTTAGCCTTGTCTTTTGGCGGGGCGCTAAGTGCTCAGGTTAGGGCTATTACAGAAAATGGTGAAGAGGTTGTTCTTTTTGAGAATGGGCAATGGGAATATGTCGAAAGTGGTGAGGTCGTTGACGAGGAAGAGATTCCAATGAATCCAATAAAGTTTACACGGCCAACGACATCTACCTTTTTACTGAAAAGCACCAAATTGAATGTTGGAACCTATTTGGATTCAAAGAAATGGTCCATTGAAAAAGGTAAAGGTGACGATGCTTATGAGTACCAATTGACCTTAAATCAAGGCGATCTGTATGCCATGATGATCACTGAGCAAGTTGAAATTCCTTTGGATGCACTGAAAGACATTGCCCTCGAAAATGCACGCGATGTGGCTCCAGATGTTTACGTTGTGAAGGAAGAGTACCGCACAGTAAATGGACTCAAGGTATTGGTGCTTCAAATGAATGGCACATTGAGCGGAATTAAATTTAGCTATTACGGCTACTATTTTTCAAGCGAAAAGGGCACCATCCAGTTTATCGGATACACGTCGCAAAATCTCTTGTCAAAGTACCAAAAAACCATCGAGGACCTGTTGAATGGTCTCGTTCAATATTAAGCTTTAACCTACTTAGAAATGGCTGCACAAAAACACCCAAAAGCACTACCGTATTTGTTTTTCTCTGAAATGTGGGAGCGATTCGGATATTACCTCATGATTGGAATCTTCACGCTCTACCTCAAGGATAAAGTGGATGGTTTTGGCATGAGCGAGGAGGAAGCGTCTGATTTGTACGGTACCTTCATTGCATTTGTGTTTTTAACACCGTTTATCGGTGGATTGCTAGCCGACCGTTTATTGGGTTATCGCCGTTCCATTACGATTGGAGGATTGTTAATGGGCGCAGGCTATTGCTTGATGGCCATTCATGACCTCAGTATGCTCTATGCGTCGATGTTCCTCGTTATTTTGGGAAATGGATTCTTCAAGCCCAACATCTCGACCTTGCTAGGGAATCTATACAACAATGACGAATACAAAGCACTCAAAGATTCTGGCTACAGCATCTTCTACATGGGAATCAATGTTGGGGCGTTTATTTGTAATTTCTTTGGTGCAGCCTTGTACAACATGATTGGTTGGGGGGCAGCCTTCATCGCGGCAGGAATTGGGATGTTCCTTGGAATCATCATCTTTTGGATGGGAACACGCCACTTCAAACATGCCGATGTCATTAAACCCAAAGCAGAATCGGACATGTCATTGGCAAAGATTTTTGGAATCATCTTACTTCCAGCCATTGCGTTTGGATTGATTGGGTATTTCTTGCCTGAACCTATCGTAAAAACCCGTACCACAGATGCCTTCTTATTTGGCTGTATTCCAGTGATCTTCTTTTACGTGTACCTCTTGGTGAAAAGTCCAAAAGAAGAACGACGTCCCGTGGCTGCTATGTTGGCGATTTTTGCTGTGGTGATTGCCTTTTGGGCGGTGTTCAAGCAAAACGGATCTACGCTCAACACATGGGCTGACCAGTACACGGACCGTCAAGTTTCAGCATCTGCCGTTCCTGTGCTTGACGGATTAAAACTCGTGAAGCAATACGAATATGTCAAGGATACCATTCAGTTAACAGACAAGCAATTCCGTCCGCAAGTAACCGAGGATGACAAACCTGTTATGACGGTCGACTATCCAGATTACTTCAAAAATTTGCCAAAAGAAAAATTACCAAAAGATGGCGAGGTAGTCTATGCTTTAAATACAAACTTATTTCAATCTGTGAATCCGTTCTGGGTGGTGGCATTGACGCCATTGGTGTTGGCATTTTTTGCGTTTCTTCGCCGTCGAGGCAAGGAACCAACAACACCTGAAAAAATTGCTTTCGGATTGGTGATTTCTGCACTGTCGTGCTTGGTAATGGTCGGTGCAGTCTATGCGAGCAACAACGGTGGGGTGAAATCTTCCGCGTGGTGGTTCATTTCATCGTATGCGGTAATCACGATCGGTGAACTCTTCTTAAGTCCAATGGGACTCTCTTTAGTGAGTAAATTGAGTCCGCCGCGTTTGACAGCCTTGATGATGGGGGGATGGTTCTTGGCGACATCGATAGGGAACAAACTATCGGGTCTCTTAAGCTCGTTCTGGGACGGTTACCAAGACAAAGCAAACTTCTTTTATGTCAACTTCGTACTGCTCGGTGCTGCTGCGTTGATCCTGTTTGTGATGTTGAAATGGTTGAATAAAATCTTCCAAGAACACGAGGGGTAGTCTTCTTTAAGTTACTAGTTACTAGTTACGAGTTTTTTGGAGGCTCCGCCGCACCATTCTCGAATTCACTAATCACGAGTAATTGGTCATTTCTATCTCAGAAAAAGACTTCTTTGATGAATAATCCCAACTAGTCACTCGTAACTCTTAACTCGTAACTTAGAAAAAGACATCACTGAAGAAGTAAACGCAACTAGTCACTCGTAACTTCTAACTCGTAACTTAGAAAAAGACATCACTGAAGAAGCAAACCCAACTTGTCACTCGTAACTTCTAACTCGTAACTACACGTCCTCCCCCTGGTCCATGCCTTGCAACTCGACCAAGTTCGTGTAGATGCCATTCTGAGAAATCAGCTCTTCGTGTGTGCCATGCTCAACAATTTGACCTTGCTGAATGACCAAGATTTTATTCGCATTGCGAATGGTGGATAGGCGGTGTGCAATGACAAAGGATGTACGCCCTTTCATGAGTTTATCCAAAGCATCTTGCACCAAACGTTCCGATTCTGAATCGAGTGCTGATGTCGCTTCGTCGAGAATAAGGATCGCAGGATTTTTAATGATTGCTCGTGCGATGGCAATGCGTTGCTTTTGTCCTCCGGAAAGCTGAATTCCGCGATCTCCAACTTGCGTGTCCAATCCTTCAGGGAAAGAACTGATGAAATCCCAAGCATTCGCTTTTTTCGCTGCTTCGATGATTTCTTCTTCGTTTGCATCTGTGTCACCAAAACGAATGTTTTCACGAATTGAACCAGCAAACAAAATGACTTCTTGAGGAACGATGGCCATGTGCTTCCGCAGATGCGTGACATCGATGGATTTAATGTCGTTCCCATCAAATTGAATGCTTCCTCCGTCGGTGTCGTAATAATGCAGCAAAAGCGATGAAATGGTCGATTTGCCAGATCCTGATGAGCCAACAAAGGCAATCGTTTCATTTTGTTGTGCGTGGAAGCTGATTCCTTGCAATACGGGAAGGTCTTTTCGTTGCGGATAAGAAAATTGAACGTTGTCAAAACGAATTTCCCCAGTAATGTTCGGTGCGCTTTTTCCGGTCAACAATTCTTGTTCACCCGGCTGACCGATTAAGGTCATCAAGTTTTCTGTAGCCCCAATGGTTTTCTGGATGCTCGCATACAAATCAGGTAGCGAACCAATCGATGCACCCATCATGATCGTGTACATGATGAAGGAGAAGAAATCTTTGGAATTCAATTCAGGATTTGGTCCTT
>JBDKGB010000159.1:0-3846 GCA_039798485.1 Bacteroidota bacterium
TTTGGACACTTGATGAAGCCCACATAGGCACTTCTGCAACTACGCAGTGCTTTCCTTCAACCTCTTTCACCTTTACCAATACGACTATTCGTAATTGTTTGAATCAAGGAAATACCTTTCAACGACAAGAGCGTTGGAATTTTGGAGACTATTGGGGACAAGGAGAGGATTCTGTAACGGCTTGGATGCCTTGGCCACCAAGCCTTCCACAAATAATTTCGTTTCCGGGTATAGGCGATTACACTGTTACCATTTCCGACAGTAGCTATTGCGGTGTTGTTGAGCAATCAATTACCGTTCATGTTGTGGCACCTCCTGTTGCAAGTATTTCAGCATCTACAGATACAATTTGTTCGGGCGGACAAGTAACCTTCTATCAAGGAGCATCTGGGCAGAATCAATCTTACCAATGGAATTTCGGAAACAACAACAACTGGCAAAATTTAGGAAGCGGAAACGTGAATTTCACATTCAATACTGCCGGTACTTTTGTCGTTAGAAATAGAGTCTACTACGCAGGTTTGGGCAGTGCGTGCGCAGATACCGCAACGGTTGTTGTAACGGTGTTGCCAAGTCCAACAGCCAGCATTACAGCAAGTCCTGCACAAGCTTGTGATTCGTTAACGACAGCATTAAACGTTGTTTCGAATTCAGGAATTTTATTCAATTGGAATTTAGGTTCATTTGGAACCTTCACGGGTCAGACACCAGATACGTTGACCATTACTACGCCCGGTAACTACAACATTTCTGTTTTGGTAACAAGTCCGAACGGTTGCACCAGAACAGATACTGAAGTGCTGCACGTTTACGCTACTCCAGTTCCATCTTTTACCGTGACAAGTCCGTGTGTGGGTGCCAATGCAATCTTCACGAACACATCTGTTACCGCTCCCGGAAATCCAATTACAAGTGCTCAATGGACGTTTGGAGATGGCGGTACTTCCAGTCAATTAACACCAACACATGTGTACGCTGCAGAGGGAACTTTTCCAATTACATTGAACATTAGTACACCTTATTGTTCTGCGAGTACACAAGGAAATATTACAGTGCATCCGAATCCAACTGCCTCGTTTACGCAAGATGTTGTTTCTGGATGTCAACCCCTGGAAGTTGCGTTTAGCAACGCTTCCCAAGGTGCTTCGTCTTTCTCTTGGAATTTTAACGACGGTCCAGTTTCCACAAACACAAATGAAACACATGTGTTTGGAAACAATACGATTTACAATTTACCATATACCATTACACTAACCGCAATCAATGAATTTGGTTGTACCAATACTTTTAACAGTGTTGTTACGGTGTTGGGCGGAGCTGTTGCAAATTTTGAAATAGCGAATAATGAATTGGGTTGTTCAACGGCACCGGTCGAGTTCAATAATTTATCGTTGGGAGCTAATTCGTATGCATGGAATTTTGGTGACGGCAACACGTCGACAATAGAAGATCCAAATCATGCCTACAACAACAACAGCGGATTCCTTTGGTGGTACGATGTAACATTGGTTGCATTTTCGAGCGGCGGGTGTTTAGACACAACAACGTTAGCCCTTCCGATTTATCCGATATTGGATATTCAATTGCCTTTTACTTCACTTGAAGGATGTTCTCCCTTCAGCGCGCAAATGCCTGCCATTGGAGGTATTCAGGGGTTTGATTGGAACTTCGGTGATGGATTTACTTCATCATTGATTTCACCCGTTCATACCTATAATAATCTAACGAATGCAACGCAGAATTTTACGGTCACTTTAATTGGTGAATCGGCGTTTGGTTGTTTCGATAGCACGTCGTTTCCAGTGACAGTTTATCCGCAACCACATGCGTCGTTTACTCAGACAGATGATGATGGCTGTGCACCCATTACGATTGGATTTACTAACACCTCAACGAATGCGACGTCTTATGTCTGGAATTACGGCGATGGAACGACTTCAACAGGAGTAAACGGATCACATTTGTACACCAATACATCCGGAGTTCCGAATACATGGAATGTAAGTTTAATTGCTTCTTCCATTGGAGGGTGCGCCGATACAGCGAGTAATGACGCGCTCATTTATCCACCATTGATTTTCCCGTTATTCAATCCAACGGTTTCAGGTTGTTCTCCTTTCACGTTTGAAGCGCCATTTTTTCCAGGTGTTTCAAACTATGCATGGAGCTTTGGGAACGGCGATGTATCAACAGCTTCAACGCCTTCATACACCTACGAGAATCTTTCTTCAACTACAGCAAACTATACGGTTCATTTAGTTGGAACCTCCATCTACGGTTGCACCGATGCCGAGACATATTTCGTTCATGTCTATCCGGAAGTGAATGCGTCATTTACTTATTCAGACATCGCAGGATGCGGTCCGTTGCAAGTCGATTTTCAAAATACATCTTTAAATGGAAATCAATTCGAATGGAATTTCGGAGATTTTGGAACTGCGAATACTGCCGATGCCACCCATACATTCAATAATATTAACGGCGTTTTAAATACGTTCGAGACAGAATTAACGGTGACTTCGGCGCAAGGATGTTCCGACAGCGCAAGTGTTGCAGTGCAAGTGAGCCCTTCACTCGATTTGCAATGGTCAATGCCTGTGGCGGAAGGATGTTCTCCTTTCACCCTTCAAACGCCTTATATGCCCGGAGGTTCAACCTATGTGTGGAATTTTGGAGACGGAACTTCTTCTACAAACACTTCTCCAACGCATACGTATGTTAACAACACCCTTTCACCACAGCAATTCACGGTAACGTGCTATTCTGAAAACGCCTTTGGATGTGCCGATAGCATTTCATTCCAAGTCACTGTAAATCCTCAAGCGGTTGCGAATATTTCCACACAGCAGTATTCCGGTTGTTCTCCGTTGAATGTAACGTTTGAAAACAATTCCGATTTGGCTTTGAGTTACAATTGGAATTATAGCAATGGTCAAACGAGTAGCACTGGCGCACAATCGCATGATTTCCTCTATGTGAATACAACAGCGCAGCCTGTCACATACACTGCCGTTCTTCAAGCCAATCAAGTCAGTTCATGTTCAGATACAGATACTATTTTAGTGACTGTTTATCCTTCTGTTGATGCAAGCTTTACTTGGACAGGTGGAGCTTGTTCTAGTGTTCAAGCGCAATTCAATAACACTTCAACAATTGGCACTTCGGCCGAATGGTCATTCGGTGACGGATTTTATTCGAATGCTTTCAACCCATATCACTTGTATTCAAATAACGGATTACAAGATTTGAATTACAACGTTTCACTGGTTTCAACCAGTGTGTTTGGTTGCACAGATTCAATTTCTCACCCATTAACTGTTCTTTATTCTCCGATTGCGAATGCTATTATTGATACGGTTTACGGATGCTATCCGTTGAATGTAGATTTCATTAATTCATCGCAAGGAGCGAATGCATACAACTGGCAGTATGGCGATGCGTTAAGTTCGACAACTTCTGCTGCAGCTCATACACATACCTATTTCAATTTATCGAATCAATCGCAAACGTATCAAATTACGCTAACTGTTGAAGCGCCGAACGGATGCACAGATGTATGGACAGATCAAGTAACTGTAGTTCCGCAGGTGGTGGCCGATGCCGATGTAATTGTTTCAGGTTGCAATCCGGTGGAAGTTGTATTCGACAACCAGAGCACAGGAGCAATAGCTTATTTCTGGAACTTGGGTAACGGAGATACAAGCACCAGTTTCAATGAGCAAGGTACATTCTACAACCCTTATCCAGTTGACACAACCTTCGTGGTTAGTTTAACAGCAACCAATATTTACGGTTGTGAAGTGACAACTGATTTATGGGTAGTTGTTCATCCATTTCCAACCGCAG
>JBDKGB010000160.1:0-9042 GCA_039798485.1 Bacteroidota bacterium
ACCCACCAGCATACCAATTCAAGAAGGCATTATTGGGTGCAAAGTCCGAAGTTGTGTGCAATTGATGGACGGTCCATTCCATGTGGATGACACCCTGAGCGTCGGGGAGTGGTTGTTCGGCGCCTTCAACGACATGCGCCATTTGAAAGATGGTACTCATGATCATACCAGCTGTGAAATGCATCACCAAAAATCCAACTAGGATTTGCCACCATGCGTATTCAGTCAGCCAAAGTGGCAATCCAATGAAGAGTGTGAGGTAGAGGGTTTTAATGACCATCAATTTGATCCATTCATTTCGTGTTTCTTTGGGCTGCTGGTTGGTGAGGCCCTCTTTGGTGAATTTTTGAAATTGAGGAAAATCGCCAATGAGTTTGGACAATGTCATCAATCCATAAAAGAAAAAGGTGTAGACGAATTGATATTTGTGGTAGGGTTTGAGAGGAGCATGGTCACTCAATCGGATGACGGCTTTTGTTTGAATGTCCTGATCGTAGCCATAAATGTTTGTAAATCTGTGGTGGAGAAAGTTGTGTTGTATTTTCCAATTGACGGCATTGCTTCCGAGAATGACAATGCTCGAAGCTGCCAGTTTGTTAACCCAGGAAAGATCAGAAAAGGAGCCGTGAGCCCCATCATGCATTACAGACATTCCAATACCTGCCTCGCCAAATCCCATAATTAACGCCAGGAGCAATGCCCACCCAGCAGACAGTGACAAACATAGGATACAGACAAACGAACCAATGTATATGGCAAGCATAACAATGGCTTTCAAGTACAAGCCTCGATTTCCACGCATCGAAATATTCTGGTTCTTAAAATAGGCATTTACGCGAGTGTTGAGTTCTTCTGTAAACGCTTGATGCTGTGTGTTTCTGGTTTTGAATTGAATGATTTTCATACGTAAAAGTGTTCCTTACAAAATGAAATCATCTCGCCAAAATTCACAGTGACCAAAGGGGGGATAAAATATGATTGTTCTTCGATTTGGAAGAACGAAGTTCGAATGTTGAAAAGGGGAAATCTTCAGGCAGAAAAAAAGCCCCGATCCGAAGATAGGGGCTTAACTCTATTTTTTTGCTGATGGATTAAAGACCATTCGCAGCTTTACGATTCGTTAAATCTAGATACAATTCTCTGTAGGATTCTTTTAGCTTTTTATCGCGGTTCGAAAGATCAATTGTAGCCAATTTGCTAATGATTTCGTCACCTGCGGTTGTGTTTCTCAACGCAAAATAGCACTCCAACAAATTGAAGTAAATGGCAACAGTAACATCTTTGTCAATGCGTGCTTTTTTGTCGAAAAGATTTGACTCACCGAGAGCAGCGTTGTAAGTAGCTACCGCAGCATTTAGTTTTTGAATGGCAAGCGTCTCGTTAGCTATCAATGATTTCAAACCAGCATTCGCATTGTTGTATGCTTCCAAGATGTCATTGTGTGATTCGTTTTTAGACTTCACAAAGTCCAAAGAGCTTGTACGGCTTGTTACTTCATATCCAATTCGATCATTCACCAAGTGGTTGATAGTGGTAAGATTTTCTTTCAAAATCTTGTCTTCAACTGTTTTGATCAATACTGAATAATCCGATGAAGGAGCTGTTTTGCTAGCCGTTGATTTGTACGTCTTGTACTCAATGAAAGACTCAGGAGAAATGAAGAAAAGTTCTTGTCCGTTTCCATTAGAAACACGCGCAGTCATCGGGTGACGGTACGTGAATTCAATGTAATAGTAAGTGACATCTCTTGTTGTAGAAACACCATTTGCAACAGTTGCTTCTTTCTTCACTTCTGTTTTGATTTGAGGTTGTGTGTAATCAAAACCTTGAAGTGAAACGGTGTAGATCATTTCATTGTTTGTAGTTTTCGCGTAACCGTCAATTTTCAAATGCGCTGATGCAAGCGCACTGTAATCGTAGTTCGTTTTCATCAACGGCATTGGAACTGTTTTGCGGTAAGGTTGAGGAACATAATCTTTTACCGGTTTGTTGTTCTCGTTCAAGACCTGCTTTTCAATAATTTTTGAAGCCAATCCTTTTTCATTCCAAGCCGCCATTTCACGCTCGTATTTTTCATCAGCCGCCTTAACTTTATTCGGGTATTCTGCTGTTTCACGTTGAAAGTCAGCCTCTGCTTGTGCTTTGTCAGCCTCGTATTGCGCCAATATTTTTTTGTTTTCTTCTTCGTAAGTAGATGTCACATACGAAGAGTAACTGTTTGGTTTTGGACTCAAAGGACTTGTAGGAAGTTTTACATAGTTGTATGTAATATCTTCAGTCTTAAGGTTTTGAGCAAAAAACGTAAAAGAGATTAGGGCAAAAGGGATAAACAATAATTTCATAAAATAAGTTTAGTGTTGCCTTTCAGACGTAATTTCAGGCAATTGGTTGCGCACAAAGATAGTGATGAATTGTGAATTACGAGTTGCGAGTTATGAGTTACGAGTTACAGGTTATGAGGTACAATCTAGGATTCTCCACCGTGTCGGACACCTGACGTGCGCTTGCAGGCTTGAAACCAGGAATTGCAATTTTGATGCTTCGCAATGCGAAGAACAATCAAATCTTATCCTCCTAAAATCTTAATGTCTTAATATCTCGATGTATCACTTAAATTAATTCCGTGCGGCAATCCAGGCAATTGATTTCTCGAATGATCGAGGAAAGCGAATGGAGAATATTTTACCGTCTTTAAAGGAAAAGGCGAAGTAAAAGATCAATTCATCGAATCGATAATCGGGGCAGTCCCCAAAGTCATGTGATGGGTCTTCGGTATCGGTGAAAGGGTCAAAATCTGAAAAACGAATTTCCATAACCGTTTCACCAATTTTATGGTCGGTGGCAACCCCGTAGTTGATTTCCGTGAAGTAGCGGTCTCCGATCCCGTTTCTGCCGGTCACTTTTTTTCTCAAAAACGCGATCGCTCGCAGGTAATTCATGTTGCCGAAGAATCGTCCATTCGGGTGAAGGAGTTGCTGCATCTTTGCATCGTCAATCGTGCAGTAAAGGTTTTGACTAAACATCTTCAATAGGTCTTCGTTCGTTTTTCGGTCTTCGTTGGTTACTTTGTGGATGAATGCAGTGGTTCTCATGGTATACAGTTTATAGGATTAGTTATTGAAAACAATTCGTTGCGGATTAACTACCGCATTGTGGATCATTTTTATGTCAAAAATCTTTTGCTCATAAAATCGAAAAACGAATCGATAGATGATTTCATCCTTACTGCTCATTATTGGTTCTCCAAAATCAGAACCCATGAAACGTTTAGCATCTCCGTCAGAATCGTCATCAGCCTGTTGATTGTAACAGCGAATCTCAAGAACCTCCTGTCCAGGATAAATGTCTAAGGAAATCCCACGATTGAACTTCAATGTATTCCGAGATTTCATTCCTTTCGGACCATGGACTAGCTTATGCAGAACGCTTACCGTTTTCTCTTTACTCAAGCCGTTAAAAAATCGACCATGATCGTGCAAGAGGTACATGATTCCATACATGTTTGATGTGCTTATGGCTTGACAAAAATTATTGAGAAGTTCCGAATTCACTCCCATTTCATCATCACTGAATTTTTGAACAAGCTTATTTCTCACGGCGCAGTTTTTAAGGTTTGATACCCCCTTGACAAAGTACATGCCACAGTATTTATCTCAGTATATTCGCTTATAATTCTTTGTTTGTGTGTCAATTAAGCTATATTTATATCAAAATTTGATGTATGAAGACTTTAGTGTCCTGGCATGCCTACAACAATGACTTTTCTCAAGGAAAAGTGATAGAAGATGGCCCAACAGTTGGATTTCACGACCATTTTTATAAGCATGATCGACACATTATATTGTCAACGGCGCATTCAGAGGGAGACGATTTAAGGGCCTTGCATCTGCGCACATTTTTGATCAAACGATTCCCAAATCGAGTGATTGAAATTCACTACATGGACATCAAGGATGTTATCAATCAAGGTGAAATTCGGGCTAAAATTGACCCATTTCTTGTCTCATTAGGTGGAGATGAGATCGACATATTTGTCTCTCCGGGAACACCGGCCATGCAAATCGCTTGGCACTTGAGCCACATCAGTCTAAACCTCCGGACAACTCTTTATCAAACCCGTGCCGCCTTACACACCCAAAAGAAGGACAAGCCTGAGCTGATAAAAATTATTCTTGAAAGGTCCTCTCTCCCTGTTACGGCCATCTATACCCAGGAGAATGTGAAGCGCACTTCTGCTTCAGATGAGGACTATTTCATTACACCAACCATTCAGAAGATTTATGACAATGCCCTGAAGGTCGCTCAAACAGATCAGGTTACGGTAATGATACTCGGTGCTAGCGGAACGGGAAAAGAGAATCTCGCCAAATACATCCATTCCAATTCTGTACGCAGCGAAAAACCTTATGTTCCAATCAACTGTTCTGCGTTTAGTGATAGCCTATTGGAATCTCGCTTGTTTGGATACAAGAAAGGAGCGTTTACTGGAGCAGAAAAAGATACTGCAGGATTGTTTGAACTGGCCAATGAAGGAACCATTTTTCTTGATGAAATTGGAGACATTTCTCCCTACATGCAACAGGCCTTGTTAAGGGTATTGCAAGAGAAGGAAATTATGCCTCTTGGCGGCAAAGCCAAAAAGGTGAATGTACGTGTGATCGCAGCCACAAATCAACATCTTGTCAAATTGTGTGAAGAAGGTAAATTCCGTTGGGATTTGTACTACCGTCTGTCTGTGGTGGAACTCGATATTCCAACACTTATTCAACGTGGAAAGGCAGACCTTAAACAAATGATAGAGCATTTCATTACCCAAAAAAAGAAGGAACTCCGTCGTTCAAAAAAGTTGGTGGTTGAACGCGAAGCGATGGATGTCTTGATGAATTATTCGTATCCTGGAAATATCCGAGAACTTGAAAACATCATCGCACGACTTTACGTGTTCAACGAAGAACGTGTCCCTGTTGATGTATTGCCCAAGCGCTTGTTCCAAGACTCAATCAATAAACCCATGAACTGGGATTACATCGAACGGGAACATATTGTTCGGGTGCTCAAACACTTCGAAGGAAATAAACGTCAAACCGCAATCGCGATTGGTTGGGCCATTAATACCTTGGTAGCGAAAATGGAGAAATATGGGTTGGACAAATAGGACGACTAGAGGTTAAGATATTAGGACATTAAGACATTAAGATTTCAGGATATTAAGACAAATGACAAGAGACTCGATCATCCGTTGAATTGTCTTTGTCATCAAATACCCAATTGCGAAGCATCAAATACCCAATTTATAGAAAAGACAAAGGACAAGAGACAAGAGACAATGGACTCGATCATCCGTTGAATTGCTTTTGGCATCAAATACCAAATTGCGAAGCATCAAATTCACAATTTATAGAAAAGATAAGGGACGAAGGACAAAGGACAAAGGACAAAAGGCTCGATCATCCGTTGAATTGCCTTTGGCATCACATACCAAAATTGCGAAGCATCAAATTCACAATTTATAGAAAAGACAAAGGACAAAGGACAAGAGACAAGAGACTTGTTCAATCTTCCATGTTCAAGTAAATTCAATTCCTTAATTTTGTGTAAAAATTACGCATAATGCCCATTCAGCAAAATATCTTGATCGCCGTTGATGCCGTAGTGTTTGGCTACATGAATTCAAACTTACACATCTTGTTAGTGAAGCGAAAAGGGGAGACTTTTCACAAAGAATGGGCGCTGGTAGGTGGATTCGTTTTGGATGATGAACCGTTAACGACTGCAGTGAAACGAGAGTTGAAGGAGGAAACGGGAGTCCAGTTGGATTATTTGGAACAACTCTACACGTTCGGTGATACAGTTCAACGTGATCCCCGAAGTCGAGTTATTTCTGTAGCGTATTTTGGATTGATCAATTCAACGAAAATTGAACCAATAGGGGATACTGATGCGCTTGAAGCGCAGTGGTTTTCTATCAATGACATTCCAAACCTTGCTTTTGACCATGCCGAAATTCTAACACTTGCTCTTGAACGCCTTCGTGCGAAATTGACCTATAAACCCATAGGCTTTGATCTTCTTCCAACAGAGTTCCTTTTTTCAGATCTTGAACAGCTATATGTAACCATTCTCGGTAAAGAAATTGACCGCAGAAACTTTAGAAAAAAGATCATGAGTTTCGGGTTTTTAGAAGAAACAAGCATGTTCAGACAAAAAAAATCAGGCCGTCCAGCAAAATTATTTCGTTTTAATCAAATGAAATATAGGGAGTTAGAGTCTAGGGGCATCTACTTTGATTTATAATTAGTGTAAAATTTACGCAAAATAATTTGCAGGATAATTTTGTTTGATTACATTTGTGTAAATAATACGCAAATAAGATGAAAACAATCCTCAATTTAGATCGCCGCTTTCGCCCATTGAATGGGGAAGAGATTAACTACGAGGCATTTACCTTTGCGGGAGGTGAATTGCACATTAAACTGGATCCTACGGACCTTGCTAAAAGCATTACCATTACTCATCGATTAAATGCATTCAGTGACATAGGCCTACTTTACCTTGCTGCCGACGCATTGAGACGAAGTGGTGTCAAACGCTTGGATTTATTTATTCCGTATTTCCCAGCGGCTCGTCAAGACCGATTGATGGTGGAAGGAGAGCCACTTTCTGTAAAAGTCTATGCGGATTTGATCAATCAGTTGAACTTTGAAACGGTCACGATTTTGGATCCCCACTCAGATGTGACTCCTGCAGTTTTAAATCGTTGTGTGGCCTTATCGAATCACGCATTTATGCATCAAGTTGTTGGGATCATAGGAAGTGATGCTCTACTCATTTCTCCGGATGGCGGTGCGTTAAAAAAGATCTATAAAGTCTCTGAAGCCTTGAATGGGATGGATGTCGTTGAATGCAGTAAAAGTCGTGACGTGAAAACAGGTCGTTTGTCTGGGTTTAAGGTGTATGCTGATGATCTTCAAGGGCGCCCTTGCATCATTGTCGATGACATCTGTGACGGCGGTGGTACATTCCTCGGTTTGGCGAAAGAACTGAAGGCGAAGAATGCTGGAGCGCTTTATTTGGCTGTTTCACACGGTATTTTCAGTAAAGGAACCGAATTGTTGACAGAGGTGTTTGATCATATTTTTATGACCGATTCAGTCAAAGAACTTCAGTCAGATAAAATGACCACACTTGCCTTATCAACGCTTATTTACGAACAACTTTAATATTTGAAGATCATGAACTCATTATTTTTAACAGACGGGTATAAACTAGACCACAGAAGACAGTACCCAGCAGGAACATCGCTTGTGTATTCCAACTGGACACCAAGAAAAAGCCGAATGGAAGGCATGGATGAAGTGGTATTTTTTGGTTTACAGTACTTTTTGAAAAAGTACATTATTGAGGATTTCGAGAAGCACTTTTTTTCACAGCCAAAAGAAAAGGTTGTTGCGAAGTATGCGCGTCGAATCAACAACTACCTTGGTGCACATTCCATTGCATTTGATCACATCGAAAAATTGCACGATCTAGGATACATACCAATGGTTTTCAAGGCCTTGCCAGAAGGTGTAAGTGTTCCTATTCGCGTTCCAATGTTCACCATGTACAACACTCTACCTGAGTTTTTTTGGTTAACAAATTATTTCGAAACGGTCTTGTCAACGGTCATCTGGTTGCCATGTACAGCTGCCACAATCGCCAAGAAATACAGAGAGATATTGACTTCCTATGCGGAGAAAACATCAACTATTTCTGATTTTGTGCAATGGCAAGGGCACGACTTCTCCATGCGTGGAATGGCCGGGATTGAAGCTGGGACCATCGCATCGGCCGGACACTTGTTAAGTTTTACAGGAACGGACACCTTGCCTGCGATCGACTTCTTGGAAGAATATTACAATGCCGATTCTGACAAAGAACTGATTGCAGGTTCAGTTGCAGCAACAGAGCATTCCGTGATGTGCATGGGGACGACGACAGGTGAATTTGATACGTACCAACGTTTGATCACGGAGATTTACCCTTCAGGAATTGTTTCCATTGTCTCTGATACCTGGGATTTATGGAAGGTGCTGACAGAGATTATCCCTTCCTTGAAAAATGAAATTCTCACACGCGATGGGAAGGTTGTAATTCGTCCTGACAGCGGAAATCCTGCAGATATTCTCTGTGGCAATCCAAATGGAAAATCGGACGCAGAGCGAAAAGGTGTCGTTGAGTTGCTTTGGGATATTTTCGGCGGACAGATCAATGCAAAAGGGTATAAGGAATTGGTGCCACAAATTGGTGCAATCTATGGGGATAGTATTACCTTGAATCGTGCAGAGGAAATTTGTCGACGTTTGATGGAAAAAGGGTTTGCAACGACCAACATCGTGCTTGGGATTGGTTCATACACCTACCAATACAACACACGTGACACGTTTGGATTCGCGATGAAAGCGACATATGGTGAGGTCAATTGCGAAGGACGAGCAATTTTCAAAAATCCAATCACGGACGATGGAACAAAAAAATCAGCCAAAGGTTTGATGAAGGTTGTATTGAACAAAGGTAAATATGAGTTGATCGATGAGGTTTCCTGGGAGGAAGAAGCGCAGGGTGAATTGAAAGAGGTATTTCGCGATGGGAAAATGACTTCGGAGACCAGTTTGGCTGAGATTCGCGCGCGCATTCAACGGTAAGCATAGCGCATGGAACGTGCCTTGTCATACATTGGTTGCTGAGGTCTGAACGAAGTATGGAGTTATCGCGTGGGAGTTTGGATGTATGTAGTTTCAAGTTCCGAATTACCGAAGGCACTGTGACCAGGCGGTCGCAGCATCAAATTCGAAATGAGAGTTTAAGATATTAAGACATCAGGATTTTAAGACAATAGACAATGGACAAGAGACTAGATCATCCGATGAATTGCCTTTGGCATTCCGTATTCTAAGACTTCTCCAAATTTTTACGCAGCGAATTTATAGATTTCAACATATTTCGAATTTCTATTTGCGACAGCAAAAATTCTACTTACAAGTTTGTTGCGAACAATATTGA
>JBDKGB010000161.1:0-4096 GCA_039798485.1 Bacteroidota bacterium
ATCCTTGGAGTAATCTCCTTGGCCAGTATTCTTCTCGTTCAAATGGTATGGATCCGAAAGACCATCACCATGCAGCAAACGAACATTGCCATTCAAGAGCATGAAGACAGTTTAAATCTCAAGCAGTTTTCAGAACAAGCGCACATCGCATTGCGAAATGTTTTGGAAGAAATTTCCACACAGCATGCTGACAGTTCTGACCTCTATGGCGCTGTAAAACAGGTGAGAACGAATTACTTTGTTGTTGATGTCAATGAAGAATTGCATCCGTACTACCTCGAACAATTGCTCAAAAGGGAGTTCTATGACCAGAGCATACATCAGGATTTTCAATACGGGATTTACGATTGTTTCTCAGACTCAATCGTCTTTGGTAACCTCATCAAGTTCACCAAAGATTCACTCTATGCGCCGGTTTCCGATACGCTGAACGGAATCACTTCGGCCAAGTTAAGTTGGAAAAAGGACGGCCATTATTTTACGGTACATTTCCCCAATGTGGTGGCGAAAACCATTGAATCACCCACGGAATTGATTTCCCCGTGGATTTATGTCACCATCATCGTTCTTTTGGTACTCGTGTTTTTCGGGTATTCCATCAATGTCATTGTGCGCCAAAAAAGGGTTTCGGAGGTCAAAACGGACTTCATCAACAACATGACGCATGAATTGAAAACGCCAATTTCAACCATTGGTTTGTCGAGCGAAATGTTGATGAAAAGTGACTTTTCCAATGACCCCGAGAAGCTAAAGCGCTATGCAAGTATCATTTACAAGGAAAATAAGCGCTTGGAAAATCAAGTTGAGCGGGTGCTCAATGTGGCAAAGTTGGACAAAGAAGAATTGACACTTTCCATAGAAACGATGGATTTGCATGAGTTGATTGAGGAGGCGCGTGAGAGTTTTGAATTCAACCAATCTGAACTAGGAGGAAAATTGATTGTTGACTTGAACGCCGAACACCACGTGTTGAACGCTGATGCTGTGCATTTGACAAATGTCGTTTACAATCTTTTGGACAACGCTGTGAAGTATTGTGAAGATGTTCCAGTCATCACGGTGACGACACGCAACGATAAGAAGGGGATTGTTTTAGAATTTACGGACAACGGAATTGGTATTAAACGCGAAGATCTTCGGATGATTTTCGACAAGTTCTACCGCGTTCCAACTGGAAATGTGCACAACGTGAAAGGCTTTGGCCTTGGTTTGTTCTACGTGAAACTCATCATTGATGCCCACAAAGGAAAAATCGAAGTAAAAAGTAAACCCGGTGAAGGAACGACCTTTACGATTTGGTTGCCGATGCTTTAAAATGAATGGCTATCAAGGATTGCGGCCATTTCTGCCTGAATTTTCTGTGCTTCTTCGCGCGCTTTCTCAGCAAAATCCAATCCTCCAGATGCGTAAATAATGCCTCGTGATGAATTGACAAGCAGTCCACAATCCTCATTCCATCCGTATTTGGCTACATCTTGAAGTGATCCTCCTTGAGCACCAACGCCAGGAACCAAAAAGAAATGATTGGGTACTAGTTTTCTGACTTCACCAATACCTTCAGCACGCGTTGCCCCAACGACAAACATCATATTTTCTGGTGTACCCCATTCACATGAGCGACGAAGTACTTTTTTGTACAATTCTTCCCCATCTTCATCTTGGATAAATTGAAAATCGTGCGCGCCTTTATTGGATGTCAGGGCAAGTAAAATGACCCACTTGGAATCAAATTCAAGAAAAGGTGTGACGCTATCTTCACCCATGTAAGGCGCTACAGTGACTGAATCACACTTGAGGTATTCGAAAAAGGTCTTCGCATAATAACTAGAAGTATTACCGATATCACCACGTTTTGCATCGGCAATCGTGAATATATCCTTTGGAATATAGTTTATGGTTTTCTGCAAAGATTCCCATCCCTTGGGTCCATAACATTCGTAAAAGGCAATGTTCGGTTTGTAAGCAACGGCAAAATCTTTGGTCGCGTCGATGATGGCCTTGTTGAACTCAAAAATCGGATCTTCCGTATCCAAAAGGTGTGAAGGAATCTTGGAAAGGTCGGTATCCAGCCCTACACAAAGGAATGAACGCTTCTGTTTGATTTGAGCAATGAGTTCGTGTCGTGTCATGGAAATAAAAATTCGATGACAAAGGTAATAAACGCCACGAATTTTTCGCTTAAGGGATAATGACCTGCTTCTGCGACTTGGTTTGCACGGAGAAATAACCGATGCATCCACCAATGATGTTCGATGTCGGATTGGCTGGTGTTGATCCTTGTTGATTTTGCTGCAAGGTGAAAAAGAAGTCGTACACCTCTCTGTTGATGCTAAGCATCTCCACATCAATCGTATCGCCAGAGTTTATACCATCCGCAAAGATGGGCTCTTGCGCGAGGTTTCCATCGTTGTATTGGTCGGATTGGATGAAGATTCCTCGTAGTGGTTTACCGTGTTTCAATAATTTGAATTCATAGTAATTCGCCACACCTCCTGGATCCAAACGCAACGGAACAATGGCATTGAACGACTGTGGACCGAAGGAAAACGGAAAAGTAAGTACATTCAACAAAGTCACCTCCTGTGGAACAGATGCCGTAGATAAAAATAATTGGCCATCAATTGTCACTTGAAGTGTATATGTTCGGTCCGCACTGATCGGATAATTGACAGTCTCGTACCGACCCGGTGCAACCAAGTTCATCGCTTGTGAATTGCCCAAATCATCAGTTAAAATTACCACGGCATTGTTAACCGCTGGAAACTGACTAGAATCACTGATGTTTAGCGTTTGCGAAATCTCAATACGGTGAACAGAATCTCCCAATGTGACATGCCCTTCGATGACATATTGCGGGTCTTTATCATTGAGTTTAATATCAATCACCTTGGTGCAAGATACCATTCCTGAAACTAAGGCAAGGGCGATAAGTGTACTGAAAAGAATCTTCATTTTACTTGAATTTAAAGTTGTACGTCACGGAAGGAATCCATCGGAAAAGTGAGGTTTGCACGGCTTCTGTGACATTTGGATTGTCTGCGTTTTGACGGAACGCAATCGTGTATGCATTCTCACGACCATATACATTGTACAGCGAGAAGTTCCAACTACTTTCAAATTTCTCAGTGTTTTTTCGCAACCACGTCACCCCAATGTCCATGCGGTGATAGGCTGGCATGCGGTATCCATTTCGCTCTGTAAAGAGCAGCTGTGTCTCTCCGTTGATGATGTATTTTCCTGACGGAAAGGTGATGGCATTTCCCGTGTAATAAACGAACAACGCGGAAACGCTCAACTTCGGTGTGATGTCATAGATTCCTACGATAGAGATGTCGTGTGTGCGGTCCTGCTTGGCAGCGTACCAGTTGTCGTTGTTGATGCCGTCAATCTTGCGCTCTGTGCGGGACAAGGTGTAACCTACCCAACCTGTCAGTCGTCCCATCTTTTTCTTGAAGATCAGCTCGACACCGTAGGCACGACCGATCCCGTAAAGCAATTCCCCTTCAATGAGTTCATTTGCTTGAAGGTTGGCGCCATTGCGGTAGTCGATTTGATTTTGCATCGATTTGTAATAGGTTTCAACGCTAAATTCAAACATATTTTCTTTGAAGTTCTTGAACCACCCCACAGAAATCTGATCACTGATTTCTGGCTTCGTGTTGATGGACGATGGAATCCACAAGTCGGTAGGTGAGGAGGTTGTGGTGTTTGAAATGAGGTGAATGTACTGTGCATTGCGTGCATATCCTGCTTTGAACGAGGCCGATTTTGAATACACATAACTCAAGGAAACGCGAGGTTCAGGAACGAAATACGATTTCACGAAGGAGTTGTTTGCGTACACCGCAGTATCGATGACATCACCTTTTGCATTGTAGGAATAGGTGTTTCCATTGTTACCCAAGACGGAGAACGTACTCAAGCGAACACCGTAACTCACGTTTAGTTTCTCACTGATGGACCAGTCGTTGGTGACGAAGATGGCACCTTCCAAGGATTTATTTGGGGTTAAGTCTTGGGTGTTGATTCCAGAAGCTTCATTCGCTGTGATTTGCCCAGGAACAATTTCGTGGTGAATGGCATTGATTCCGAACTT
>JBDKGB010000162.1:0-4736 GCA_039798485.1 Bacteroidota bacterium
CATTGCGCAAAAGTGATGCACGCTTAATGATATCCGCATCAGAAGAACCTCGTGTTACAATCGCACGAAGTCTAAGCTGTTGTCCTTTACCGGCTTGTTTGATCAATTCGCGTGCAGCCAAACGACCGATTCGCCCGAAGCCATAGAGTACAACGTCGCGTGGTTCAATTTCATTCGATCCACTTTGACCGAAGCCAGAAAGTTTATCTGATAAGAATTCTGCTTTAGAAGCAAAGTTTTTGTGTTCTGCCAACCATTCACTTGCTAACTTTCCAATGTCCAATTTTGCAGGAGCAAGGTCCATGTGTAGCAATGCTTCAGCAAGTTCAGATGTTGTAAACACATCAATCGGCTTGTTCACTACCTTGCGGGCATATTCGTGAAGATTCAAAATTTCAGAAATGGTAACGTCGAGTAGGTGATTTCGGAATAACACAAGCTCAATACCTTTGTCGTACAATAATTCACCGACCTTGCTTCCCAATTTAACCGCTGCTCTTTCACGTTCGATGTGTGACTTCAGTTCTTTTTCGTAGCCTACTGCTGCTTCCATTTGCTTAGTTGAAATTTATGATGAATAGAAAATGATTAAAGCAAAAAAGGCTGCCCACTTTCGCAGGCAGCCTTTTTCGTTTATCCTAAATATGCTTTCAGTAATTTGTTGCGCGATGTATGACGTAAACGGCGAATCGCTTTCTCTTTGATTTGTCGAACGCGCTCACGAGTGAGGTTGAATTTCGCGCCGATTTCTTCAAGTGTTAAACCGTGGTTCATTCCAATTCCAAAGAAAAGGCGAATGATTTCACGCTCTTTGTCGGTAAGTGTACTCAATGAACGTTCGATTTCCTTTTGAAGTGATTCTGCCATCAAGGCGTGGTCTGCTTTTGGAGAATCTGAGTTTGCCATGACATCCATCAATGTACCGCCATCTTCTGATGTTGAGAGTGGAGCATCCATCGATACGTGACGTCCAGAAACATTTAAACTTTCCTTGATTTTATCTTCAGGAACTTCGAGTGCTTCAGCCAATTCTTCTGCAGAAGGTGGACGCTCATATTCTTGTTCAAGGCGTGAAAATGCTTTGTTGATTTTGTTCAACGATCCAACTTGATTCAATGGCAAACGAACGATTCGCGCTTGTTCTGCCAACGCTTGAAGGATAGATTGACGAATCCACCAAACGGCATAAGAAATAAACTTAAATCCGCGTGTTTCATCAAACTTCTGTGCTGCTTTGATCAAGCCAAGGTTACCTTCATTGATCAAATCGGGTAGGGTAAGTCCTTGATTTTGGTATTGTTTAGCAACTGAGACAACGAATCTTAAATTTGCGCGAGTTAATTTTTCCAGCGCTTTTTGATCGCCCTGCTTAATTCTTCTCGCCAATTCAACTTCCTCTTCTGCAGTAATCAACTCCTCTTTACCAATGTCTTGAAGGTATTTGTCTAATGACTGACTTTCGCGATTGGTAATCGACTTCGTAATTTTTAATTGTCTCATCTATCTATCTCTGTTTTTTTTGACAGTTACAATAACGTCAAATAAAGCGCAAAGTTACGCTGAATTTGTTAGTCTTCCCAAATATTTGAATGCATTTTTTTGATTTGAAAATCAAAATGCAAGTAAACTCAGAAAACTACAGCCCAAATCCAAAGTAATCGCGTTTGCCACTTTCTGACATTACCTCGAGAAGAACACCCCTGTTTTGCGCATTGAGCTTGGTAGTAAGTTCTTCAACCGATTCTATTGTTTCATTGTTAATTTTCAAAATGATCATGCCGGGCTGCAATCCAATGGATTTCAATTTACCGGCATTCAATGAAGCAATCTTTACACCATAGGTGATGTTCAATTCTTTCATTTCTTTCGATGACAGTGGACTGAAAGTGGCACCAAGTGCAAAGTTCTTTGAAATTTCCTCTTTCGACACCAATTTTGTTTCGCCATCTGAATTGCGCAGCACAAGCTCCTTTATCTCTTCATCACCGTCTTTGGTTCGAATGGTCAGACTAACCTTATCGCCAGGGCGACGTTTTCCAATTTCCTCTTGAAGCTCTGCTACAGAATTAACCTCCTTCGATCCAATTTTCAAGATGACCTCACCATCTTTCATGCCTGCCTTGTCGGCACTTCCATCTTCAACAATTTTAGAGACAAATACACCCTTGGTGTTGGGAAGTTTGTTTTTCTCTTTCAATTCTTGGTTGATGTCTGCAATTTGAACACCCAAATAGCCACGCTGAACGATACCATAATCAATTAAATCCCGCATCACCTTTTGCACCAAATTGACGGGTACAGCAAATGAATATCCAGCATAACTTCCTGTTTGTGAAGCAATCGCAGTGTTGATGCCTACGAGTTCGCCACGTGTGTTTACCAAAGCACCGCCACTATTACCAGGATTCACTGCTGCATCTGTTTGGATAAATGATTCAATGGGCACCGCATTTGGATTCGTACGGTCTGAAAGTAAATTGATGTTTCGCGCTTTGGCAGAAACAATTCCAGCAGTTACCGTAGAGGTTAAATTGAACGGGTTTCCAACAGCAAGCACCCATTCACCGATGCGCAAGTCATCGCTGTTTCCCAATGAAATAGGTTGGAAATTCTCACCTTCAATTTTTAAAACGGCAATGTCTGTCGATGGATCAGCACCGATTAACTTCGCAGTGTATTTGGAGTTGTCATTTAAAATCACTTCGATTTCATTGGCGTTTTCAATCACGTGATTGTTGGTTACAATGTAGCCTTGAGAGGAGACAATAACGCCAGAACCAGATCCAGAACCATATTGTTTAAATTCCCTGCCTCCAGCTCCCGGACCGTAGAAAAATTCTTGAAATGGGTCACGCTGAAATGTCGTTTGTACAACTTTGGTCGTGACATGGACAACAGAGTTGATGGTGTTTTCAGAGGCTGTAGTCAAATCAACCCCCATTCCAGAAGTTCCATCATAACTTACCGATCGTGCATTGATGCGGTTTCCGTCAATAACCTCGTCGGACAACAATGCATAGTCAGGTCCTGAAAGCATTAAATACGCGCAAAAAGGGATCATTCCACCCAACAATCCCAAACCAACAATTTTGAAGTTGTTTTTCATTTTCTTTTCTTATTACGAGTTCAAACTGCAAGATTAACGAATGAAGGCTTTTTTTTGTTAATCACCCCATGTTAAAGAATGTTAAGCCAGACAAGAAAGCAATTCATTGAAAACCCTTAATTTCGTTCAGTAGTTAAAAATATGAAAATACCCTTTCACAAATACCAAGGAACAGGCAACGATTTTATCCTAATTGATAATTTAAGTGGGGCGTATTCATTCATTGCTATTGAGCACATTAAGTTATTGTGTGATCGGCGTTTTGGCATTGGTGCGGACGGATTAATTCTTATCAATTCGCACGTGTCTCTAGACTTTGAAATGGATTATTACAATTCAGATGGGACAAAAAGTTTTTGCGGAAACGGCGCACGCTGTGCAGTACAGTTCTATTTGAGTATGTCCGATCCTAAGGAGGAATTTCATTTTCTTGCCATCGATGGCGAACATTCCGCTTCCTTGATTGGTAACGAAATAGCGTTGGAAATGTCTCCCGTTCATGCGATACATAGGCTGGATTTAGATTTTGTCTTGAACACGGGGTCACCTCACTACATTCAACGTGTTGAAAATTTAAACACGATGGACGTGTATTCAGCTGGTCGAAACATTCGCAATTCAGACCGTTTTATCAAAGATGGCATCAACGTAAATTTTGTGGATCGTTTGGCTGAAGCACATCTTTCCATTCGTACCTATGAACGTGGAGTGGAAGATGAGACGTTATCTTGTGGTACTGGAGCGACAGCTTGTGCCTTAGTTGAAGGACTTAACCTTGGGTTTGGAACACATACGGTTCGGGTAGATGTTCTTGGTGGTACACTCAATGTGTCTTTTACGCGAACAGAGGATGAGGCTTTTTACAACATTCTCTTACAAGGACCTGCAACCTTCGTTTTTCAAGGAGAAATAGATGTCTGAATTTAAATTCAACGCAACTGAAACACTGGAAAATACAGTACCATTGCAACATGGATTTTTTCTTTGTGTACTGCACGCTGATAAAATACCGCCACATGTTGGATGTCTGGTTGATGGGCAATTTTTTAGCTTAAAAGTGAACGGTAAAGATGAGCAAATCCCTGTCAATCAATTGTTCAAAGCGCTATCTCTTAAACAAGTTCCAACATTGTTCATACGAGTTGATCGTGAAATTAAACTTAATTGGGTAAAGGAGGTTTACGCAAACTATACCGCCATACAAGTTGGTCAAAGCACATGCTTATCGCCTCTTGTTGAACTTTTTAAGTGCAAAGAATCCGTTCGTAAATTGTCAGGATTTCTAGAATATTTAGATGCCCAAGGACTTATTGACACCGTTTTTAAAGTACATTTGACCGATGAATTTACTGCCATTTCAGCGTATTCGTTAGAGGAAATTGAACAACATTTAGTCTATTTATCAGATGTTAAAGGGAGATAAAGTGTTTCTTCGTGCAGTGGAACCCGCGGATGCAACACTGCTCATGTTGTGGGAAAATGACACCGAAAATTGGAAGGTGACGGATACCGAAGTGCCGTTTTCTTTGCACGGAATCATGCAATTGATTGACCAGCAGCAAGACTTGAGAGCAACTGGACAATTGCGCTTTGTCATTTGTGAGTTGGCGTCAGAAAAACCTGTTGGCAC
>JBDKGB010000163.1:0-3283 GCA_039798485.1 Bacteroidota bacterium
GTCTGCGCATCGTGTAATGAATTAGCGGTTAAAACGGTGTTTCGTCGTTGTTGCGATCAAAATTTTGAAAATCATCATTGATGGAATTCATTTTACTTGGCACCGTGTAGCTTGCAGGCGCCGGCGCATCAAAATCAGTATTTGCACCCATGTTGGTATGTGCAGGCACTGTTTCTTCATTGTACGATTCCAAGTTGTCGAAACGTGCGTATTCTCCAATAAAGCGCAATCTTACTTTGTCCAAGGCGCCATTACGGTGCTTCGCCACAATGATTTCTCCAATTCCCTGGTTCGAATTTCCATCTTCATCCTGCGTCAAGCCATAGTATTCCGGACGGTAAATGAACGATACAATATCCGCATCCTGTTCGATGGCACCCGATTCACGCAAGTCGGAAAGTACTGGTCGTTTGTCTCCACCTCGCGTCTCTACTGAACGACTCAACTGCGAAAGGGCAATGATGGGAACATTCAATTCTTTGGCAATTTCTTTAATGGAGCGGGAGATGGCTGAAATTTCTTGTTCACGGTTTCCGGATCCTTTGGCTCCACCCGCGGTCATCAACTGCAAGTAATCAATGATGACCAAATCAATGTCGTGCTGCATTTTCAAACGACGGCATTTTGCACGCAAGTCGAAAATACTGATACCCGGCGTGTCATCGATAAAGATCGGTGCTGTGGCCAACTTGCTAATACGTGAGTGCAATTGCTGGAACTCATGGTCACGCAAATCTCCTTTTCTCAATTTCTCGGCACTGATGCGCGCTTCACTGGCGATGAGTCGTTTTACCAACTGCACCGAGGACATCTCAAGGGAGAAAATGGCTACACCACGTCCGTGATCTACGGCTGTATTTCGCGCCATGGAAAGGACAAAGGCTGTTTTTCCCATTGCTGGACGTGCCGCAATGACGATCATGTCCGAACGCTGCCATCCTGAAGTCAATTTATCCAAGTCGGTAAATCCGGTTGGAATTCCAGAGATTCCGTCGGAGTTCTGAGAAGCTTTTTCAATTTCCTCAATCGCCTGACGTACTACATTTTGCATCACATCGACATGTTTTCCCATATTGTTTTCAGCAATTTGGAAAAGTTCCGTTTCCGCTTTATTCAAAACGTCAAAAACGTCGTTTGTATCGTCGAAGGCATCGCGAATCACTTCGCTGCTCATGCGGATCAATTCGCGCTTGATGTGTTTTTCAGAAATCACACGTGCATGGTACTCGGCATGGGCCGTTGACGCAACACGTGAAGTCAATTGAGAAATGTAGGCTGCACCTCCAGCGGCTTCAAGTTCTCCATTTTTCTTCAATTGATTGATGACCGTTAAGAGGTCAATCGGGCTGGACGAACCGAATAACTCACGGATAGCATTGTAAATGTACTGGTGCTTAGGGTCATAAAAGCTCTGAGGCTTCAAGGTGTCAATGGTATCTGTCACCGCATTTTTTTCGAGCATCATCGCACCCAAAACCGCTTGTTCAAGATCCACCGCTTGTGGCGGTACCTTTCCTAAATCATTCATCAATCCCGAGGGATTTTTTGGTCGCGTTACAGTCCGCTTGATGTTGTCACTCATGTTGTTGTCCATAAAAGCAAAGATACGGATTCGAAGGGCTCTTTTTCTTCTCCCATGAAAACTTTGCGAAAAGATATTCAGATGGGTTTTGAACAATTGTTGAAATCCGTGTTTATCTTTAACGGGTGAAGCGAGAAATCATAACCACAGCTGATGGTTCTAGGTCAATACGTGTCGTCGATATGGATGAAAATTACCATTCTACACACGGTGCATTGCAAGAAGCCTTGCATGTTTTTATTCAGCATGGTCTGCGTGCATTCTCCGAGAAACAAACCCTCCGAATTTTTGAAATGGGCTTTGGTACAGGCTTGAATGCCTTGCTTACAGCTCAAGAGGCCATTCAGCGGGAAAAACACATCCATTACCTTGGCATTGAAGCATTTCCTGTGAGCAGCGACATGGCGCTTTCTATGGGTTATGAAAAGGCGGTAGCCCCTGATATTGCACACGTATTTGCTGCTTTACACGGGGCAGAATGGGGGAGTGAACAACGCATTTCACCCTTTTTCACGATCGAAAAGATTCATCAAAAAATTGAAGCGTATTTGCCAACTCCTTCGTCCATGGACCTCATTTATTTTGATGCCTTTGGTCCTCGCGCCCAAGCGGATATGTGGGACATTAGTGTGCTCGAGAAAATGGTGAATCTGCTTGTTCCTGGTGGATTGTTCGTGACCTATTGTGCAAAAGGTCAACTGAAAAGGGACTTAAAATCATTAGGTTTGACCGTTGAATCGCTTCCTGGTCCTCCGGGAAAACGAGAAATGACGCGTGCTTGGAAACCGGCGTAGCCCTAGATCAACGCACATTTCATGATCCCATCGCGGTCGATTTCTGTCAAACGAATGGTGCGAAAGGTGTTCGCTAATGTGGCGTCGTAAGGGTATTTCACCTTCACATAGTTTTCAGTAAATCCATACATCACGCCTTCGTCTTCTTCGTGCTCGAACAATACCGTCCGTTCAGTACCGATGTTTTGTTCGTAAAAGGCACGCTTCTTCTTATCCGAAAGGATGTGCAAGAGTTTGCTGCGCTCGCGTCGAACAGCCATTGGAACGGGGTTGCCAAGTTTGACTGCGGTGGTATTTGCCCGCTCAGAATACGTAAAGACGTGCAAGTACGAAATGTCCAAATCTTTCAAGAAATCGATGGTGTCCATAAATTCCTCGTCGCTTTCACCAGGGAATCCAACGATGACATCTACTCCAATACAGGCATCCGGACGCAGCGATTTGATGGTCGAAACGCGCTCAGCATACAAGGAACGTTCGTATTTTCGTCGCATGGCTTTGAGCAGTCGGTCATTGCCAGATTGCAGCGGAACGTGAAAATGTGGAACGAAGCGCTTCGCAGTGGACAAGCAGAAATGAATGATCTCATTGCTCAGCAAGTTGGGTTCAATCGAGGAGATGCGAAAGCGGTCGATGCCTTCTACTGTATCCAATGCTTGAATCAAACCGTAAAAATTCTCATCGTTTCCTTGTCCAAAATCACCAATATTGACCCCTGTAAGGACCACTTCTTTGATGTCTGTCGCGGCAATTTTTTCGGCTTCAACTAACGTTTCAGCAATACTTGCATTTCGACTTTTTCCGCGTGCCAATGGAATGGTACAAAAGGTGCAGAAATAATCGCAGCCATCTTGCACTTTCAAAAAGCTTCGTGTTCGGTCACCGTAGGAAAAAGAAGGAATAAACT
>JBDKGB010000164.1:0-4344 GCA_039798485.1 Bacteroidota bacterium
CAAGTTAAAGATGATTTCACCAAAACGAGGCACCACTTTCATGGCTGCAAAGTAGCCCATTGATGCAAGCACACAGCCAAAAACACAGGCTGCATAGAGTTGATATACCTTGAGTACAGGAGAAAAGTCGACAAACATGACCTCCTTGTACACCATCATAAAAATATGACTAGCCAATCCTGAAAGAAGTCCAGCTGTAATTCCCAAAAACAATACGCGCTTTAACATGGTGCTTATTTTTTAGTTACTGGTAATGTAAAACTGATGTTCATGTTGTTAGGCACCGCATCACTTTCTTTCCCAACTTTGAAATCCATGCGATTCACAACGAAAGAGCCTGAAAACTTCAGTCCTCCATCAATACTTGATACTTTCAAAGGCACTTTTTTATCTTTTGATACACCTTTCATTGTCAACGTTCCATAGACGATATAATCGTCACCAGACTTGTCAATTTTTGTTGAAACATACTTGATATCTGGGTATTTCGTCGCGCTAAACCATTCTTCAGTCTGCGCTTTTTTGTTCATCATCCCGTTACCCGTACTGATGGACGCAACTGGAAATGTCAAGGAAAATTTTGAATTTTCAAGATCATTTTCATCAAACTTTACCGTCCCTTTTGCTTCTTTAAATACTCCAGATGGGTCTTTACTTTTGAACTCTATTTTGAATCCTTCTTTGATTTTGTACTCTTGTGCTGGTGGTGCAATCAACGTTGCTGAGGTCAAGAGAATTACTCCTGCCAATGCACCATAAAAAATGTTTGATTTCATGATTTTTAATTTAAACGTTATTATTCTCCTTGGTATTTTCTACCGATACAGAACCCTAAACGAAATTGGCCTTTCAACCATTGTTCGTAGGTGTATGGTATGAACTGAGTTTCACCAAAACCTCTTGAATTGGTCAAGTTTATGGTGAAATTATGCCCGAAGGTAATCCATTCAAAAGCTATGCCTAAACTATTGGTGTTCATTGCGCGGGTACCTGATGGATTGAAACAATGGTAATACTCCAACAAAATTGCTGTTTTCGATGATAAGCCACAACGCAAAGCACCTCCCAAAGCAAACAAGGTGTTCACATCCGATTGGAGAACATAATTGCGATGCACAACGGTCGGCATCACAGCAACACTCACACGTTCACCGAACTTACGGGCAATATTCAATTGCGCACTGTAGGCGAAACGATGACTAAACTTTGGATAATGCTGCACCATTGACTCGTCTGTAGATGCTTTTGCATACGACATGCTCGAAGTGCCAAGAAGTACCATTGAAAATGGCATTCCCGTTTTTTCTTGTTGCAACAAACGGTACTTGACAAAACCATCCATCAGAGAGGTGTATGGATTGCCTGTACCTTTACTTCGGCCAATTCCGACCATCAAATTGTCCAAGATTCCGTATTCGAAGGCAATGCGAATATCAGATGAATTGTCCAAACCAAATAAGGTTTGTACGCCTCCATTCGATCCAGCGATATCACCAAAACGGTGCTCTACACGAAACTCCAATACTCCTTTGCGCAGCATTTCAACGGAGTGACCATTGATGATGCGGGAAGACATGAAGGTCTCTTCAACCAAATTGGATTCTTCTTCTACATACTCTTCTTCTGTGTATGACGAATCTGAAGACTCATCGACCTGCGACATTACTGGTGAACCAAAAACAGCGAAGGCGAAGACAAAAAATAGTTTCTTTTTCATGCGTTCAAAGGTATATCTTTTCGTTTTAAATAAATTTATAACATGATAAGAATTTTTTAGTTTTAACATAAACTCATTGTTATCATTATTTTTGCCAACCAAAAACACCCTTATACTATGTTTGGATCTGATATGTTTGGCAAGATGGATGCGATGAAAAAAATGGCTGAAGAAAGTAAGTCAAGGTTAGATTCCATTGTTGTCGAAGGCGAGGCAGGTAATGGTTTAATCGTTGTTGAATTAACCGGAAATAGAGCTGTTCGTTCTGTCAAAATAAACAGTGACCACACCCTGATGGAAAAAGAAGATTTGGAGGACCTTATTACCGTTGCGCTTCAGCGTGCTGTCGATAAGGCAAATGCCATCAACGAGCAAGAAGTCATGTCTTCAGCAAAACATCTTTTTCCTGGAATGTAATGCAAAAAGCATCAATTCGATCATTATACAAGCAAAAGCGACTCGAGATTACACCCGACGAGTTGGAGCGACGATCTGCTCAAATTTGCGAGCAGCTTTTTTCGAATTTTCAGCTCGAAGGTAAGGTAGTCAGTTTATTTCTTCCCATTGAACGGCAACGTGAAATCAACACCTATACGATACTTGAAAAAGGGATTTCAATTGGTGCAACCATCGCACTTCCGAAGTCAGACTTCGAGAAACATACCATGAAACATTTTCAATTCGAAAGTCATAGTCAGTTGAAAGTGAATGAATTTGGCATTCCAGAGCCAAGTCATGGCAAAACCATAAAAGCAGATGCCTTGGATATTGTGTTTGTACCACTCCTGGCAGTAGATGCCTCCGGCCATCGCATTGGCTACGGCAAAGGATTTTACGACCGGTTTTTACGCAAATGTAGACCAAATTGCATCTTCATTGGTCTTCACCTTTTTGAAGAACTTTGTACCATCGATGATATCGATCGCCACGACATTCACCTGGACTATTGCATCACACCGAACCAAATCATTCGCTTCGATGAACGAAAGTGAACACCAAGGTAAGTTCCATCTGTTGGCGATATTTCTTATCCCCGCCTTGCTTGTTTCGTTTTTCCTTTCAGATTCTTGGTGGCCGTTTATCGTTTGTGCTTGCCTGGCTTTTGGTATTGTTTGGTGGATTTTCGGTCGGAAATAGTTGTACATTTGAAGCGTTCGTACTATGCGCTCTCTACTCATCCTCATCTGTTGGTTTATTGCAAGTTCCGCGAATCGTCCGGATCCTGTAAGGGCTGTTTTTGCCGTTCGTGTATGTATACAAGAGAACTCTATATTGACATCTTATGCCTGCTTCTTAAACAATGGAAGAACCTTGGCCCAAAGAAAGCTCCTTTCTCAACGTGAATTTGTGTACATCGCATCAGGAAAATGGCCGAGCATTTACAATCCGCAACGCCGCAATTATTTCGAAGAGTACAACCTCATGATTGGCATACATACAGATTCATTTTCACTGAAAGAAACCGATTACTGCATCCCGTGTGACTCACTGTGGAAACTTAGATATAACCGATATCCATTCAACACGATCAATGAAAAAGGCTGGAGCAACTCCTATTACAGTCCTTCAGACCTACAGAAAGAATTTCTTTACAAGGAATACAATGTGCGAAATATTGATGCCGATTATTTCATAGACACCAATTTCTGGAAATTGTTACGTGATGTTCAAGACCCCAAATGGGTACTCAATTATAAGGCTATTCCTTGATTTGGAATGAAGAATTAAAATGAAGAATTAAAAATGATACATTACAAGTTAAGAGTTACGAATGAAACATCAATATTAACTGACCGCACAAGTTTATCGGCTTCGCTGCGGTGGATGGGTATTTTATCCTTTTTGACAGTCATTTTTTGTCTTGGGATCTTGACCCCAGCGAAGAGCCAATCGTTGATAGACGAATACAATGAGTGCGCCATTGAATGTTTTGGCCAGAAAGAATACGACAGTGCCATATCCTTTTATTCAGAAATTATTGCGTTAAATCCAATGGATGAGGCTGCATACTTTGATCGGGGATTTGTGAAAGATTTGCTCGAAGACTACGATGGTGCAATACAAGATTTTACGCAACAAATCGCCATCGATCCGGAACATGTGGACAGTTATTTCCTGCGCGGAATGATTTGGGACAAAAAAAAAGAATATGCGAAAGCAGCGCTCGATTATACCTCAGTCATTCAACTCGAAGATGGTAATGCTGACGCGCATTATTTCAGAGGTATTTTGAAAGAAAAGGAAAACGATCTTGCAGGGGCATACATTGATTATTCAGATGCTATTCGCGTCAATTCGGATCATGTCGATGGCTACATTCACCGTGCCTGGCTGAACATTCTACAAAAATCATTCGCAGAGGCTGAAAAGGACTTAGAGCGTGCCATCGCCATTGATTCGTCAAACGTTCAAGCCTATTACTACCTCGGGTTCATTCAAGCTGAAAGGCGGCAATTTGATCTTGCCTTGTTGAATTACCTTAAAGCCGTTCGGATCAATCCATTTTATGAACTTGATTATCCTGTCATGGCAATGAAAAAACATTCACTCCGAGACTATACACTGGCAATGAATAAACTGGTGAAATTTCCAAGCATTTCACACCAAGAATTGGCATTGTTATACCA
>JBDKGB010000165.1:0-3350 GCA_039798485.1 Bacteroidota bacterium
GAAACAATCAACTTCACTCGCACCTCATTTTGGATTAACAAGGATTCTGAGGAGACCACCTTATATTCCTTTTTCGTCAATTCGACCGCCCATGTGTTGGCCTTTTCATTGTCATCACTCAGGATGCAAATATCACCGCGCTTAAATCCATCCGCCTCACATTGTTCAATCCATTCAATGATTTGCGATACCTTATCGATGGCTGGTGTTTCTCCTGGTTCTGAAATGATCTCTACATATCCTTCCTTTTTCGACTCGACTTGCTGTGTTATGGTCTGATAAAAATCTTTGGATTGCTCGGGCAAAGATTCGCGCAAGAGGGTAAAAAAGTCGTTGTTCAATTCAACAATTTGCCGTGCAGAGCGCCAATTGCTCGCCAAGGGCAGTACTTCACCCATGTCATCAAAAAACTGCGACCACTCTTCAATTTTCGCGTCTTTTTCCGGGTTGAATATCCGCGGTAAGGCAACAAATTGCTCGGCGACACCATTCTTGAATCGGTAAATGGATTGCTTCGGGTCCCCAACAATTAAATTTCTCCTTTCATGCCCCAAAGATTCATGCACCAGCGGTACCATATTCAGCCATTGCAACCTCGATGTATCTTGAAATTCATCCAATAGGAAATGGTGAAAACGACTTCCGAGCCGCTCATAGATGAAAGGAGCTTCTTCACCACGCACCAATTGTGAAATCAAGGTGTTGAATTCAGAAATCCGAATCAGTTGTTTGTCCTTTTTAATCCCATCGATTGAACGCGCCATGTATTGCAGCAAGGACATGTTGTAAAAGTTTTTCAAGAAAGCACCCAACACGCCTATGCGCGGAAGGATGTCATCAAAGGATGCTTGCAACTCAATGCACATTGTCCTCAAATCTTCCGGAAAAACACGTCCTTTTGTTGGATCTTCTTTACATTTCTCAATAAAAGCTGCTGTAAATACGGAATCTGGGAAAGACGTAAATCCCGCTATTTTCCGCAAGGCTTTTCCCGTTGTTGATTTGCCGGGGAGCAAGTCATCACTGATGCCCAATTGGTTGTAATGGTCTGACACAGCTTTAACACGTTCAAGAAAATCACTTTCCATTTGCCGAAATTCATTCCACAACACACGTCGTCTTTGGGGTGAAAAATCCATCCCCATCAATTTGGCAATCAGCAGTTGATCACGTTCCTTACTCAAGACCTTTCCAAATTCGATAAGTTGATCGCGGAAGTTCCAGCGCTCCCCTTCATCCAAATTGCTTTTGGCGTACTCAAAAACCGTATCCGTTAATTCTTGAACACCTTGGTCCCCGAGCTGATCCAAAAGAACATCAACTACCTCCTCGATCACTTCACGCTCATTCAAGATGACCTCAAAATCATTGGGCAAATCCAAATCTCGAGAAAAGGATCGAATCAAGCGCAAGTTGAATTTATCAATGGTCATCACAAACAAATCCTCGTAGCGATGCAGTACATTCTTCAATACCTTTCTAGCGCGTGTATGCACTTCTGCAGCTGAAATCCCCATTTCCAAGCCAAGTTCTTCTGCATAGCCTTCGCTCTTTTTTCCATAAATCGCGGGGTGACTCAACTCATCCAAGGCTTTTAAAATCCTTGTCTTCATTTCCAAGGAAGCCTTATTGGTAAATGTCATTGCAATAATCTGTGAAAACTGCAACACATTCGACGAATCTGCCAAGACCATCTTCATGTATTGTTTCACAAGGCTGTAGGTCTTACCACTTCCAGCTGAAGCATTTAAGACGAGCAAGGGCAATGTTGTTTCAGGCATAGGAGCTAATGAATCAAGAATTTTTACAGACAATAAAGGTAAAAGTAAAACCTTGTTTACTTACATTTGTTATTACGGAATATGAAGACACTTTTAACATTTGTTTTGGTAGCGCTGACGTTGGTGGCATGCAAGGACAAACCAACCGATCCAATTCCACTCGTGGAAAAGCTAAAGGTCACAGTACAGCCTACTTACGGCACTGTTGACTTGCAATTGGATACAACCTATGTCACCCCACAGGGTTTCGACATTCAATTCACGGACTTGAAGTTTTATGCTTCAGAAATTGGTAACGGCACGTCAATTCTTTGTCGCACCGCGTTGTTCGATTTTAGAACGAGTGGCACCGACCTTTTTTATAAAGAGGGCAAACATGGCGAATACAGCACCATGGGCGGAAATGTGGGCATTGGCACAACGTACAATCATGCGGATCCAACCGTTTATGACGTCACTGATCCTCTGAACATTCAAGTTGCGAATGACATGTACTGGACATGGGGCGCTGGGTATATCTTCCTGAAAATTGAAGCACGTGTGGACACTGTTCCAGATGGCATTGCCAACTACAACCATTTTGTTACATTCCATGTTGGAAGTGATGCCATTCTTCAGCCCTTCCAATTTACTGGATTGACATGGACCGATTTGGGCAACGCACAATACCATTTGCCACTAAAATTGGACATGCTTAAGTTCTTGGACAATGGTGTTCAGTCCTTTGACTTGACGACTGAGTTCACGTCTCATTCTCATGTTGGACAAGAAGCGATAAGTTTAAAGGTAATGCAGAATTTCAAAGACGCCCTTGGTTTATATTGATGCGCTATTTGCTCTACATATTTTTTGCTGTAAGCATTTCCCTTTCTTTCTTCGCTTGCCGAAAGGATAAGGTACAGTATACGCCTACACCTTACGCACTGAAGATTCCTTCACATTTCCCCAAGATGATCATTCCTGAAGACAATCCGATGACTGTCGAGGGGGTGCAACTTGGCCGAAAACTTTTTTATGAGGAGCTTCTCAGTGGTGACAATACCATGTCGTGTGCATCATGTCACGCACCAAATCACGGCTTTTCAGACCCCAACAAATTTTCGACAGGAATTGATGGGATTCAAGGAAATCGCAATTCCATGGCACTTGTTAATCTAGGCTGGCAGGACTTCTTCTTTTGGGATGGTCGTGCAAAAACGCTTGAAGAACAAATCTTAGGCCCAGTGCCAAACCCCATTGAAATGCATCAGGAATGGAAAGATGCCGTTGCAAAATTGGATGCAGATGTCAATTACAGAAACATGTTCTTTCGCGCTTTTGGCGAAGCAGGCATCGACTCAACGAAAGTAGCCAAAGCCATTGCACAATTTTTACGCACACTTATTTCAGGTTCGTCGAAGTTTGATGTCATGTACAAATACGAGAATGGACTGCCTCTTTCCGCTGCTGACCAGGCGAAGCTCACAACCATTACAGCGGATGAATGGGGCGGCTATGATTTGTTTAAGAGTTTAAACGGTGCAGATTGTTTCCATTGCCACAATGGACCACTGATGAATGTTAAAATTT
>JBDKGB010000166.1:0-13180 GCA_039798485.1 Bacteroidota bacterium
ATTCACGAAAGCCATCGTAGGCAATTTCGAGTGGGGATACATAGGTTTTTCGGAAAAATCCGACGCGTCTTTTTTGTTGAAAGTCGGTAGGAAATCCGTTGCTGACCAAGAGACGGACCATCGCTAAATTTTTCATTTCAACCGCTGGAATCATCGCCTCATCGTCAAAGAATTTATATCCGATAAGCGTTTTAACCCAGGCCACATCACCCGTTCTCACTGCTTCATACATACCACCGCGAGAGGTTGCGCCCTTGGACAAAAGATACAATGCTATGTGTCTGAAATCTTTTTCTACAGCCACATCAATCGGTTGGGGTTCGTAGCGCATCTCCTCGTTTACCGATTCGCCCGACTCTACAAGACGTTTTACTTCGGACAGATTGTTTGCAAGTACGGCAGTCAATAGGGGCGACTTTGGATCGTCATCCGAGTACTGAGCCGTCAACCGCATGGTCGAGGCGAAACAAAAAAGAACAGCAACAACAAATCTCATAGGTCCGAAAAGTACAAAAAAAAACACCCACAAAAAGCGGATGTTTTCAAATCGAGTTAAGGTATCTTAATACAATTCCAGCTTCAAAGCAGAACGGTAATCTTTAATTTCTTCACGGTTGATTTTGTGCTCAGCATTTTTCAGCAAATTGAGCAAGTACAACAAATTTTCTTTGTCGTCGATTTCGATTGGGTATTCATTCCCCTCATCGTCTTCATCGTATTGCGCTTGAACATCAAAAGCATTGTTTTCACCTAAAAACTCGTAGGACAAACGAAGTACTTTCGTAACGAGTGGATCTTGCTCTTTCAATGCGAATTCACGCAATTCTTTCAAATCATCAATCAACGTTGCCGCCTCTAATCCTTCTTTCTCAACCTTTGCGATGACCTCGTCCAGTTTCTTGTTTGCTGCTGCAATTTTCATAACGTATGCTCTTGTTTTCAAAATGCTTCGTCGTAAACCTACGATGCACTAGTGTACAAAGTTAAACATCTTCCGAAATAATTTTGCATCGAACGTGCGTTCAAATGAAATTTTTGTGTTTCAAGCCCAAAGTCCGCAGATAAATGACTAGATTGTACCTGAAATTTTAATTTTGTAAAAAAAATTCGGTTTGATCGCAATCATCTTAAAAGCAATTGGCACAGGCTTATTTTTAAGTTTCTTGATAGGACCAGTTTTTTTTGTTCTACTTGAAACCAGTATTCGTAGGGGTGCCCGTGCTGCCATAGCCCTCGACCTTGGTGTACTTGTCAGCGATGTGGTGTATGCTTTTATCGCTCTGATTTTGTTTTTACAAGGAGGTATAGGTGAAGACAGTGACTTAAATAGCGAGCACAACAAGATTATCTTAAAAATTATTGGGGGTGTTATGTTTATCACTTACGGAGCTTACAGTTGGTTCAAAAAACCAAAGCAATCGAAAACAGATGATGTAGGTAATGTCGTTCAAACAACGGGTGATTACTTTATGCTAGGATTGAAAGGTTTTCTGCTCAATATCGCCAATCCGATGGTCATCTTTTATTGGTTTTGGGTGGTTTCTGTAGGTAGTGATAGCGCCCCAAACAAGCAGTACCACAACGAGATTATTTACCTCTTTCTAGGAATCGTTTTTATCACTTTCTTCACGGTTGATATCCTTAAAATCCTTGGTGCCAAACGCTTGAGACCATTGGTTACTGATACTGTGCTTGCAGCGTTAAATAAGGTCATATCGGGCGTGTTCTTGTTCTTTGGAGTGGTATCACTTGTAAAAGCAATCGTCTCCATTGTAAAACCAAATAGCGGATTGTAACGCACGAAATGATCTTCAGTTATTCCTATCAGTTTATCTCCACCATGCGCAATACACTAGCTCTATTCTTTTGCTTATTCGCCTTAAGTCTTTCCGCTCAGGAAATAAAAAAGGAAAACCTCACGCGAAAACAATCCATTTTCTGGGATTTCTTGCGTACGCAAGTGCAAGCGACGGGTTCTTATTTTCAGGATGAACTCGGAGAAACCACAGAAAAACATGGGAAGTGGTTGTACTTCGACAAAGAAGGGCAATTGGAAGAGGAGCGAAACTATTACCGCGACAAATTGGTCGGCAAAGTGGTTTTGTATTATCCCAATAAAAAATTGAAACAAGAAGGGTATTTCAAGCGCGACATTCAAGACAGTGTTTACCGCGAATGGTATGAAAACGGAAAATTAAAGGTTGAAGGATACTACACGAAGGGTGAAGCGTCAGGAAAATGGACGTATTACTACATCGATGGCCGAGAGAAATCAGTGGAAGAATTGATCGGCGGTGTTAACATAATCCATTCTTTCTGGCTACCAGATTCGCTGCATACCCAAACAATTGTTGATGGAAACGGGGAATTGGCCACCTACTTCACAACCGGAACGGTCAAGGAGTGGTACAACTATAAAAATGGACTCAAGCATGGCGACTTCGAAGAGCGAAGTATTTATGGTTATACCACATTGAAAGGCTATTTTAAACAGGGCGAAAAAGACAGTACATGGACCTATGCTTATTATACCGGTGACACTGAAAAAATCAGCAACTACAAAAATGGCCAGCTCAATGGTGAATATACGTACTACTACGACAATGGTCAGGTCAATGTTCACGGGTATTACAAAGATGGAAAGAAAGTAGGCCAATGGACGTGGTACACCAACAAAGGAACGCGCGATATGGAAGGAGCCTTCGACGATGACCTTCAACATGGACCATGGACCTACTGGTATCCAACGGGTGAGGTTTCGTACACTGCCAATTATGCGCAAGGACTGAAGGATGGCATTTGGACCTATTTCTTTAAAAATGGAGAGAAATTCAAAGAAGGAGGCTTTTCAAAAGACCTTAAAAATGGCACATGGCAAACCTGGTATGAGGATGGAACCCTTTTGATGAAAGGCGATTACAAGGAGGGTAAAGAAGAAGGTGAATGGCTCAATTACTGGGAAAACGGCAAGTTGAAAAACAAAACATCGTTCAAAAGCGGCCTAATGAATGGCGAATGGCTCTCGTACTTTCCAACTGGAAAATTGAAGCTTACTGGATCCTATGATGAGAATTTTAAAGTTGGCGAATGGATCAATTATTTTGAGAATGGCCGCCCTCGGGACATCATGAATTATAAACTTTTCAAGGAAAAATCAAAGGTCAATTATGGCATTATGAAAGACCGAACGGTAATGGAAAGTTTAGAGCATGGGCATTTTGCTTCGTATTCGTCCAAAGACTTTCAATTGACGGAAGAGGGTGAGTACAAAGAGGGAAAGAAAGACGGTGAATGGATTGCCTATTTTCCGGGTGGCAAAAAGGCTGCAGTCGTGTCTAACTACAAAGAGGGTGAATTGGATGGCACGATGAAAACCTACGACCGCAGGGGGAACCTCATGCAAGAAGTCGATTATAAGGATGGCCTAAAACATGGACGTTTCATTGTCTATGACCGAAGAGGGAAAATACTCGTTGAAAAGGAGTTCCAGTTTGGCATGCAAGTCATTGAAGGCACCCAAAACGGCTCGGGTACATTCTCTCCGAACTAGTAGTTTTTACTCATTTTTAAGGTTGAATTTGTGATAATTTTCGAATTGTCATAGTTTCGTTTTCGAACCTTAAAAGTAGTAAAGCAGGCGACATCAATTCATTCATTTTCTTGGAATATCTGGCAGCGGGATGTGGCACAGATGTACCGGCTTCGTTGGCCAAACAACCACAATGACTACTCTTACATCAACTCACTTCAGTTGTAAAAAGCCACTCGAAGAATTTCTATATATGTAAACACAGAACGTATAGCCAGCGATTCATCTGTACTACATAGCTCGTCCGTACCTACCATTTCGCATTTGTTTTTTACCACTGTTGAAGCGCAAAACTTTAACACATGAAAAATGAATTATTCTGCGGTGCTTTGCTATTCAATTCCATAGCCATCGCACAACAACCATCAAACCCTACAGGCTATCCAGAGTCAAATGGAAATTCTCCAAACATTGGTAAATATGCGTGGGACCGAGGAGGAAATTTCAACAACGGCCCAGCAGGATCAAACAATATTTTTGGTACTTTTTTCAATTCGGATATCTTCGTATATACCGATTCCAAAAAGCTCTTGACCTTCACCCGAGATGAGTTTTTAACCTCACAAGGTTCCACAGGGCAAGGAGCAAATTACGGGAATGGGATTCGAATATTTGACCCAACATCGGGCAATAGTTCACATTTGGATTTGTTTACAAGTAAAAACTCTGGCGGCAATGAAAGTCATATCGTATTTGGTGAAATGGGTCAGCTCAGCGCTCAGTCAGAACGCTTCGAATTGCTCGGAAACTACAAAGGGCTATATTTCAATACAACCAACCAGAATGGGGTTTACAAATTTGCACGCCTCGGGCAGCTAACTGCCGTTGTAGGAACGAACAATTTTTGGCGCATCGGACAGCAAACAGACCTACTTGGCGGTAACGTGGTGAATGCCAATCGACGACTTGAAGTTTGTGACAATACCTGGCAATTTCGCCTGTCCTACAACTACGATACCTACACGGATTTTTACACTACTGCAGCGGGACACTTCCTCATTACTCCTGTAAATGGCCGAGTGGGAATCAACCTCATCAACGCGCCTAGCGCAGCACTTGATGTGAATGGTGATTTGCGCATTCGGAATGTTCCATCAGGAACAGGAGCAGCATTATTTATTGGAACTCCAAATGGCACCAATTCGGATTTGTCGGTCAAAAGGCTCGACTTTACAGGGAACCCAAATCAAGTGCTCTTGGGAAATGGCACGTGGGGCTTGCCCTTACCGTCCAACGCGATCACGTCTGCAGCTAACGGCGCGTGGATCAATGCAAACAACCAAATCGAGTGGGGAACTCAAGCACTGAATCATGACACTCAAATCCCGATGGATGCGTACAAAATCCTCTTCAATACAGGTGTAAATGCAAGCAATACCATGACCGTTGGTGGGAATTCATACAACCCATCGGCACGACTTTCCGTCAGCAACGACAACCTGTCCACGGGAATATTTGTGCGCTCCTATGCGTACAATGGGGTGAATATACCAACACGAACTGGCGTTAAGTCCTATGCCTCAAATGCCAATCAACTCTATGGTGCATACAGCTACGCATTATTGGGGCAGCGCGTCCATGGCCTATTTGCTTTGGCACAAAGTGGAAGCAATTATACAACGGGTGTGCGCGCTTTGGCGAGCAGCAGTATCACATCAAGCTTAAATTATGGGGGAGATTTCGGCGCATCGGGTACCACCTATTTTGAGAATGTTGGGGTGCGTGCGGAGGCAGATGGATGCGTGAAACAAAATATTGGAGGGATGTTTCGAAGTGGTGCCGGAGGAGCTATGTCCATTGGTGTTTACGGCGAAGCAAATGTTCCTGATACCTATTATGGTCAAGCCTATGCTGGCTATTTTGCCGGCGCGGTGCTGACTTCTGGAGGCTCACTCTGGGGAGCGTCCGATCAAACTTTCAAGGACAGTATTCAAGCCCTTGCAAACACAGATTCTGTATTGATGCAACTTGAAACCGTGTCATTCAACTACAAACAGACAGGGAATGCCCAACAATTAAATCTTCCAAAGGGAATTCGATACGGCGTCCTTGCGCAGCAAGTCGAACAAGTGCTTCCATCGATTGTACGTGAAGTAACACACCCAGCCATGTTCGATACGTCAGGTGTTGAAACATCGGCTGCATTTACTTATAAAGTGGTGGATATGTCACAACTTGTTCCTTTGATGTTGTCCGATTTGCAGAAAAAAACAGTCCAGAATGGTTTGTTGACCAATCGGATTGACTCCCTTGAAACTATGGTTGGCGTATTGACAAATCGACTCGACCTTTTGGAGAACTGCCTTTCAACGCTTATCCCTGGGTTGTGTTCGGATCAATCTGCATTGCCTGTTCATGTGACCAATGGCTTAGCCAACACACAAATCATTGGATTGTCAGACAGCAAGTCCGTAGTGCTCGACCAAAATGTTCCGAATCCATTCGCTGAATCGACAGTAATTCGCTATTTCATCCCAACATCTGTGGTTAAGGCACAGCTTCATTTTTATGACGCCGCTGGAAAACTTGTCAATACCATGGAGGTGACGGGCAGAGGCGACGGACATGTAAGTGTGTTTGCTCAAGACCTTTCATCGGGCACTTACACCTATGCCTTGGTTGCTGATGCACAGGTCATCGACACGAAACGGATGATGAAGGAATAAAGAATCAAACTCCAACCTTAGTGAGGAAATTACCTCAAGCATTCTACCTCAAGCCCTGGGTTTTTCAGCTCGGGGCTATGGATGCGAATCGCTTATATAAGCGCTGAAAGATTGCCTGTAAACAACTTAATGGCAATGGCCAATAGGATGATTCCGAAAACCTTTTTGATGATGGCTATCCCACCTTCGCCGAGGAGCTTTTCGATTTTGTTGGTCAAACGCAACACGGCATAGACAATGATAACATTGATGAGGATAGCAAGAATAATATTGATTTGTGCGAATTCAGCCTTCAGTGAAATCAAGGTAGTGAGCGTTCCGGCGCCAGCTATGATTGGAAAGGCTAAGGGCACAATGCTTGCTGTTTTTCCCGAAACTTCATCCCGAAACACCCGAATACCTAAAATCATTTCCAAGGCCATTGCAAACAAGATGAATGCACCAGCAACGGCAAAAGATTCTATCGTAACCCCAAATAATTTCAAGATATTTTCCCCGAGAATCAAGAAGCCAATCATAATCCCCATGGAAACAATACTTGTGCGTCCCTCATGAATGGAACCAGATGTTTCCTTCAACTTAATGATGATCGGAACCGATCCAACAATGTCAATCACGGCAAACAATACCGTTGAGGCTTTGAACAATTCTGTCCAATTGAAATCTTTGAAAAAATCAAACATGGTGTTCGAGGTTGAGCGTTTGTTCTATGACCAAAGGATAATAGGCATGCTCCAATTGCTGCACTTTCTTTCGCAATGACTCAACTGTGTCTGTGGCATCAACGCCGCAATAAAACTGCGCAAGCTTTCGCCCCTCATCAAAATGTTCGTTCACCAAGTGAATGGTAATTCCACTTTCTATAGACTTGTTTGCCAATACGGCTTCGTGTACCCGATCGCCGTACATCCCTTTCCCACCAAATTTTGGCAATAAAGCCGGGTGAATATTGATGATTCGGTTTGAAAATGCTTGGATAAAAGGCAATGGAATCAAGCGCAGGTAACCTGCTAAAATGATGGTATCAATCTGATGTTCGTGACAAATAGCCAACAAATGAGCTCCATCCGCCGCCTCAGAATTGCTTACGATGACACTGGGAATCTTCATTTTCTCACAATCGATGAGCACGGGTGATGACGCATTATTGCTGAGTAAAAGGCCAACAGCAATCGTTGGATGTTCATTGAAGTACTTGGCGATATTCAATGCGTTGCTTCCTGCTCCAGACACGAACAATGCAATGCGGTGCTTTTTCATGCCACAAAGGTAAGAAGAACTGCACGAAGATTTCGATTCTTATTCGCTTGAATTGTCGCTCGAATTTACGAGGTAACTGAATTTTATGAGGTTGGCTTTAAGAAGGAAAATAGTGAAATCCATTTTCAGCAATAGTTTCCAAAAAACGATTGCTCATAAGATTATGTGCTTTTATTTGGTTTTTTAACACAATGTTTTTTTCTTTGCACCTTCAAAACTTTAAAAAGAGAACTAATGTCAGACATCAAATCAAAAGTAATATCTATCATCGTAGATAAACTAGGTGTTGAAGAAAGTGAAGTAACGCATGAAGCGTCTTTCACAAACGATCTAGGAGCAGATTCACTCGACACTGTTGAGTTGATTATGGAATTCGAGAAAGAATTCAACATTGCTATTCCAGACGATCAAGCTGAGAACATTCAAACGGTAGGTGACGCGATCTCTTATATTGAGGAGCACGCTAACTAATTCCTAGCACAATTTATTGAACAATTAGGTTCCTCATGGAATTAAAACGAGTTGTCGTAACGGGTCTCGGTGCCTTAACGCCCATTGGTAATACGCTCAATGAATATTGGGATGCATTGATTAGTGGTAAAAGTGGTGCAGCGCCCATTCAACAGTTTGATGCCTCGTTGTTCAAAACGCACTTTGCTTGTGAAGTAAAGAACTTCAATATTGAAGACTTTATGGACAAAAAAGAAGCAAGGAAATTAGATCAATTTTCACAATTCGCTATGGTTTCAGCCTCTGAAGCCATGGCGGATTCTGGATTGATGGAGTCAGATGCCAACCACGATCGCATCGGAGTAATCTGGGGATCAGGGATTGGTGGACTCAAAACATTTCAGGATGAAGCGCAAAATTTCTTCGCCGGTGACGGTACACCGCGTTTCAATCCATTCTTTATCCCAAAGATGATTGCCGACATCGCGGCAGGACACATTTCGATCAAATTCGGTCTTCGTGGGCCAAATTATGTTACTGTTTCTGCTTGTGCATCGTCAACAAATGCAATCATCGATGCCTTCAACCTTATTCGTCTCGGAAAGGCAGATGCCATCGTTACTGGTGGTTCTGAATCGTGTGTAAACGAAATGGGGATGGGAGGTTTCAATGCATTGAAAGCCTTGTCTACCCGAAACGATTCTCCTGAAACAGCTTCCCGACCATTTGATGTGGATCGAGACGGTTTTGTTCTTGGTGAAGGTTCAGGAGCACTTATTCTTGAGGAGTATGAGCATGCCATTCGTCGTGGTGCAAAAATCTATGCGGAAGTTATCGGTGGAGGAATGTCAGGTGATGCCTATCACATTACGGCACCACATCCAGAAGGTATTGGCGCCCGTAACACCATGATTGCTGCGCTCGAGGATGCTGGTATTGATCCATCGGCAATCGATTATGTCAATGTGCACGGTACATCTACACCACTCGGAGATATTGCTGAGGTGAAAGCCATTCAAAATGTTTTCGGTGATCATGCCTACAACTTGAACATCAGCTCAACAAAATCGATGACAGGTCACCTACTAGGTGCTGCAGGTGCCATCGAAGCGATTGCGTGCGTGCTTGCCGTGAAGAACGACATCATTCCGCCAACAATCAACCATTTCACCGATGATCCCGAATTGGATAATCGTCTGAACTTCACATTCAATACCGCACAAAAACGTGTTGTCAATGTGGCGCTGTCAAATACCTTTGGTTTTGGCGGACATAACACGAGTGTGATCGTGAAGAAATTCGTAGGTTAGTACCTTGAAGTTCCCCTTTTTTCGAAAGAAACGCACGAGCGACGAACTTGAACTGATACGGTTCATACTCACCCGTTTTGGCTATCGACCAACCAATATTGCTCATTTTGAGCAGGCTTTGACTCACCGCTCTTTGTCAAATTCAGACAATGACATTTCCAATGAACGCCTTGAATTTTTAGGTGATGCGATTCTTGATGCTGTAATTGCAGATTATTTGTACCAACGCTTCCCGTCAGAAGATGAAGGATACCTCACGAAGATCAAATCGAAGGTGGTAAGCCGAAAAACGCTGGGCGAAATAGGCGAACTTATGGAACTGAGGACAGTGATTCGCTACCACAAAGGACGAACCATCAACCTTGCCACCGTTGAGGGAAATGCATTCGAGGCCATTATGGGCGCGATTTATCTGGATGGTGGATATGTAGCGGTAAAGAAGAGCATTGAGCACCATGTGTTCCGTCGCTATGTAGATTTGAATCGAATTTTGGAAGAGGAAATTGATTTCAAATCTAAACTGTTTATCTGGAGCCAGAAAAAACGACTCAAGTTGGAATTCGACGTTGTTTCTGAAGAGAATGTAGGTGGAAATTGGCGCTATACGATTGTTGTTCGCATCAATGAAACAAACTATGGACGTGGAATTGGCACAACAAAAAAAATGGCAGAGCAAGCAGCTGCCAAAGAAACGCTTGAATTGATGGGGGAAATTTAAGTTCCTTGTAGAAAGTTCAACACAATGGTCAACACTTCTTTTTCAAATTCGCCCAGGGAGTTGCAGTAAAATCGGGAGTATCCTCCATCAATCAGAAGGTTTCCTTTGCCCAATTTTCCAGAAAGTATTAAAGGCTCATCATTGTACCACACCTCAACCTGCAATTGAAAATCTAGTGGAAATACAACTGGAGTTGATCCAGGAGGAAAATCCTCAATCTCACGAAATATACCCATGTTGCTGATTTCTTTTTTCGCGCTTTCAGGTGCTGTCCAGACAGATTTGCTGTAAAGTCGCTCTGTCAACACGCTTCCTTCAGCTTGTAAGGGCCAGTTTTCGTTGCCAATGTACAATCCTCCGCCAGCGCTTACAAAGTCTAAGATGTGATCGATATCGGCAGATGAAAGACGCGAATGAGCAGAAGAAAACACCATGATTGTTCGGAATGTTGAGGTCTCTTTAGGTAAAGTTTCTGCAAAAACAAATTGAATTGTTGAATCCGAAAAACACAGTTGTTTGGTGTTTCCCAAGAGTAGAATTTGTTCTTGACAGTGCGAAGACGTCAGCAGTGTTAAACTGAAAATAAAGGCAAACCATTTCATCGGCAACAAATTACACCTTGGGTGCTGCTACGTTCAACGAACGAAAGAATTGTATACCTTCAAGCTTCATTCAGAACATGTATGCAGATTCATCCTTTCGATCCATCAAAAACCGTTTCATGGGCAAATGGCACCAGCACAGAGCTTTTTGTTTATCCTTATGACGGCAATTTTCAAACCCGAGATTTTATTTTCAGGATCAGCACCGCCACAGTGGAAGCAGAGGAAACTACCTTTTCTGATTTTTCAGGATTGACGCGGATACTTCTGCCGTTAAAAGGGAAACTTACATTGATCCATGAGGGAAGATACACCAAGGAATTAGAGCCCTTTGAGCAAGATCAATTTGATGGTGCATGGACCACAAGAAGCAAAGGAAAAGTACAGGATTTTAATGTGATTTTTAACTCGCAAACCGCGGCGACGGTGATTCATCATGCATTGATGTCTGAAGAAGAAATTACGCTTAAGGCCCAAGAATCTTGGCGTTTTGTTTTTGTCAATGATGGCATTTTTGAGATCAATGGGGAGCGTGTTGCAACTGGCGATTTGATTGAATTTCAGCGTATGGATTCACGGCCTGTTGATATCAAATGCCTTGAGAAGGGAAACATGCTGGAGTGCCTTCTTCAGTTGGCTTGTCAATGACTTAGACATTGTTGAAGAAAGAAAAGCAGCTTGCCACCAACCACAGTGGCGCAGAGGTTTTGTATACAGATACCTTCGAAACAACGAAATGTTACAAGCCGTTCAATCAGTTTTCTGCGCCTCTGCGCTTATCATGAATACGGAAACAAGGCGCGATTCATGAATATTTCCGCTATATCTCCACGTTTTATCATTGTTGTTTTTTGTAACTTATACTAAAATAAACAGCATTCATGAACCACCAAGAATTGGGCATCTACGGAGAAGCGCTCGCAGCCACCTATCTGCAAAACAAAGGGTATAAAATCCTAGCGAAAAATGTAAAATTCATGAAATGGGAGGTGGATCTCATTGCATTTTACGACGGAAAGATTGTCGTTGTTGAGGTGAAAACGCGCGTCACTGCTGAGATTGGTGAACCTTGGCGGGCCGTTACGCGCACGAAGCAAAAACAAATCGTTCGCGTGGCACACGATTACCTCACCAGAAACAATGTAGAGGAGGAAACTCGCTTCGATGTCGTGTCGATTGTGCACAATTCTTTTCGCACAGATATCGAGCACATTGAGGACGCTTTTTATCCAATGGCGTGAATCTGCGCTTTTTCGCCTATCTTTGTCCCTAAATTCTGCTCGTGATGAACACAAAAAAAACGGTTTCAGGGAAAACCCGTAAACCATTCCCCGCAGCTCCGAAAAAAGGAGCGCCTGCGGCAAGTGCCAAAGGAAAATCTGCTGCAAGTGCAAAAAATGCAAAACCCACGCGGCCAGCTAAAGATGCACCAGCCAAAAAATCAACTGCCCAACCCGGTGAAAAAGAGGTTTCTGCGCGTGACAAACGCAAGTACATCGATTTCAAAGAAAAAGTGAAAAAGGGCGATCCATTGCCGTCGTTCAATGAAGATGAAATCCGCTTGAATAAATACCTATCCAATGCGGGTATTTGTTCACGCCGCGAGGCCGATGTCCTTATTCAAACGGGTGTGGTGTCCATCAATGGAGAAATTGTTACTGAACTTGGCTATAAAATTAAACCAGGTGATGTGGTGCGCTACGATGGCGAAACCATCAATGCCGAGACCAAACGCTATGTGCTCTTAAATAAACCGAAAGGGTTCATCACCACAATGGATGATCCACTCGGACGTAAAACGGTGATGGGCTTGGTGCGAAAAGCATGTCGCGAACGTGTGTATCCAGTTGGACGACTTGACCGCGAAACCACAGGTCTTTTGCTCTTCACCAACGATGGAGACATGGCTAAGAAATTGACACATCCACAGCACCGCGCCTTGAAGATTTACCATGTTGAATTGAACAAGCCAGTGAGTCGAGAGCACCTGCAACAATTGTTGAAAGGCGTTGATCTCGATGACGGAAGAACGAATTTTGATGCCGCAGAATATGTGAAAGAAGGCAATAGCCGTGAGGTAGGTGTCGAATTGCATTCTGGAAAAAACCGCGTCGTTCGTCGTATGTTTGAATCGTTGGGCTACGATGTTGTAAAGCTTGACCGTGTTCAATTTGCTGGATTAACAAAAAAAGATCTTCCACGTGGGATGTATCGCCACCTAACTGAAAAAGAAGTTTCATTTTTAAAAATGTCGTAATGAAGTATGTACTAGGCAGCCTGGCATTATTGTTTTGTCTTTTGACGGCCTGTAACGATGCCTCTGAATCGCGATCTGTTCACCCTTACTTCGCCTACTTTTATCCCGTAGATAGCATTCCGAAGGTATATCAGTACCGCGACGTGGAGAATGGACTCATCGAACAATTTCACCGCGTGTATGCCATAAAAGATAGTGAAGGCGAACACCTGATCGTAGAGCGTTATTCTGGCGATGGACGAATCCTTGAGGCCCTGAATTACAACATCGATTCCTTAGACATCATGGACCACATGGTGGTGAACCGCAATGGGGAAAAAACCAAGGC
>JBDKGB010000167.1:0-4633 GCA_039798485.1 Bacteroidota bacterium
ATGAAAAAACATGGAAACGAAGAGCTAGAAACTGGCCTTCGATACTCAGCACTTTAAGACGCGAATTTGGAAATCGGATAAATCAATATCTTTGATGACACACTTTTAAGGATACTCTCAAAAAGCCCCGAAGAATCAGTTCTTCGGGGCTTTTCTTTACCTATTACTAAACTACTTGTACTTACGCTTCTTTCACGAATTGCATGTCACAGTTCAAGTGAATGTCATCACTTACAACGACTTTACCCGCTTCGGTCACCGCGCTCCACAACAAACCAAACTCACTGCGTTTGATTTTTCCGTTCACGCTTAGTCCAGCTTTTGTTTGACCGTAAGGATCCTGAACGATACCAGAAAACTCTGCAGTCAAAGCAATCGGTTGTGTTACATCACGGATGGTCAATTCGCCATTGATGATGAAATTTTCGTCGTCTTTCTTCTCGATACCTGTGCTTTTAAAAACCATTTCAGGGAATTTTTCCGCATTGAAGAAATCGTCTGATTTCAAGTGTGCATCGCGGTCAGCAACGCCAGTATCGATGGAGTTGATCGCTGCAGAAAAATCAAATTTCGCTGAGCTGAAGTCGTCTCCGTCTGTTTTTGCAATTGCATTGAATGCCGCGAATTTTCCACGTACATTCGAAATCATCATGTGCTTTACTTTAAAACCAATCTCGCTGTGCATGGCGTCAATGTTCCAGTTTGTTTCCATTTTTTTGTCTTTTACTTGTTAAACTTTTGGCAAAGTTAGCGCAGTGAGGTTCGTCGTTTCGTTGACCTAGGTCAAGACTTTTGATTCTGGTGCAGTTGTTTTTTCATTCTGCTAAACGACTCAGGTAGAATTCCCAAATACGACGCGATTTGATGCTGCGGCACCAATTGTTCGATCCCTGGAGCCCGACGGATCAATTCTTGGTAACGTTCTGCTGCAGTAGCGCTCACCGTGAGTAAAAACCGTTTCTGAAGCACAGTCAAATGCTTTTGCACAATCAAGCGAAAAAAGCGTTCTAAGGCAGGGACCTTTGCGAACAGGGCTTCTTTTTTGATTGGATCGATGGTCAAAATTAGGCTCTTTTCCAATGCTTGTGCGCTCAAAGCCGATGGATCGTTTGTATTGAACGAGGCCATGTCGCCCATCCACCAATCTTTGAAGGCGAAATACAATACATGCTCCAGGCCCTTTTGGTCGCAATAAAAAATGCGAAAGGTACCACTCAAGATAAATGCTTCCGTTTGACAGATTTTTCCCTGCTCGAAAAGAAATTCCTTGCGTTTCAAGGTCTGTAAGGAATACGCTTCGGAAATCGCTTCTTTGTCGGCAGTACTCAGTGCTATGCGCGCTGCAAGGTAATCGATAAGTTGCTGCTTCAGTTGTTGCTCTTCCATTGGATTTTAGGCCTTTGTATAGTGCAAAACTACATCCTAAACATTTCATGGCGCTATGTGTTATCATTAAAAGTCAAAAATGTATCAACTCAAGCGCACCCAATTCGTCCGAACAGATCTCAATACGTGTTGGGATTTCTTCTCTTCACCTGCCAATTTATCGCGCATCACCCCAAAATACATGGGATTTGATGTCTTGACGGAAGTCGCAGAGAAGATGTACCCAGGCATGATGATCGAATACCGTGTTCGCCCACTAATGAATATCCCGATGAAGTGGATTACAGAGATTACGCATGTCGAGGAGGGGAAGTTCTTTGTCGATGAACAACGTAAAGGGCCGTATACTATTTGGCACCACGAGCACCATTTCAAAGCGGTAGAAGGGGGTGTCGAGATGACGGATATCGTCTCCTACGAACTGCCTTTTGGTGTGCTCGGGAAAATGGTACACCCGATCATCGTCAAGAAAAAGCTGGAAGAAATCTTTGCCTTCCGTTTTGCTGCTGTAGACGAAATTTTTCATCACGAATAAAAGGGTTGTTCTGAGGTAGCCCCGTCGAAGGGTGCCTCAAAGGTTTCAGCTTCTTTCTTTGTTTTTCTCCGAATGCCATCTTTGTGGTGCGCTGGTGCGTACAAAGTATAGAATTTGAGGGATGAAGCATCGTCGAGGTTGATGATGTTGTGAATTGCTCCCGCAGGAACCAAAAGAGCATCGCCTGACTTAACGACATATTCGTGCCCATCAACGATACATTTGCCTACACCTGATTCAAAACGAAAGAATTGATCGTTGGCCTCATGAACTTCTTGCCCAATGTCTTCACCAGGCTGCAGGTGCATCAGTACAAGCTGACTGTGGCTCGAGGTGTACAACACGTGCCGAAAATCTGTGTTTTCTTGTGTCGCTTTTTCAATGTTGACTTTTATTCCTTTCATCGTGGAGTGGTTTACACAAAAGTGCGCCGCTCAGCACGAAGAAAAAACGATTTTGGTCAGTTTAAATGAAAAGGATAATCACTTAGATTGCAGTGATTTTATGGTTTCCAAGGCATGTGTAATATGTCCGTGCGGATCGGTCATGGAGTTGAAAATGCCTTGAACGGTACCGTTCAAATCGATGATGTAGGTCACACGACCGGGAAGAATACCAAACAATGCACGTGGAACACCAAAAGACTTGCGTACAGCGCCGTTCACATCCGCCAGTAGGGTGAAGTTGAGACGGTGCTTTTCGGCGAATTTCAAGTGTGCGCTGACGCTATCTGAAGAAATCCCAATTACCTTACAACCTAAATCGGAAAATTCGGTGTGACTATCGCGAAAGGAACATGCTTCTTTCGTGCAAGCAGGTGTGTCATCCTTTGGATAAAAGTAGATCACAAGGAGCTGGGTGCCGATGAGATCCGATGAGTTCGTAACCTGACCATGTTGGTCTAACAAAGAGAAGGCAGGACAGTTGTCCCCAACAGAAACTGATTTAGTGCTCATTGAGAGTTGTTTTATAGCGTTCTATCGCACGCAATCGCGCAAATGAATGTTCTACGATGGGTTGTGGATAGGCGGATGTGCCAAACTCTGGAATCCAGCGCCGAATATAGACAAAATCTTTATCGAATTTTTCTTGTTGGCTTTGGGGATTGAAGACTCTAAAATAGGGCGCTGCATCGCATCCACAGCCTGCCGCCCACTGCCAACCGCCCACATTGCTTGCCAGGTCGTAATCCAGTAATTTTTCTGCAAAATAAGCTTCCCCCAAGCGCCAATCGAGGAGGAGGTGTTTGCTGAGAAAACTAGCAACGACCATGCGCACACGGTTGTGCATAAATCCTGTCGCGTTCAACTCGCGCATCCCTGCATCGACCATTGGATACCCTGTCTTTCCTTCGCACCATGCCTTGAAATGTGCATCGTTGCGTTCCCAAGGAATGCGGTCGTATTGCGATCGAAACGCATCTTTTGAGGAATGAGGAAAGTGATGAATGATCATTTGGTAAAAGTCACGCCAAATCAATTCATTCAAAAAGGTCTCATTGGATTTAACTGCTTCTCGTGCAAGTTCACGAATGCTAATAGTGCCAAAACGCAAGTGCAATCCTAGTTTGCTGGTGCTCTTGATTGCGGGAAAATCCCGGTTTTGGCTATAATTCGCGATGATTTTGCTAGGAAATTCCTTCGGCGGAAACTCGAAAATTTGATCTGCTTGAAAACCCATTTCTTCCAAAGTAATCAACTCATTCTGCTGAAAAGCTTTCAAGGATTTGCTATAGTTTTCGGTGGGGTAGGACTTCAGGTAAAACGGATTCAAGGTGTCTTTCCATTTTCTCGAGTAAGGGGTAAAAACAGTATATGGACCGCCGTCGTTTTTCAGGACTTCATCTTTTTCAAAAATGACATGGTCTTTGGCGCCTACGAAACGAATGCCCTCATTTTTTAAGGTGTCGTGAATAAGTGTGTCACGCTGTCGTGCGTAGGGCTCGTAATCACGATTGGTGTAAACACATTCTGCCTTGAGTTCATGGGCTAATGCAGGAATCACTGCAACAGGATCGCCATATTCTACCCGCAAATCAGAGCCAAATTGTTGGTAGTGTTTTTTGAGTGCGGCAATTTCTTGGTGAATGAAAACGACGCGTTGGTCATTTTTCGGGAGCAACTTCAGGATGCTTGTGTCAAAAATGAAGACGGGAACTACGGAAGTACTTTTCGTTAAGGCCTTATACAATCCAGCGTTGTCGTGAATGCGCAGGTCTCTTCGGTGCCAAAAAACACTGGTCATAGTCCCGCGTATTCAACGATGTTGTTTTCTGTTTCCCACAAGCGCACCGACAACCCATATTTTGCATCCAACTTTGGTCGAAGGATATGCCAAATCACATAAGCAATGTTCTCTGCCGATGGCTTTAGGTCTTTAAATTCAGGACAATCGAGGTTGAGGTTTCTGTGGTCAAAGCGCTCCGTAATTTCATCGCGGATGAGGTGCTTGAGCATTTTAAGATCAATGACGTATCCCGTATCTTCATCAATAGGTCCATCAACCCACGTTTCTAGGACGTAGTTGTGTCCGTGAAAATTTGGATTGCTGCACTTGCCGAAGACCTCAAAATTCTTCTCATCGCTCCATCGCGCATCATAGAGGCGGTGTGCGGCATTAAATGTTTCTCTCCGACAGACTTTCATAACGCGAAAATGTTTCAAGGTGTTGATAATGATCGCGCATGATAATTTTTAACCATGCGGTATACGA
>JBDKGB010000168.1:0-3817 GCA_039798485.1 Bacteroidota bacterium
TGTGTCATTTCGTCTGAAGAAGCATGTGGATCAATCAAATCAACATGCACTTGGAACGAAACCAATTCGGAGACAATATCAATCACCTTTGAGTTGCGAATGTCGCTCACATCCTCTTTGAACGTCGCACCCATCACCAATACCTTAGCGTCTTGAATGTGTTTGCCGCGCGCAATAATTTTCTTTACCGTTTGCTTCGCAATGTAGAAGCCCATGGAATCGTTCACATAGCGACCACTGGTGATCACTTTCGAATGGTATCCCGCCAACTGCGCCTTGTGCGTCAGGTAATATGGATCTACACCAATGCAATGTCCACCAACAAGACCTGGTGAGAATTTCAAGAAATTCCATTTGGTACCTGCCGCTTCAAGCACATCGAACGTATTAATTTTTAGCTTGTTAAAGATGATCGAAAGCTCATTGATCAGAGCAATGTTCACATCACGTTGCGTGTTTTCAATGATTTTTGCTGCTTCAGCAACTTTGATGGAAGGTGCACAGTGAACACCTGCATCAACGACCAGTTCGTACACTTTGGCAATTTGATCGAGTGACACATCACAGCAGCCAGAAACCACTTTAATGACATTTCTCAAGGTATGTTCTTTGTCTCCTGGGTTGATGCGCTCTGGTGAATAGCCCACCATAAAATCATCTCTGAACTTGAGACCACTTTCAGCTTCCAATACCGGGATACAATCTTCTTCTGTACACCCTGGATATACCGTTGATTCAAACACCACATAGTCTCCTTTCTTCAAGACTTTTCCAACTGTTGCACTTGCACCAAGCAGCGGCTTCAAATTTGGCAAATTGGCATCATCAATTGGTGTAGGCACAGCAACTACAAAGAATGTGACATCCTTGAGATCATTTAAATCACAGGTAAATGTGATGTCGCAGCCTTCAAAAGCTGTTGATTCAAGCTCATTGCTTGGATCAATGTTGTTCTTCATGAGGTCAACACGCTCAGGATTGATATCAAAACCAACCACTTTAATTTTACGCGCAAACTCCAATGCGATGGGTAATCCAACGTAACCAAGACCGATTACAGCGATCTTAGTTTCCTTTTGAATTAATCTGTCAAAGATTAAATTGCTCATTTCTAACTTTATAGATTCGTTCAATAATCTCGACGACTTTTAAGCCTTCTAGTGCGTTTGTAGTAGCCGAGGTTCTTCCCTTCAATGTCTCGATGACATTTCGGATGACAAAGTTATGATTTGCTGCGGAACCTTTGTATGCTCCGTAATCATTTCCTGGATTTGTAGGTGCCAATTCTGGCATTTCATAGCCCTCAATGTTGCAGATTTCAACCTCATTCATGTACTGTCCACCGATCTTTACACTCCCCTTCTTTCCGATGATAGTAATCGAACTTTCAAGGTTTTGCGTCGCAACAGATGTGGAATAATTGATGCTTCCCATGCCTCCATTTGTGAAGTCAAAACTGACAAAACCAGAATCTTCAAAATCTGTTAAATTTTTATGCGTGAAGTCTGCAAATTTTCCTTGAATGTTGTCAATATCGCCAAAAAGCCAGTACATGATGTCAATGAAATGCGAAAATTGGGTGAACAAAGTCCCACCATCTAACTCTTCGGTTCCTTTCCATCCTCCTTGCTTGTAGTAGCGTTCATCACGGTTCCAATAGCAGTTCAATTGTACCATGAATATTTCACCCAATACTTCATTTTCAATTAGATCTTTGATCCAAACAGAAGGCGGCGAATAGCGGTTTTGCATCACACAAAACACCTGCTTTGACACTTGCAATGATTTGAAAATCACCTTTTCACAGCTGTCTTTGGTCAAACCCATTGGTTTTTCACAAACAACATGCTTCTTGGCATTTAGTGCAGCCAAACTTTGCGCGGCATGAAATCCATTGGGTGTACACACGTTGACCACATCAAAATCAAGCCCTGAGGCCATCAATTCATCAAAGGTGTGAAAAAAGGGTACATTCCAATCGGCAACGCCACACTCCTCTTTGGAACGAACATCTACCATGGCCACCAATTCACCTTCCTCATCGCGACGAATCATTTCTGCGTGTCGCTTGCCAATGTGTCCGGCACCAATCAGGACAAATCGTACTTTACTTTCTGCTGTCATATTCTTTTTATCTCGATCAATATCAACGAATTCGCGTTACTTCGCTTCCGTTTAGTTCATATTCTTGCTGACTTTCGTGGCACGTAGCACGCCCGTTTTCGTCAAATGCCAAACGATGTCCATATTCACTCACCCAACCAATTTGGCGCGCTGGATTTCCAACAACAAGGGCGTAAGCGGGAACTGTTTTGGTCACCACCGCACCAGCACCGATAAAGGCAAATGCACCGATGTCGTGTCCACAAACAATGGTTGCATTGGCTCCGATGCTCGCCCCTTTTCCTACGTTCGTTTTGGAATATTGTTCCCGACGATTTACCGCACTGCGTGGGTTGATAACATTGGTGAAAACCATGGACGGTCCCAAAAACACGTCGTCTTCACAATTGACTCCTGTGTAGATCGAAACATTGTTTTGTACCTTGACATTATTTCCCAAATGTACATCCGGAGAGATGACAACATTTTGACCGATGTTGCAACGCTCACCGATCACACAAGCTGGCATGATGTGCGAAAAATGCCAAATTTTTGTTCCCTCACCGATGGTACATCCCTCATCGACCACGGCTGTTTCGTGCGCAAAATAACTCATCAGCGAATAATGTATTTATCGAAGTCGTTGTGATCGGTTTGCTCCAACTCTTCTTGGGTTAAACTTTTAAAATAATCGTAGGTAATTTTCAATCCTTCTGCGCGATTCACCGTCGGCTCCCAGTTCAAAATGGCTTTCGCACGAGTAATGTCGGGTTGTCGTTGCTTCGGGTCATCCACAGGCAAGTCCTTGTAAATGATTTTTTGATCAGAACCGGTGAGTTGAATAATTTCCTCAGCAAATTCGCGGATGGAAATTTCATCTGGATTGCCGACATTCACAGGCATGTGATAATCACTATGTAGCAGTCGAACAATTCCTTCCACTAAGTCATCGATGTAGCAAAAAGAACGTGTTTGTGAACCATCACCAAAAACAGTGATGTCCTCACCACGAAGTGCCTGACCAATAAATGCGGGTAAAGCGCGTCCGTCGTTCAAGCGCATTCTTGGTCCGTAAGTATTGAAAATGCGAATGATACGTGTCTCTAAACCGTGAAAATTGTGGTAGGCCATGGTGATGGCTTCTTGAAAGCGCTTGGCTTCGTCGTACACACCACGCGGTCCAACTGGATTTACGTTCCCCCAATAATCTTCATTTTGCGGATGAACTGTAGGGTCGCCATACACTTCTGACGTTGAAGCAATCAATATTCTCGAACCTTTCTGCTTGGCCAGTCCAAGACAGTTGTGAATTCCCAAGGACCCCACCTTCAAGGTTTGAATCGGTATTTTCAAATAATCAATCGGGCTTGCAGGTGATGCGAAATGGAGGATGTAATCTAACTTTCCCGGAACATGAATAAACTTGGAGACATCGTGGTTGTAGAACTCAAAATTTTCCACTTTGAACAGGTGTTCGATATTTTTCAATCGACCCGTGATCAAGTTGTCCATCCCGATGACATGGTACCCATCTTTTACAAAGCGATCACAGAGGTGTGACCCTAAAAAACCTGCTGCGCCAGTAATCAATATGCGTTTTTGGTCCTTCATGTTCATCATTGAATCGTTCGTCTACCAATCGAGTTGTAATAAAAACCCTTATCTGTCATCTCGTCCACGTCGAACAAGTTCCGGCCATCAAAAATCACCGTGT
>JBDKGB010000169.1:0-4649 GCA_039798485.1 Bacteroidota bacterium
ATGACGCGTGAAGCATTGAGAAAAGCCCCTGATGGGATACTCTCAGATGATCTACGAACAGCGATAATTGAGAAATACTGATGGCTAAACAGAAGAAAGAAAAAATAAATGTGGTGTATTCTACAAATCCAGATTTCAACTTTCAGTTTGACGAAGAAGAAGAAATTGAAACATTGCCCACTGGTCAGCAATTGCTTTATGTATCTATAGATCGCAAACAGCGCGGTGGAAAAGAGGTTACACTTATTGAAGGTTTTGTTGGCAAGGAAGATGATCTCAAGGAACTTGGTAAACTCCTCAAAAGTAAATGCGGTGTTGGTGGCACTGTTAAAGACAATGAAGTACTCATCCAAGGAAATTTCCGCGATAAAATTATTGATCTACTGACGAAAGAAGGTTATCGTGTGAAAAGGAAAGGGGGCTAGTTTGAGTTGCTAGTTGCAAGTTATGAATGACTCGTTACGAGTTATGAATTACGAGTGAATTGATTCAATAAGCATCGAAGTGCAATCCAGTCTTTTGTCCCTTGTCTAGGGTCTTAATATCTTGAAATCTTAATATCCTTAAATCTTAATATCTAGTAATGAAAAAAATCCTAATTACTTCAGCTTTGCTGCTTTCGGGGGCAAGCATGATCAACGCTCAAAAAGCGCCCATCAACTGGTACTTGCAAAGTTTTGCCAAGGACGGTGTCTTTGGAACAGGGGCCACCCAAGCCTACGAATACCTCAATGGTATGACACCTCAAACGGTAATTGTTGCCGTGATTGATAGTGGTGTCGAAGTGGATCATGAAGATCTTAAAGGTGTGATTTGGACCAATAAAAATGAAATTCCTGACAACGGTGTCGATGACGATAAAAACGGATACATTGATGACATCCATGGATGGTCATTCTTGGGAGGTCCCGGCGGTGATATCAATCATGAAGCGATGGAAATTGCACGTTTATACCATAGAGCCCGTCAGTCCTTTGACGGAAAAGATACGTCGAATTTGAGTGGTAAAGAGTTAGAAGCATTCAAGGTGTACAAGACACTGAAGGAAGATTTCGCGAAAGAGCAAGGGGACATCGAAATGCAAGAAAAGAGCTTGGGTATGCTTTCGGGCTATATTCAAAAAGTAAAGGATGCATCGAATGGTGAATTTTCGAAAAAATCGAATAAAGCTTACATTCCGAAAGATGATCTCGAAAAACGCATTCAAAAACGTGTTGGGATGATTCTCTTGGCATACGATGAAAAGGAACTTGATGGAATGATCACTGAAGGTGCAGAAACCTACATGAACATGGCGAAATACAACCGAATGAATACGGACAGTTTGCGTCAATCTGTTGTTGGAGATGACCCCTTGAATGGAGCGGAACGTTTCTACGGATGCAACCGTTATGAAGGACCAGACGCCATGCATGGAACGCACGTTTCAGGAATTATCGCAGCTCAACGCGGAAATGGAATTGGGATTGATGGCATCGCGGCAAACGCTCAAATCATGGTGTTGCGCGCAGTGCCAAACGGAGATGAACGAGACAAAGACGTCGCCAATGCCATCCGTTATGCGGTGGACAATGGTGCTAAGGTGATCAATATGTCTTTCGGAAAATACTATTTCCAGGACAAAGCACTTGTCGATGAGGCCATTCGTTATGCGATGGACAATGATGTGTTGTTGGTACATGCTGCTGGAAATGATGCGAAAGACAAGGATATTGAAGATTCATACCCAACACGACGCTTGTCGGATGGAACGATTGCGACAAACTGGATTGAAGTTGGTGCTGCAAGCGTTTCAAAAAAAGGCAGCAAATTGTTGGCAGATTTTTCAAATTATGGATTGACAACAGTGGATCTATTTGCACCAGGGGTTGACATTTATTCAACTGTTCCAGATGGAAAATACGAAGATGCTTCAGGTACCAGTATGGCTTGCCCAGCAACGGCTGGAGTTTGTGCCATTATTCGTGGATATTTTCCTGAGCTCACTGCCGCCCAAGTACGTGAGGTATTGATGAAAACAGCGGTTCCGTGCAAAAAGAAAGTCGTTGTGCCGGGAACGAAGAAAAAAGTGAAAGTGACGGATGTTTCCATCAGTGGTGGATTTGTGAGTGCTGAAAAAGCTGTAGAATACCTTTTGATCAACCGCTAAGTCAACAATGTAAAATAAAGATTTGTGAAAAGCGTCTCCCTGTGAGGCGCTTTTTTTGTGAATCAAATGTTGATATTTTAGGTCAAGAAAATCCATGCCGCAATAGAAAACACGAGAAAAGCATGTATATTTGTCATGATGGAAAAGCAGGTCATACTGAACAGCAGACACTTCGAACTGACGATAAAACGACTTTGCTATCAACTCATTGAACAACATCACGATTTTTCCGACACCGTTCTAATTGGACTCCAACCCAGAGGAATTCATGTGCTTGTGCGCTTGAAAGCTGAATTGGAGCGTATCCTCGGAAAGGAAATCTTGTGCGGTAATCTTGATATCACGTTTTACCGCGATGATTTTCGTCGACGTGAAAAAGCAATTATTCCAAGTGTGACAAACATCGATTTTGTCATCGAAAACAAACAAGTCGTTCTAGTGGATGATGTCTTGTTCACAGGACGAACCATTCGTGCAGGTTTGGATGCCTTGTTAGCGTTTGGTCGTCCCAAAAAAGTAGAATTGTTGACTTTGGTTGATCGTCGTTTTAATCGAGATTTACCCATTCAAGCCAACTACATCGGAAAAAGCGTGGACACCTTATCTAAAGAGCGCGTTTCTGTAGAATGGAAAGAAATTGAAGGAGAAGATAAAGTAGTATTGTTTACACCTGACACCAATGAATAATCTGAGCGTTGATCATCTCACGGGAATTCGGGACCTTACCCGAGAAGACATTGAATTGATTTTCAAGACTGCAGATAGTTTCAAAGAAGTCATCAATCGGCCAATCAAAAAGGTTCCTTCACTTCGTGACATTACCATTGCCAATTTATTTTTTGAGAATTCAACACGCACACGCCTTTCTTTTGAACTTGCGGAAAAACGCTTGTCTGCAGATGTCGTCAACTTTAGCGCCTCGGGCAGCTCAGTGAAAAAAGGTGAAACGCTCATTGATACCGTGAACAATATCCTTTCCATGAAGGTGGATATGGTGGTAATGCGTCACCCAAATCCTGGGGCAGCCAAGTTTTTATCGGAAAAGGTGAATGCACGTGTAGTAAACGCTGGAGATGGCACGCACGAACACCCCACTCAAGCACTTTTAGATGCGTTTTCCATTCGCGAACGATTAGGTTCTGTTGAAGGGAAAAAGGTCGTCATCGTTGGTGATATTCTTCATTCACGTGTTGCACTTTCAAACATTTATTGCTTGCAAAAATTGGGTGCCGAAGTCATGGTGTGCGGTCCTACAACCTTGATCCCGAAGTACATTCATGAATTGGGTGTTTTGGTTGAACACAACTTAAGAAAAGCTCTCGAGTGGTGTGATGTAGCCAATATGCTACGCATTCAGCTTGAGCGACAAGATATAAAATTCTTCCCCTCATTGCGTGAATATTCCATGCAATTTGGCTTGACAAAAGAAATCTTGGATTCATTGTCTAAAAAAATTATCGTGATGCACCCTGGTCCAATAAACCGGGGAGTAGAAATTACAAGTGAAGTTGCTGATTCCGACCAGTCCATTATTTTAGATCAGGTGGAAAATGGTGTCGCGGTGCGCATGGCAGTCATTTATTTGCTGGCATCAAAAATTGGAAGATAATGCAATTCAGTGCGCTGCGAAGGGATTTGTCCTCCGCTTGCATTGCTTTAAATCAAAAAATGTTATTTTTGACTAAACAACGAACGCAATGAACTTCGAAACAACACAAAACAAAAACGAGGCTGTCGTAAAAACGAAAGTAGAAAAATTGGATGCTTCGAATGCGTCAGAACTGAAGTCTGAATTGTTGGTGCTGAATAAAAACGGAGTGAACAATATGGTACTAGACATGAGTGAAACGCGTTATTGTGATTCATCTGGCTTGAGTGCTATCTTGTCTGCGAACAGATTGTGCCGAGATACAAACGGACGTTTTGCGCTATGTGGACTCAACGAAAATGTCATGAAGTTGATTCAAATTGCGCAGCTAGATCGTGTATTGACCATTACAAACGATCAAGCATCCGCAATGGAAGCGTTGCGTCAGTGAGCTTTGAAGTAACTATACTCGGCAGTGGGGCAGCAGTCCCAACGTTTCGTCGAAATCCAACCGCACAATACATCGTTTGCAACGACCGTCACATCCTCATTGATTGTGGAGAAGGAACGCAAATGCAATTCCGTAAATATAGCATTCGTTTTCAGCGGATCTCACACATTCTAATCTCCCATTTACACGGCGACCATTTCTTTGGCTTGGTTGGCTTGCTAAGTACGATGCATTTGATGGGTCGCGACAAAGGAATTACCATTTACGGTCCAGAACAATTGGAGGGCATTGTCCGCTCACAATTGGAAATTGCGGGTGCTCGATTGGATTTCGATTTGAGATTTATCACCTTGAACGGTAAGGAATCCAAATTGATTTTTGAGGACAATTTGATTGAGATTCACACTTTTCCGCTGAAACATAGAATTCCAACCAACGGCTTTCTCATTCGAGAAAAAACG
>JBDKGB010000170.1:0-8406 GCA_039798485.1 Bacteroidota bacterium
AAATCAGAAATCTCACATTTTTCAGGATGTGCAATGCGTTGCGCTATGTCCGTTAAGTTTAACATTACCAGTTGGAAAGTAATTTATTGATGACATCTTGCACAACTTGTGTCGTAACTTCTTCCAATAAAGTGGATTCAACGGATGCTAAATCTGTTTTTGAATCGTAATCCACAAAGCGTGTACTTGTTAATGTCATTTCTTCCACTTCAGGTTGGGTGACGAATATCGTGAAATTTACGGTAACTGTTAATCTGTTTTTTGCCGCATTGTCTCCTTCTTGCAAGGCAATTGGCATCACTGTATAATTGGTAATTGTCCCTTCGATGTTGACCTCGCCTTTCCCAAGATTGGGGTTCAAGGAGAGACGCGTGTTATTTTGTACACCATCTTTTATTTTTTCCGACAAGGTAACCGGATAACTAGATGGGGCATTAGGCGCTCGGTTTTCTAGGGTTTTTACGGTAAATGTTTTCCAAGCCTCGTTCATTGAACCATTGTCAATAAACGAAATGCTAGATGGATAACATCCCGCAAGAAGTATACAAAGCGCTATGAGGGAGAACAACTTCATCAATCAGGCAAATTGTATTCTTTGATTTTTCGGTAAAGTGTACGTTCTGAAATTCCCAATTCAGCGGCAGCATATTTTCGTTTTCCTCGGTGTTTTTCCAGTGCTTTCTGAATGAGCTCCTTTTCACGGTCCTCAAGCGAAAGCGATTCTTCTACTTCCACGTGACTTTCGATGTCTTCGGTAAGTTCTTCATCATGATGAAAAGCGATCGTACTCGGCTCGCTGACAGGACTAGGCAGACGCGGCTGAACAAATCCGGGGTTGACATCTTGGTAAAGTCGATTCAGCAGCGCTGATTGATCGTTATTCAAAGTGACGTTTCCTCCTTGGCCAATCAATTCAATCACAAGTTTTTTCAGATCTGTCAAGTCTTTTTTCATGTCGAAAAGGAACTTGTACATCAACTCACGCTCAGAGAAATTTTCACCAGCCGATTCACTACCAAGAACGGTCGGCAGTTTTTCACTTTCCGCGGGCAGGTAATGGATGAACGTTGCTGCATTGATTTCTCGAGCCGTTTCGATGACAGAGATTTGTTCGACCAGGTTTTTTAATTGCCGTATGTTTCCAGGCCAAGTGTAATTGTTCAACAAAGTCACCGCATCCTCATCCAAACGCAATGCGGGCATTCGGTATTTGTCGGCAAAATCGTTGGCAAACTTTCTGAACAATAAATGAATGTCTTCTTTGCGCTGACGAAGCGGTGGTAGTCCAATGGGAACAGTACTAAGGCGATAGAACAAATCTTCGCGAAATTTTCCTGAGGCAATGGCACGCTGCATGTTTTCATTGGTAGCGGCAACGACACGAACATTGGTTTTAATCACTTTTGAAGATCCAACACGGATAAATTCCCCGGTCTCCAAAACGCGCAACAAGCGAACTTGTGTTTGCATTGGAAGTTCAGCTACTTCATCGAGAAAGATTGTTCCACCATTTGCGACTTCGAAATAGCCTTGACGACTGCCATGAGCGCCAGTAAAACTGCCTTTTTCGTGGCCAAACAACTCGGAATCAATCGTTCCTTCAGGAATCGCACCGCAGTTCACTGCGATGTATTCACCATGTTTTCTCGAACTCAAATGATGAATGACCTGAGGGATAATTTCCTTACCCGTTCCACTTTCACCAGTAACAAGCACCGAAATATCCGTCGGAGCAACTTGAATGGCTACTTCGAGGGCTCGGTTCAGCAGAGGTGCGTTGCCGATGATTCCAAATCGTTGTTTTACTTGCTGTAAATTCATCGCACTGAAATTATGCCGGAGGACATGTTTCGATGTATTCCCCAAGCAGGGTTGCAGACGTACAATCTGTAATTTTTACCATCACATACTGTCCTTTCTCAACCCCATTGCGGTCAAAGATAACCATGCTGTTGCGGCCATTTCTTCCACAGTATTGTTCGGCAGAACGTCTAGAAGGACCTTCTACTAAAACTTTATAGACCTGACCAATGTCGTTTTGATTGGCTTCAAGCGAATGGCTGTTCTGCTTGTCAATGATTTCGATCAAGCGGCGACCTTTCACATCTTCGGGCACATCGTCCTCAAAACGACGTTCAGCCAATGTTTTCGGACGTTCAGAATATTTAAACATGTACGCATATTCGTAGCGCACTTGGTCCATCAAACTTAATGTTGCTTCGTGCTCTTCCTCCGTTTCACCGCAAAATCCAGAGATGATGTCCGTTGAAATGGCACAATTGGGTACCAGTCTACGGATGGCTTCAATGCGGTCGAAATACCATTCTCGGGAATAGCCTCGGTTCATGCGGTGGAGTACATCGGTATGTCCAGATTGAACTGGTAGGTGGATGTATTCGCAGATATTTTCATATTTCGCCATCACTTCCAACACATCGTCAGTCATGTCCTTTGGATGCGAGGTTGAGAATCGAACACGTAAATCTGGTGACACCAAAGCCACCATTTCCATCAATTGAGCAAAGTTTGTCGTTGCTTGGGTTGGATCTTTGATTTCTCCTTTCGAACTCAAATTCCAGCGATAACTGTCCACATTTTGTCCAAGGAGTGTTACCTCGCGGTAGCCTGCTGCGAACAGATCTTTGCATTCATTTACAATGGTATGGGGATCTCTAGAGCGCTCACGTCCACGTGTAAATGGCACAACGCAGAAGGAACACATGTTGTCGCATCCACGCATAATTGTCACGAAAGCACTTACACCACCTTGGTCCAAACGAACGGGTGAAATGTCTGCATACGTTTCATCGCGAGACAACAATACATTCACGGCCTTTTGTCCAGTTCCCACTTCGTCCACTAGATTTGGTAGGTCGCGGTAGGCATCAGGACCAGCAACAAGGTCAACCAATTTTTCTTCTTCCAACAAGCTCTTTTTGAGACGCTCAGCCATACAGCCCAGGATGCCAACGACCAATTCTGGATTACTTTCTTTGCGTTTCTTGAAGTCTCCCAAGCGCTTGCGAACACGCGTCTCCGCATTTTCACGGATAGAGCAGGTGTTGATCAATACAACATCAGCATCATCGGCATTGCGTGTCGTTTCATATCCTTGGGATGTCATAATCGATGCAACAACTTCACTATCTGAAAAATTCATCTGGCAGCCATAACTTTCGACGTACAGTTTTTTTCCGTTCGAACGCGCAGGAGCTGTTCTTTCAACAGCTTCGCCTTGGCGTCCTTCATCAATTATTTTATCTTCTTGGGTTGATGGTTTCATTTGCTGGTATTAGTCGAATGGGTGCAAAAATAAGGAAAAAGAGATGTATGTCAAAATGGCAGTTTAAATAATAACGCGACAAAAAAAAATAAGAGAAACCACGGACTCGATTTTTTTTCATTTTTCTTTAACCTATGGTTAAATATAATATATGAGAAAGTCTTCAAAAAAAAGTCATTGGAAATTGTGAACATTTGAATTTACTTTGCTGTTCTGATTTTCAAGTAAACTAAAAAAAACACACTCACACCGATGGCAAAAAATCTTGTAATAGTCGAGTCACCCGCAAAAGCCAAAACAATTGAAGGATACCTTGGAAAAGATTTTGTGGTGAAATCGAGTTTTGGGCATGTCCGAGATCTTGCGAAGAAGGGGATGGCCATCGATGTTGAAAATAATTTTGAACCCAATTACGAGATTTCAGCTGATAAAAAGCAGTTGGTTGCAGAGTTGAAAAAATTAGCGAAGGAGGCCGAAACGGTTTGGCTCGCGACGGATGAGGACCGCGAAGGAGAAGCAATTTCTTGGCACTTATACGAGACTTTGGGACTTGAGAAAAAAGAAACAAAACGAATTACCTTCAACGAAATCACGAAGACAGCGATTTTAAAAGCCATTGACAATCCACGCGAAATTAACAAGCAACTTGTTGATGCGCAGCAAGCGAGACGTGTGCTCGATCGCTTGGTTGGTTTTGAACTATCGCCTGTGCTGTGGAAAAAGGTTCGTCCAAGTTTGTCTGCTGGTCGTGTACAATCCGTTGCAGTGCGTTTGATCGTGGAGCGTGAACGTGAAATTGATGCGCACAACTCAAACAATTTTTTCCGTGTCAATGGTGTTTTTGCAGCTCAGAAAGGTGTTTTAAAAACAGAATATTCAAGCCAGTTAAAGTCGGAGGAGGAGTCAAGGAGCTTCTTGGAAAACTGCAACGGCGCTACATTTACTGTTGCAGATGTACAAACAAAGCCTGCGACCCGCACTCCTGCAGCTCCATTTACCACATCTACGCTACAGCAAGAAGCAAGTTTGAAACTTGGGTTTTCCGTGACACGTACCATGACTGTTGCTCAAAAATTGTATGAATCTGGGAAGATTACTTACATGAGAACGGACTCTGTGAATTTATCGGATACTGCTGTTCAAGGGTCAAAAGCTGAAATTTTACGTGCTTATGGAGAAGAGTATTCCCGTCCAACGAAGTACACCACCAAGAGTGCAAGCGCTCAAGAGGCACACGAGGCTATTCGCCCTACTGATTTTGGAACACACAGCATCACAGGAGAGCGAGATGAAGAGCGTTTGTATGACTTGATTTGGAAACGTGCCATTGCTTCACAAATGTCGCTTGCAAAGTTGGAACGTACAACGGTTTCGATTACCTCCCCAGCTGTCTCAGGAAAGTTTGAGGCAAAAGGTGAAGTCATCCGATTTGATGGATTTTTGCGCGTGTACATGGAATCCAATGTGGAGGACATTGACAACGAAGAAGAACAAACTGAAGGTCTTTTACCGGCAGTTGAGGTTGGTGAACATCTTGCTGTGAATGAAATCACATCCATTGAACGTTTTACACGTCCACCAGCTCGATACGTTGAAGCTTCCTTGGTGAAGAAAATGGAGGAGTTGGGAATCGGTCGTCCATCAACTTATGCCTCAACCATCTCATCCATTCAAAAACGCGGTTATGTGGAGAAGCTTGAGCGAGATGGTGAGGAGCGTAAGTACGCCTATCTATCGTTGAAAAATGGAAATATCCAAACCGAAGTCCGAAAGGAGACCACCGGAAAAGAGAAAAATAAATTGTCACCGACTGATATTGGCTCCTTGGTGACCGATTTCTTATCAGAACATTTTGGTCAAATCATGGATTATCAATTCACCGCAAAGGTGGAACAAGAGTTTGATGAAATTGCTCATGGTCTAATCGGCTGGACGCAAATGCTTCACGATTTTTACAGTCCCTTCCACAAGAATGTGGAGGATACGCTTGAAAATTCAAGCCGTGTAACTGGTGAAAGACATCTTGGACAACATCCAGTGTCTGGGAAAAATGTGATTGCTAGAATTGGTCGTTTTGGGCCGATGATTCAAATTGGAGACGAGCAGGTGGATGGCGAAAAACCAACATTTGCATCCTTGAGAAAAGAGCAATCCATTTCTACGGTAACCCTAGAGGATGCGCTCGAATTGTTTAAGCTTCCGCGTGTGTTGGGAGAGTCTGAAGGGCAAGAGATTCGTGCAAATGTAGGTCGTTTTGGACCTTATGTGCAGTACGGTAAGTTGTTTGTGTCTATTCCAAAAGGCGAAGATCCAATGTCAATCACCTTGGAGAGAGCAAAAGAGATTATTGCCATTAGGCAAGTGGAAGAAGCCAATAAAATGATCAAATCATTCGATGGCCGTGAGGATGTTCAATTGCTGAACGGACGTTATGGTGCCTACCTTAAAATCGGGAAAGACAACTTTAAATTGCCAAAAGGAACCGTTCCAGAAAACTTGACGCTTGAAGAGTGTTTGGACATCGCTGCAAATCAAAAGACTGCTCCGAAGAAGGGTGCGAAAAAGAAATAGGTTAAACGCAAGTTTCAGTTATTCACTTTTTGTTCTTTAATACTTTTTAAGTGATCTTTCGGTTGCGAATGGCTTTCAGTTAGATTTGAAAAAAAAATCAATGAAAGACCTTTCGATCTATTTGTTGCCATTAGATGGCGAAGAAGTTTACCGCGCGAACCAGATCGGAAGTGCCATTCAATCATTCAATACGCAATCAGGCTTCCCAGAACTAAAAAAAGGCGGTGTAGCCATTTTTCATGTTCCCGAATACCGAGGAGATAAAAAGGCATGTCCACATAATCCAGAACAATTTCGACATTTTTTGAGTACGCTGAATCTTGGCGTTGGCTGGGATATGCCTCTATACGATCTGGGAGATGTCTTGCCAGGCTCAACCATCAACGATACGTATTTTGCCGTTTCACAAATTGTAGAAGAATGTGTTAAATTGGGTGTTATCCCTTTGTTGGTGGGGGGAAGTCAGGATTTGACCATTTCGATGTACAAAGGGTATGCGGCGTTGGAACAAATCGTCAATATCTGTTCGGTTGACTATTCACTTGATTTGGGCAGTCCAGAAGAAGAGCCTCATGCCGAAGGGTATTTGAGTCAACTGCTCATGCAGCGCCCATGCTATTTGTTCAATCATGCCAATATCGGTGCCCAAGCGCCATTTGTTTCACGTGAAGAGTTTGATTTGTTTGACAAATTGTATTTTGACATCTGTCGCCTCGGTGAGTACAATGCAAATTTTAGAAAAGCAGAGCCACATCTGCGAAATTCAGATATTCTTTCCATCGATTTTTCAAGCATTCGCGGATCTGAGCTGCGTGAGCCTTGGTATACCTCGCCAAACGGGTTCTATGCAGATCAAATCTGTCAAATCGCGAAATATGCAGGAATTAGCGATAAGTTGACATCGATGGGGGTGTTCAATTATTATCCAGAATTTGAAGCTGGAAGCGCGTCAGCCTTGTTGGCGCAAGTACTTTGGTATTTCTTGGACGGTGTGTCACAGCGCAAAGGAGATTTTCCAATCGGTAGCAAGCGAGATTACCTTCGATTCATCGTGCACATCAATGATTTTAAAGAAGAATTGATTTTCTACAAAAGCAACCGTTCTGAACGCTGGTGGATGGAGGTGCCATACCCTCCTCAAAAGGGCAGTAACTACGAACGCCACCATTTAGTTCCTTGCGATGCAATGGATTATGAGATGGCAATGAAAAACGAAATTCCCGATTTGTGGTGGAAGACCTACCAGAAATTGTCGTGATCTAAAAACGTTTTCCGAAAGGCAAACGAAGGTCTTTTGCTGAAAATAATTTCACAATTAAATAAAAATTACTATTTTAGTCGCCAATTGAGAGCGCCCTAGGGTGTCGTCTCATGTAAACTATTTATGAGAATAATCTTGCTATGAAGAAGATATTACTTGTGCTATTTACTTGTGTTTCATCGGTTTACGGATCGATTTATGCACAACAAGACCCTCTTGTAACTCATTTTATTTTTAACAAAATGAGTTTTAATCCAGGAGAAACGGGTATCGATGAAGGTATTTGTGCGACAACTTTGTACCGCAACCAGTGGGATAAAGTGAACGGTGCGCCGAATTCTGCGATATTGAACGTCGAGGCGAACATGAATCGATTTTTCCCTGGAGGAATTGGGATCTCATTCTTTCACGATGCCATTGGTTTTTCTCGTCAAAACAACTTGTTGTTGAATTATTCTTACCCATTGCAACTTGGTTCCGCTGGGACTTTAGGTATTGGAGTAGGGGTTGGAATCATCAACTTTGGCATGTCGCCAATTTGGGTGCCACCAACAACCACGCTAGATAATACATTGCCAGCAGGATTTGCGGCAACGAGTTTAGACCTTAACTTTGGGTTGTATTGGAAAGGTGCTCAAGACTATTATGCAGGTATTTCGACAACACATGCGTCTGAGTCCTTGCTTCAAAGCGGATCGGCAGCTCAGTCCTATCAAACGGCACGTCACTACTACATCATGGGAGGTAAGAAGTTTACCAACATACTTGGTGGCGACATCGATGCGCAGGTGTTGATGCGAACAGATTTAGTGAAGTTTAGTGCCGATTTGAATGTGCGTTACCTTTGGAGAGGAATGGCGTACGGAGGATTGACATACCGTACGGTTGATGCGATTGGTTTGATGCTTGGGTTTATGCCAATTACAAACATGACTGTGGGGTATTCGTATGACATCACGACGAACAAATTAGCGAGTGTTTCTCGCGGTTCACACGAGATTATGGTTAAGTATTGCTGCTTCCTTCCACCGCCGCCTGTAACGAAGGCTGCGCACCCAAGATGGTTGTAGAATAAAAAAAAATGACAATATTTGTAACCCCGATTAGGTAAGTTCCGTTACAACCATACTGATTGATCCTGTAGATAGTTGAAATTGGTGTCCGGAAGTTGAAAAAAAAGAGGTAGAATGAAAAGACTTTTGTTAATTGGTTTTGCAGGTGCGCTACTTGCTTCTTGTAGTACAAGAACAGGCCATCTGACCGGTGCGTTGGGAAGACCAATGTACCAACC
>JBDKGB010000171.1:0-7028 GCA_039798485.1 Bacteroidota bacterium
GTTCTCATTCACCCAGATGGAAAAACCTTGTACTTTGCTTCTCGAGGTCACATTGGTATGGGGGGGTCTGATCTCTATGTTTGTCGAATGACCGATCGAGGAACGTGGTCGGCACCTCAAAACCTCGGATTTCCCATTAACACCCGATTCGATGAGAACTCATTATTGGTTTCTGCTGATGGCGAAATTGCTTTCTTTGCTTCAGACCGTGAAGGAGGATTTGGCGATTTGGACATCTATAAATTTGAGCTTCCTGAAGAGTTTAGACCCACAAAAACCCTATACTTCGAGGGAATTGTTTTTGATGTAACCACGAAAAAACCTTTGCCAGGCAAATTTCAGTTGATTGATTTAAAGACTGGAAAAGAAGTGATTTTTTCGGAAGCCGATAAGGTGAGTGGTGAATTTATGGTGTCCCTTCCCTTGAATCGTGAATATGCCTTGAACGTCACATACCCAGGCTATTCCTTCTTTTCAAAGAACTTCAACATGACCAATCCTGAAGGACTCGAAGCCATTCACATGGATGTGCCTATGACCCCACTCACAAGTGATCTCCCTGTTGTACTCGCGAATGTATTTTTTGATTTGACCAAAGCCACGCTGCGTCAAGAATCATATGTAGAATTGGAAAAACTCCTGGATTTCTTGACGAAAAACCCTTCCATGAAAATTGAAATTTCAGGACACACCGATACGCGTGGCGACGACAAAGAAAATATGAAGCTTTCAGCTGACCGTGCCAAAGCCGTATACGATTACCTTGTAAATAAAGGCATTTCGGCAGATCGACTAAGTCACAAAGGATATGGAGAAAGCAAGCCAATGATTAGTGATGCAGAAATCAGTAAATTAGCAACGGAAAAAGAGCGTGAAGCAGCGCATCAATCCAATCGACGAACTGAATATCGTGTTGTAAAATGATGCATTTTTTAAAGTTAATTCGCCTTGTAAACCTGCTGATTATCGTCCTAACGATGTATGGGGTACACACCTACCTCATTGCTGTGAATTACGATGAAATGGTCAACACCCATGCCGTTGATTTCTTTCTTCTCGTGCTCTCAACAGTCATGATTGCAGCTGGAGGAAATATCATCAACGACTATTTTGACGTAAAGGCCGACCGCGTCAACAAGCCCGAAAAACTCATCATTACGAAGCACATTAAACGTCGTTGGGCCATTGTTACCCATTGGGCTCTGAATGGAATTGCTTTTTCGATTGCTATCTATCTCAGCATTAAATACCAAACACTCTGGTTCGTCTTCATTCACCTCATTTCCATCAATACCCTTTGGTTTTACAGCATGCTCTTCAAACGCAAGGTCTTGGTAGGGAACATAATGATTGCAGCAATGACTGCGCTTGTGCCTATATTGGTTATCGTATTCTTTCGTGTGAACAATTATTCCCCTTACCCCCATTCCGAATTTGATCCGCTTTCTTGGGGAGCCGATATCGATTATACGGTGATCTACTTAATTGCAGCCTTCGCTTTTATCCAAAACATGGCCCGCGAAATCGTCAAAGATGCACAAGATGTTGCCGGAGATCAGCTGATTTATGTCAAATCGCTGCCCATGGTCATCGGCGAATCGAAGTCACTTAAAATTGTCATAGCCTTGTTGCTTGCTCTACCGGTATTCTTCGTCTGGATATCCATTTTAGAGCTGGATACGCTTATACAAAACACCACGTTTTTTCAGGCTTCTATCCCATTCGCGATTGCCTCATTTTTAAATTTGGCCGTTATCTTTTTGATTTTAATTCAGAAGAAAATGCGCTTAAAGCTGTATGATGGTTTGATTAAACTCTCGATGCTCTGCGGAGTACTCGCTACGTTTTACATTGCCTATTTGTATTCATGAAACTCATTTTAGGCTCCGCATCGCCACGCAGAAAAGAATTAATTCAGGCTGCAGGATTTTCCTTTGAGGTGCGCACTAAAGATACCGATGAATCTTTCCCAGCGTCTTTACCTTGCACCAAAGTCGCAGAATTTGTGGCTAGAAAGAAATTGGACGCCTTGCTTCAAGATGCTTCAGATGATGAAATACTGCTTTGTGCAGACACAACGGTGGTTGTTGATGAACTTATCTTGAACAAACCAAAAGATGCCGCTGAGGCCAAAGCAATGCTTGGTCAACTTTCTGGACGGTCCCACAACGTAATCACAGGGGTTTGCATCGCTTCAAAATCCTCAATATCTTCTTTCTCCGTTGTCACGACAGTTTATTTTAAAAAGTTGAGCGCTGAGGACATTGATTTCTACATCAAGGAATTCAAACCATTTGACAAGGCAGGGGCGTATGGAATTCAAGAATGGATCGGACATGTCGCGATTGAGTGCATTGAAGGTTCCTACAACAATGTCGTGGGCTTACCAACGCATGAAGTACATCAAGCACTGAAAAGTTTATTGTAAAAAAAAAGTCCACCGAAGTGGACTTTCAATATCTATTATTCTATCGATTAAAGCGCTTTAAACGTCACTCGACGATTCTTTGCCATTCGAAGGTCCTCATCATCAGATTCAGAAATTTCATCGTTTGGTTCAGCATTGTCTTTGCGCACTGCGATCAATCGATTTGGATCAATTCCTTTTCCTTTTAGATAAGCAATTACTGCATCGATGCGTTTTTGAGCCATATCTGAGTACTGAGTTTTCTCCACACCAACAGAATCTTCCATGGCATCGCTATGTCCGATAATTTCGAGTTTCATTGCTGGGTTTTCAGTTAGTTTTGTTGCGATCAAATCCAACATGGCTTTTCCTTCTGGTGAAAAGTTTGCTTTTCCAAAGGCAAAGAATGTTTGTTGTGCGTTAATGACTTGAGCAGGTGTCATTTTGCTATTTACAATCACAGACTTTTGGAATACAGTGGTAGAATATTCATTTTTCGGCTCATCCCCAGCACACGCGCATGTTGCACCTTCCTCCATCATTACAACAGAAACATCATCCAAGTAATAGTATGCCGCCGCGACCACCTCAACGTCCATATCTTTAGGTTTTCTATTCGTTTCCGTTTTTACATTTTCATTTTTAATGAAATTTCCAATGGTAAGGTACTTTTCACCACCTTTTGCCTCATACACTCCACAAATTTTCTCCCAGTTGTAGGTAGCATTGATGATTTTGTTGTCACGTTGTTGCACGTGAGCAACATCAATAATTGAAGCCTTTGGATCATCAACTGCAAATGCTTTGTTCGAGAAATTAGCACCTAACTGATTGCAGGCATATTTTGATGCTTCAGCCAATGAGACATTGAACGTCACACAGTAACGCACACCTTTTTTCAACGGAGCATCCAATTTCACCATGGCATAGGTACGTGCCACCTTGTCATTGAACGAATAGGCCACAATTCCGACGTAATTTGTACCTTCCTTGGCCTTTTCTCTTCCGAAAGAATTTAGATGAGAACTGCTGTATAAGCTATCCTTTTTCTCCTTGATTTTGTTGTTGATAAAGGCATCCGTCTTCGCGCCTGTAGGACTCAACCAACCTGTCACTTTATCCAATTGACCAAGTGATTTGATCTTCCCATCGTTGGCTTCAAAGCTACCATTTGGCACGAGGTTTACAGATTGAGCGCTCAATTGACCGCATACCAATAATGCCACAAAAGAAGCAGCGATTTTTCCAGTTTTCATGTTAACGCATTTCATAGTCTTTCACAGTTTTAATGAATGTTTTCACCTTATCTGGGTCGATATCAGGATAAACACCATGCCCCAAATTTACAATATGTCTTTTACTTGTGAACGAATCAAGCATTTTTATTGTGCTCTTTTCCACTTCCGAATGGCTTGAATACAAGGCACAAGGGTCTAAATTGCCTTGAAGCGTGCGTGTTTCACCGATGTACTTGCGGATTCCTGGGATGTCCATATTCCAATCCAAGCCAACGGTATTGCAGTTCAATTGAGCAATAGCGGGAACCGAAGTAAGTGCTCCTTTCGAAAAAATCGTAATCGGAACTTCCGTTATTGCATCAGCAATCATTGCCATGTATTTCAATCCAAATTCAGCGTATTGTTCAGTTCCCAATATTCCGGCCCACGAGTCGAAGACCTGAACCATGTCGGCCCCTGCTTCGATTTGTGCTTTCAGATAGCTGATTGTCACTTGCGTGATGCGCCCTAGCAACTCATGTGCCAATTCAGGATCGGTGTACAAAAGCTTTCTTGATTCTGAAAATGTTTTTGAGCCTCTCCCCTCCACCATGTAGCAGAAGATGGTCCAAGGTGCTCCTGCAAAACCGATGAGTGGCACCCGTCCATTGAGTTCCTTTTTTGTCAATTTGATGGCATCCAACACATAGCCTAAACGATCGTATACGTCAATATTGGCATCGGCATACATCAGTCCTTCCCGACTACGGATAGTTTTTTCAAACCATGGCCCAGACTTTTCTAGCATCTGGTATTCCAAGCCCATTGCTTCTGGCACGACCAAAATATCGGAAAAGATAATTGCTGCATCAACACCCAACAAGTCAACGGGTTGAATGGTTACTTCCGCTGCAAATTCAGGTGTTTCCACCAACTCTTTAAATCCGGATAGTTTTGCTCTAACAGCACGGTACTCTGGCAAGATTCTACCCGCCTGACGCATAAGCCATACGGGGTACCGTTCAATATTCTCTCCTCGCGCTGCACGGAGGATCAAGTCATTCTTCAATTCCATGTTGGCCAAAGATACAGATTATCCAACGATTTTTTACCCTTACCATGCAATCGGTTTTCTTCCTAAGCCTTCCAAATAACTGTTCGCTTTACTAAAATGTCCACAGCCAAGAAATCCTCTGTACGCTGAAAGCGGAGATGGATGGGGTGCAGTTAGCACTAAATTCGCTATTGCATTCACAACTTTTGCTTTTTCTTCAGCCTTTTTACCCCAAAGCAGATACACAACCCCTTCTCGATGCATCGCAAGTTCTTTTACAATTGCGTCCGTAAACTTCTCCCACCCCAACTTCGAATGACTTTCTGGCTGACCTTCCTGCACCGTTAACACGGAATTTAACAGCAAAACCCCCTGTTTAGCCCAACGCTCAAGATTTCCATTTTCCGGATAAGCAAGACCTAAATCTTGCTCAATTTCTTTGAAAATATTCTGCAAACTCTTCGGGAAAGGGCGAACCGAATCTTCCACCGAGAAACACAACCCGTGGGCATGTCCCCGAGTTGGATAAGGGTCTTGTCCTAGTATAACCACTTGTACATTGGACAAAGGACAGAGTTCTAAAGCGCGAAAAATTTGGTTTTGAGCTGGAAAAATTGTTCCAGGATTGCTTTTGTATTCAGCGTCCACAACGCGCATTAATTCTATAAAATAAGGTTTTTCTATCTCCTTTTCGAGTGCTTGTGTCCAACTTTTTTCTTGAATGACCATGATGAATCAAAAATAATGATTCTACATCTTCTTGAAGCATCTATCTTTGTTCTATGAAGCGAATGATGATTTTTGGAATGCTCTTGCTTGCCTCAGCGTGCACAACAACGAACGATACTGCAGACAAACCTGTGAACGATAAGCTCGAAGCGAACGAGGATTTTGAAACGAAGGTGCGTCGTCATGTGGAAGGTCAATTGACCATTCCTCGGAAAGAAAAATATACCCTTACCATTCACCGCGAACAGTTGGATGGTGACGGAAAGTTGGACGGAATTATTGCAGTAAATCGTTTGGAATTCGCCCTGGAAGAAGCCAAAGAAAGTGACAAAACAGCGAAGCGCGCTGAGATAGGATTCATGGGTTCCTACAATTATTTCTTTTATTACGATGGGGCATCCAACAAACTCTCAGCGCCAATCAAACTCCCTTCGAGTCCTTATGCACCGCTGGTTGTCAACTTCGAAAACATCACATCTGAAGACTACAAAGACATTTTAATCGATTACCGTGTATTGAGCGCGAGTTACAAAGATTTTTACACCATTGCGAACCGTGTTCCTCGCCGCATCTTTCAATGGAAGAATTTTGACGGATTGGGTAAAAGCACGTATGAGGCGTATGTCTTTGAGTACGACAAAGGAACGATGGTTGAATCAAGAGACATCATCGTTCGCAAAGCTAGCTTACAGCAACCATCAGGCGAAACAGACATTTATACGTTTCAACCAGCATTAACACCAACAAATGAAATTGCTTATCGCTTTTTTGTGCATCCCGCACATGGAAAATATGTGACGATGAAGCAATAAAAAAGGCTGCCTCCTGAGAGACAGCCCTTTCCGTTAATTTATCTGCTTGTTAAAAATTTCCGCGAAGCGTAAGGATAAAGTTACGTCCTGGTGCCGAAATGTTCGATGCGAACACACGGTAGTTTTGATCTAGGATATTTTCACATGCCACTTGAAGCCCAAGGTTCTTTGAGAACTGGTAGCCAACACGTGCATTCACCGTAAACCAAGCAGGCATTCCTGTTGGCAAAGCATACGCTTGGTTGTCTTCACCAAATGGATTGTAGTCCTCGATGTGTTTCCATCCGCTGTAGTTTGCAAAAAGCTCTCCACGGAATTTCTTCTCTGTGAACTGTACTCCAAATTTCCCAAATACCGGTGGAATATGATCCAAAGGAATAGCCGTTGTTCCAGTAACCATGCGGGCATGTGTATAGTTGAATGTCGCGTAAACGGAAACATTGTTGTTCAACTGTCCATTCATCGCAAGTTCCAACCCATAAAGATATGCTTTGTTTGCATTTGTCGTTGCAACCACTTGACTCATCACGCCACCATACATGATCGAATCTTGTCCTTGATAGGTGAAATTTTGAGTGGTCAAAGCATTGCGGTACAACGTATAATATCCAGTCGCTTGAAACGTCAACCAATCTGAAAAACGGTTCGAGATGCCCACCTCACCATTGTATGTGTACTCAGGTTTTAAATCAGGATTCGGTACATTGATGTTTCCTGAAGTAGATTCAAATACTTTACTTAAATCATCTACATTCGGCGCACGGAATCCTGTCGATACCAAGGCATTGATGCGACATGTTGAACTCGGC
>JBDKGB010000172.1:0-3739 GCA_039798485.1 Bacteroidota bacterium
GCAATGACTGCGTATTTTTCCTGGATCTTCCCAAAGAACTCTTTTTTGCGTGCGAAGAATACATCACAAACGCCACGGAATTCTTGCCATACCTCTTCATTTTCTTTGCGCGAACCAAAACCTATGTTCTTCCACTCTTCCTGGAATTCAAGAAGCTTTTCTGTGGCATCTTCCCAAGCTTTACTGCTTGAATGTCCTTCGCTTTGCACCACCAATTCGCGTGCTTTTTCGAGCAACTCGCGTTTCTGCTGAATGTTTGCGGCAAGGGCATTTCGTCGTCCTTCGTAAAACACATTGATGCGATCGTAAACCGTACGGACGTTTGCCCAATACTGTTCCTTCAATTTCTCCCATTCTTCATTCGGTACAGGCCCAACTTCTTCCCATTCGTTTTGAAGGGTTTTTATTGCAGATTCTAGGTCGCGTACGGATTCATTTTTCGCAAGGGCTGCCAACTGAGAAATGATGGCTTCTTTGAGCTGAAGATTTCGCTTCAAGTCGTGCTCTTTTAGTTCGCGGTAAATAGCAATCTGGTAGTTGAATTGCTCCAACAACTTCGAATATTCCTGTTGAATGTCGTTTCTTTTTTCGCGGGCAATATCCCCGACGTTTTTCCACGACTCGTGAATTTCTTTGAATGCTTTAAAGGCAGCACCAATATTTTCTTCGTTTTGAATGGTATGCTTCAAACGCTCAATCAGCGCTTTCTTCTGATTTAAATTTGCAGTCTCTTCAGCTTCCTTGGCTTTCAATACCGCCGTTTTGCTCTCACGGTAAGCAGCATACAATGCGTAAAACTCATCTTTCAGTGGTTTTACATCAACGGGTTCGTATTCTTCACCACTGACTTCAGCTTCCAATTTTGCCACTTGATCCTTTCGCTCCATTTCAAGCAGGAGGTCGTCAAATTTTGATTTAATCTCGTTGATTTCGCGACTTACCGCCAAAACATCTTCTTGTAAAGCGAGTGTTTTTAAATCATCTATGAGCTGCTGAATTTCCATGGTGAAGGATAAATAGGGAAGGGTAGTATTTTTTAGATCGAGTCGTGATGCCCCATATTGAAGTCAGTCAAGGCTACAAATTTTTCAATGCGCGCATCAACATCTTCACGGGTAATTTCCAAAAGACGCTCTGTTCCAAATTTTTCTACACAGAATGAAGCCAAGGCAGAACCAGCGATGATGGCACGCTTCATATTTTCAAAAGAGGTATCGTCGGTCGCGGCAATGTAGCCCATGAATCCTCCGGCAAATGTATCGCCTGCACCCGTCGGGTCAAACACATCTTCCAGTGGCAACGCAGGTGCGAAAAACACCTTTTCCCCGTGAAACAACAATGCGCCGTGTTCACCTTTTTTGATGATCAAGTATTTTGGCCCCATCGCGCGGATGGCTTTCGCAGCTTTTACCAGAGAATATTCTTTCGACAACTGTCGTGCTTCTTCATCGTTAATGATCAACAAATCAACCATCGACATCGTCTTTGACAAATCATCCATCGCAATGTCCATCCAGAAATTCATGGTATCCATGGCAATCAATTTTGGGCGCGTCGTCAAGCGTTCGATTACCGTGCTTTGAACCTGTGGGCTCAAGTTCCCCAACATCAAGTAAGGTGTACCTTGATACGATTCAGGGATGATTGGGTCGAAATCGCCAAGCACATTCAATTCTGTGACAAGCGTATCGCGAGAGTTCATGTCGTTGTGGTAGCGTCCCGACCAGAAAAATGTCTTTTCACCTTGTCGAATTTGCAAGCCTTCTGTGTCAACACCTTTAGACTTCAGGGTATCGATCATCTCTATTGGAAAATCATCTCCTACAACAGCAACGATGCGCTGGTCGCGGTTAAAAAATGAGGACGATAAAGCAATGTATGTTCCAGCCCCACCGATGATTTTATCAGTTTTTCCAAAAGGTGTTTCAATCGCATCAAAGGCAACGCTGCCGACAGTAAGTAAACGCATGATTTTTTTTAGGCAAAGATAATACAATGTGCAAAAGAGTAGGGGGTGGATTGTGTGAAACATTTCGGTGTTTTCGGTTATAGGGAAATTAAATGAAACATTTTGTAACAATTTCATCCGACCCTCCGTTGAAGGAGGCATCTAACACATGTCAGAATCAATCAAAATGAGACAGATAGGACGTAAAATAGGGCGATTTTCTTTATGGTTCTTCGGAATCATCGTAGGAATTATGCTCCTAATTTCCGGCGGATTGTACGTCTTTAAAGATGAAATCTGCGGAAAAGTAGTGCAGGAGGCCAACAAATACCTCAATACTAAAGTGACCGTAGCTGATGTTGACCTTACGTTTTGGGGAACCTTCCCGAATCTTTCTGTGGATTTAAATCAAGTGTTTATTCGTGATGCTGTTGCCAATGCCACAGACCGAGATACCCTGTTGTACACTGAGCAGATCCGATTGAAATTCAATGCAATGGACATCTGGAGAGAAAACTACACCGTTGAATCGATCGAGGTGGCAAAAGGAACTTTGCAATTGAAGATTGATTCTACTGGTGCGGACAATTACACCATTTTTAAGCCTTCGAATGAAAAGTCATCCGGTGCAGAAATCAAATTGAATGCGATCAATGTTTCCGGGTTGCGCTTTAAATACATCAATGAAGCAACCGGTCAGCGCTACAAAACACACATTCACCAATTGGCGATGAGTGGAAAGTTTACGGATACGCGCTACACGGTACATGCTGCAAGTGCGTTGCAAGTGCGTCAAGCGAAAAGTGGTGACATTACGTTAATTTCCAATAAAAAAGCATCTTTTGACATTGATGTGGATGTAGACACCGAGAAGGGTACGGTTGAAATCCCTGATGCGCGCATCTATGTGGCTAACCTTCCGTTCCGTGTCAAGGGGGCTGTAACCAAAGACGCGATGGACTTTGAAGTGCACGCCGACGACGTACAATTGGAAGACCTCGCCAACAACATGGTGGAAAGTGAAACCAAGGACATCAAACGATTTGAAGGAACAGGAAATGTGTTTTTTGATCTCTTTATTCACGGCGAACTGAAGACAACATCACCTACGGAAATTGTATGCGACTTTGGAGTTTCCAATGGTTCTTTGCGCGAACCGTCAAAGAAATTGCGCATCAGCAAGGTTCATGTTGCCGGGAAGTACAGCAATATTGGAGGTAAAGACAAAGAGTTTTTACAACTCAACGAATTGGATTTCACAACACCCGCTGGTCCATTCAAAGCCAACATGCGGATCACCCAATTCGATGCACCGAAATACAACGGTAAGGCAAATGGTGTATTGAGCTTGAAAATGGTACATACTCTATTCAATCTTCCGTTTGTTCAAGCAGTTTCTGGTCAAGTGAAAATGTCTACTGATTTTGGTATACATACGCGTAAAATGGAGGATGGAAAGGCCTATTATGCAGTCGATCATTGCACGGGAGATTTGAAAATGAACGATGTCAATCTGAAATTGGAAGATGACAAACGCACCTTTGCGCACATGAATGGAACCCTGTTTTTGAACGATGAAGAAGCGGGTATTGACAATGTCTCCCTGAATATTGGTTCGACAGACTTGCGCATCAATGGGGTGTTCGGAAACATCATGAATTATGTCGGACAAGCAGGCGATTTGAAAGCACAGGTGGAAATTCAAAGTAACTACATCAACGTGGCTGACCTCGGTACTACCTCCAAAGAGGATAAAATTCAGGAAGGAAATGTGTATGTCTTGCCGAGTGA